>CAXAHI010000214.1:0-1538 GCA_963968645.1 uncultured Gammaproteobacteria bacterium | reverse complement strand
TGCTCTTGATTTCTCTCGATATACTCGGAGATAAAAAAATCCCCCGTGATAGCTCACGAGGGATTTTTTTTAATTAACAGTCAGTGGCCTTAGCCGTTAGAGTGCTATGCCTCTAACGTTGAATGCCATTGAGTATTAATCTTTAGCTTGGCAAGTAAACTTTGAAACGGTCATTTGGACGATATTAGTTTTATTGCCCATAAATACGGCTTTTTTTCCAAATGATTCGCAGTGATCTAAGGCTAAGGTTTTTACGCTTTCTGGCAGCTCGTTACAATCGTTAAGCTTGTCACTGAAAGATTTAAATGGGTTGCAGGTAGCATCATAGCCCATTGATACTTCGGCATATCGAATGCTCAAGCCTTTTTCATCTGCCTTTGTGACTTTAGGAGGGAATAATGTTTTAATTTTATCGGATGAAACTGTATCGACATCTCTTGGTGTTTCTTGTGATGCGCAGCTGGCTAAAGCGACTAACATAAGTGCTATGATAATACGGTTTTTCATTTTTATGCCCTTTTATATTTATAGAGGTGTTCGTTTTTATTGAAATAATGTGGGGCCGATTACGCGAGTAAAAATTCCATTAACGCTTTTTGTGCATGCAAACGGTTTTCAGCTTCATCCCATACAACGCTGTATTGAGGATCTTCTAATAATTCGGCACTCACTTCTTCGCCGCGATGCGCTGGCAAGCAATGCATAAAGAGTGCATCACTCGCTGCGCTTTTCATTAATGCATGATTTACCTGATAAGGTGCAAACACTTCTAGGCGATCATCTTGCTCGTCTTCTTGGCCCATCGATGCCCATACGTCCGTGACTATAAGGTCAGCATTTTCTACCGCTGCTTTAGGGTCTTGCATAACGGTGACGCGATCACTATTAGCTGCTACTAAATCACCGTTAGGTTCAAAACCTACTGGGCAGGCAACACGTAATGTGAAATCAAATTGTCGCGCTGCATTAATATAGGAGTGACACATATTGTTGCCATCACCAATCCACGCGACGGTTTTGCCTTTAATGCTGCCGCGTTTTTCAATATAGGTTTGCATGTCCGCTAATAGCTGGCAAGGATGAAGATCATCGGTTAATGCATTAATCACCGGTACGCTTGAGTTAGCCGCAAAGGTTTCAATTTTCTCGTGGGCAAAGGTTCTGACCATTACAAGATCAACCATCGATGAAATAACGCGTGCGCTATCTTCAATCGGTTCGCCACGGCCTAGCTGTGTGTCTCTTGGCGATAAAAATATTGCGCTGCCACCCAGTTGTGCCATGCCGGCTTCAAAAGAGATGCGTGTGCGAGTCGACGACTTCTCAAAGATCATGGCTAACACTTTACCTGCAAAAACATCACTCACCGGTGATTGCTTTAATTCAATCGCGCGGTTAATAACGCCATGAAGTTCATCGGGTGTCAGATCAAGTAATGATAAAAAATGTCTTGTCGCCATGGTTCTCTCTTTGCCTTATCTTTAAGGCCTTAGTGTCAGTAGTCGTGTTAATAGTCGTTTTAATAAATAGTGTCAATA
>CAXAHI010000213.1:0-1666 GCA_963968645.1 uncultured Gammaproteobacteria bacterium | reverse complement strand
TTTTATTGTCGTATTTTATTGAGGTGTCGCATGAAAAAAATTTATATCAAAACACAATTAACCGCTGCGTCATTGTTGATTCTCTCAACTTACAGCGTATCGGCTTTAGCACATAATGGTGAGCATACAACCACCCTGTTTAGCTTATCGTCTATTACTCAGCAAATAGCACATTTATTTGCCAGCGCCGGTCATATTAGCACTATCACTTTATTGGCAGTGTGCGGCTTAGTTTTAACGGTAGCGGCTAAAAAAATCGCTTCTAAAAAAGTCGAAACAAAAAGCCCTTTAAAAGTGTTTCGTTGCGAACAATAAATTAGCCATGTTAAACCCGCTAATAAAAACAGCATCAACAATAACTGCCGACACTTGGCCAGCTGATATTGCGATTCAACTTTCGCACTCAAAGTATGGCACGCGGTTAAGTCGCTGTGAACATCGCGGTCCTTTGTATGTGCAAAAGCCTTTTTATCCTGAAGGGCCAGACCACGCACACCTTTATTTATTGCACCCGCCTGCCGGCATTGTTTCTGGCGACACGCTCACTATGAAAGTGGATGTTGAGCCTAATGCCGCCGCGCTAATTACCACGCCAGGTGCAACCGTTGTTTATAGAGCGCGTGACGACAACCCAGTTCAACGTCAGGTCATTGATCTCAATGTGCAAAGCAATGCAACGCTTGAGTGGTTTCCGTTAGAAACCATTGTGCATAATCATGCCTGCTTTGAAGCCACAACCCTTATTAACATGACAGCCAATAGTCATTTTTGCGGCTGGGAAATTACCAGCTTGGGTTTACCCGCTAAAAAACAGTTATTCAACGATGGTCGTTTTCGTCAGCGTTATGAAATAAAAATTGATGGCACTACGCAATTTATTGATCAAATTAATATTAATGACAGTAACCGAAAAGCCTTACTTAATAGTAAAGCCGGTATGCAAAATTATATGATTAATGGTTTTTGCGTATTTGGTCCTGTTGATAATCAACAACAGGCAGAAAGCCGAAACAGTGATACGCAGCTTGAACGTTTAAGGGCAGAACAACTCGATTGCACGCGTGATTGCCAAGTAAGTATTACTCGACTGGGTGATTTTTATGTCGGCCGCTACCTTGGCACCAGTGCCGAACAAGCCAGAAGACACTTCACCCAGTGGTGGTCAATTATCCGGCAAGAAATGCTTGGCAAAGAAGCCTATTCGCCCAATGTTTGGTTTACATAAGTTAAACGCCATTTATAAAACGCTACTTATAAAACCTTACTTATAAAAATATCATTCATTAACCACTGAAGTCAGTCATTAGAGTAAACATCGATGGAATTACTACCAAGAGAAAAAGATAAGTTACTTATTTTTACTGCCGCGCTGCTAGCAGAGCGTCGACTCAAACGCGGAGTAAAACTTAACTACCCCGAAGCCATGGCTTATTTAACGCTTGAAATTATGGAAGGCGCCCGTGATGGAAAAAGTGTTTCACAATTAATGGGCGAAGGAAAAAACATCCTTAACATTGATCAAGTCATGGATGGAGTAGCTGAGCTTATTCCCGAAGTACAAGTTGAAGCCACATTTAAAGACGGCACAAAATTAGTCACAGTCCACAATCCTATTATTTAACTTATGACCCTTACAGCTATTAAACAACTGATGTAAGACAACAGA
>CAXAHI010000212.1:0-1671 GCA_963968645.1 uncultured Gammaproteobacteria bacterium | reverse complement strand
GAGCATGCCATAGCCGACCCTATGGATATGATTCGTTACCGCTGCGCCATGGGGCATATTTTTGATGCTGACAATACCGATAACTGGGTAGTGCCAGAGCGCCCTTATTTAACGATAGGGCTTGCACCGGTAGGCACCACGCCAGCCATGAGTGCCGAGAACCTTATTCGTTTTGCTCGCGCGCATATGGAGCAAGGTTTAAATCAGCAGAGAGAACCTTGGCTGTCAGCCGATGCGGTGCAGCAAATGCAAGTGTCTCAATTTGAATTACCTAAAGCCTCTCAGATCAACAGCAAGCATGTTGGTTTGGGTTGGGGTATCTCTGAATTCCAGGGTGATGATGTGCGCGTAGTGAGCCATAACGGTGGCACCCATGGGTTTCTCTCTTCCTTGCAAATGATTCCAAAACAAAACGCGGCCTTTGCGGTATTAATCAATGGCGTTCGACCTTCAGCGTTCGAAGCGGTAACAAGTGATTTGTTAGCGGCCATGGCGGGCATTAGCTTAAAACAACCGGAACCTGCTAGCCAAACACCACTGTCAAAACTGGACAATATTGTGGGTGTTTATGAATCTTTCGATACCGTTATTAGTGTTTCTGTGGGCACTGGCGAAACTGCGGGGCAAGCTTTACTGGCCAACATTGTTTACAAACATGATCCGCTGCCGCCGCTCGATATTGAATTGCGCCATGTAGAAGATAACTGCTTTGCCGCTTACACAAAAGAGGGCCGAAGGGTGCCAAATATCGTATTTTTAAAACCCGATGCCGAAGGCGCAACTCAGTATGTATTTAACGGTGGTCGACTCAATCGACGCTTGTAGTTTGCAGCCAACGAGAAATTATAAAGAGTAGTTATAGCTAAATATGACATTGAAAACACGACATTGAAAAACAAACAGGAACCATCATGAGTAAAAAACGTCTCTATATTTCTGCCGACATTGAGGGCACCGCCGGTGTCGTCAGTGGTGACCAAACCATGCCGGGTAAATTTGAATATGAAAAAGCCCGCGAGTGGATGACCGCCGAAGTGATTGCCGCCTGTAATGCGGCCTTTGCAAGCGGCATCGACGAAGTAGTCGTTAGTGACTCCCACGGCAATGGTCAAAATTTACTGCTGGATAAAATGCCTAATAACGTACAAGTGGTGCGCTCATGGCCCCGGCCCTTGTGCATGATGGAAGGCGTTGATGTTGGCCAGTATGTTGCCGCGATGTTAATTGGCTACCACAGTGGTGCCAGTGATATGCGTGGTGTATTGGCGCATACTTTACATGGTGGTGCGATTGCCGAAGTGCGGCTTAATGGCAAGGTTGCTTCTGAAACGGTGATTAGTGCCGCCACGGCTGCGCACTTTGGTGTGCCGACGATTTTAGTTTCTGGCGATGATGCTTATATCGAGCATGCTCAATCGGTGTTGCCGGGAGTAGAAGGCATCGTCACTAAATATGCGCACTCATTATCAAGCGCTAGGGTGTTATTACCACGTGATGTTCAAGCTCAAATTGCCACCAGCACCACATCAGTATTAGCGCGCCTTAATGAATTTGAAGCACAGCCAATACTCAAAGATATCACCGTAGAGTTACGTTTACTCAGCCGCAAAGCGGCCGAGTTACTTGATTATTTACCCATGATAGAACGCATTGATTCACATAGCATCCGCT
>CAXAHI010000211.1:0-1695 GCA_963968645.1 uncultured Gammaproteobacteria bacterium | reverse complement strand
ATATATAGAAGGTATATAAAGAAGGCATATAAAAAAGGGCACAATATCTATATAAAGAAGCCCATAAAGAAGATTAAGAATAGGAACTGGCAGATAGTTAACCATGCCGCTTATAAATGCTTACAATAATAAGGTGGCAAGCATGTATTTGCTTTGAGTGAATGCATCATCCAAAAAGATTCATATAAATGATATGCGTCAGTGATGCTCTATAAATAACGACTTGTAAAAATGACCTGCAATTAACGACCTGTAGAAAATGATCTATAAATAGGAAGCGTATTGATGACACAGCCAAATAAGCCATTGCTCTTAGCCATTGATCAAGGCACTACGAGCTCGCGTGCCATTTTATTTAACACGCAGGGTGAAATAGAAGCCGTCCGCCAGCAAGAGTTAACCCTAAGTTATCCGCAGTCAGGTTGGGTAGAGCAAGATCCCGAAGCCTTATGGCAAGACACCTTGCAAGTGTGCCGCGATGTATTACAAGCAACGCCATCAGCAATAAGCGACACAGTTGCGATTGGTATTACCAACCAGCGAGAGACAACGGTTGTTTGGGATAAGCAAAGTGGCGAGCCGATTTATAACGCCATTGTTTGGCAAGACCGTCGCACAGCAGCGGTCTGTGAACGGTTAATTGCAGAAGGTAAAGAAGCTGAGGTTACCGCCAAAACCGGTTTATTACTCGATCCCTATTTTTCCGCCACAAAAATCGCTTGGATATTAGATAACGTAGAGGGTGCGCGGGCGCGCGCAGACGCCGGGCAGTTATTGTTTGGCACTATCGATACCTTTTTATTGTGGCGCTTAACCGAAGGAAAAGTGCATGCCACCGATGCCACTAATGCCTCGCGAACTTTGTTACTGAATATAGCCACCGTGGAATGGGACGATGAACTGCTCGCCCTGTTTAATATACCGCGCAGTATGTTGCCAGAGGTGCGCGATAACGTTGCTGACTTTGGTATAGCGGTTAAATCATTATTAGGCGTCGACTTACCCATTTGCTCAATGATTGGAGACCAGCAAGCCGCGTTAGTAGGGCAGGCTTGTTTTGATGCAGGCATGATTAAATCTACCTATGGTACGGGCTGCTTTATGTTAATGAATGTCGGTGCCGAGCCAGTGGCATCTACCCAGCGTTTAGTCACGACCATTGGTTATCGATTAAATGGCAAAGCAACTTATGCCTTAGAAGGTTCTATTTTTATTGCCGGCGCGGCGATTCAATGGCTACGTGATGGTTTAGCGATGTTTGACCATGCCAGTAAAAGTGAAGCCATGGCGGACAGTTTAGAAAGTAATGACGGTGTATATTTTGTGCCGGCATTAACGGGTTTAGGTGCGCCGTATTGGCGGCCCGATGTACGCGGAGCCATTATAGGTTTAGGGCGTGATTCCACCTCGGCGCATATTGCGCGCGCGGCGTTAGAGGCGCAGGCATATCAAACGCGTGATTTGGTGACGGCAATGAAAGCCGATATGAATACCTCGCCGGCAGTGATTCGTGCAGACGGTGGTTTAGTCGCGAATCAATTTGTTTGTCAGTTTTTAGCGGATATTTTGCAAGTGGAAATTGAAGTGCCAGCAGTGACCGAAGCAACCGCTTGGGGCGCGGCGAGTTTGGCGGGAATAGGTGTGGGTGTGTTTGCTGGCACGGATGATATTGCGCGTGTTTGGCAAAAGCAGCAG
>CAXAHI010000210.1:0-1707 GCA_963968645.1 uncultured Gammaproteobacteria bacterium | reverse complement strand
CGGCATCAGTGAGGTTGTCTTGCAAGCGTTGAAAGTGCCGCTGGTTGATAATTGATGTGTATTCTGGGTTATTCAGCACCGTCGGAAACATTACGCTTACCGCCGCTTTAATTTCGCTAATCACTTCATCGAGTTTTTCCTCGGGCACCATTAAGTAATCGGGGGCAAGGCATATCTGCCCTGCGTTCATGGTTTTACCCATCATAATACGACTAACCGCTGTTTTAATATTTGCGCTACGGCTTAGAAGTACCGGTGACTTACCACCAAGCTCAAGTGTTACTGGCACCAAGTTTTTAGCGGCAGCGGCCATAATATGTTTAGCAATAGAAGTCGCGCCAGTAAACAGCATATGGTCAAAGGGCAGGGCGCTGAAAGCTGCGCCAACTTCTGGGCCGCCAGTAAAAATAGCCACTTCTTTTTTATCCCAAGCATCAGCCACAATGTCGGCCATAACGTCAGACACCGACGGAGTAAATTCCGAAGGTTTAATCATTACGCGGTTACCCGCCGCTAATATATCGGCCATGGGGCCAAAGGTTAGATTAACTGGAAAGTTCCAAGGGCTAAGTACGCCGACCACACCCAAAGGTTGAAACTCAATACGAGAGCGTCCACCCAGTAAGCCAAGCGGAAACATACTTTTGCGTTTTTCAGGTTTCATCCATTTGCGCACATTTTTTATCGCGCTTTTAAACGGCAGAATGCTAGTAGCGATATCGGTAAGTAAAGACAGCTCACGGGGCCGGCAAGTGAAGTCAGTATTCAGTGCATCTATGAGTTGCTCTTGGTGTTTATGAATACTATTCATACCGCGTTTCATACGGTCAATGCGTACTTCGGCGCTAACAAAGCCTTCGTTTAAATAATCTTCGCGCTGGGCTTCTAGTGTTTTTATCATTGCTTCGGAGTTGACGATGGTTGTCTCTGAAGTATTCATAAGCTTTTCCTGGCAGCTAGGCTGCGCTTTTTTTATGCTTTTTATAAGTTCTTAGATTATCTCAAATCGTGTAGCAGAGGAAGCATTGCTTATATTGGCGGGCGAGAGGGGTTTATGCGGTTGGCTTATATTCATCAGCTGTTTTAAATAAACGTAAAATTTTTGCCCGGTTATTATTTGCCAGTCTAATAAGCTTGTTCTCTTTGTTAGAATTGCTCGCGTTTATCAAGGGTATATAAAGGAGTTAACAAGATGGGTAAAGTTGAAGGGCTAGAAGTAGTTCGTGGCAGCTGTAATGTATTTAAAGACTTAGCTATTGCAGATGCCGATGTGGAGCAAGGCAAAGCCATATTAGCTGCTCGTATTATCAGTTTGCTAGATGAGAAATCATTATCTACTCGTAAGGCGGCTTCGTTAACAGGGTTTCAGCAAGCAGATTTTGCGCGTATTCGCAAAGTGCAAATTGATCGTTTTACTATTGAGAAGCTCGTTAAGATGGTGAATGCGCTAGATCTTGAATATGAAGTGTTTATTGATTTTAGACCGCGTGGTTCTGTAGTGACAAAAGGACAGCGTAAGAATATAGGTTGAGTTTGTTGATGTGCCTTGAAAATATTCATTAATGTTGTTGATTGGTATAAAAAAATAATTTATTAAAACCAAATTTATTATTTTGTTCGATTGTTTTAGTTAAACGTAAAAATTTAAGCCGTTCGTGCTTTTTCTTTCTGGTAAATCCTTTCTCTTTGTTACTATCTGTTCGCTAA
>CAXAHI010000209.1:0-1784 GCA_963968645.1 uncultured Gammaproteobacteria bacterium | reverse complement strand
TCGGTGAGCGTAGTCAGTTTGTTAAGCCCGTCACTACCTCTGTCGGGTTAATTGTCGATGGTATCGACTTTACCGGTTTAGGCATAAGCGCAACGACTCTTGATATTCAGCAAATTGAAATTTTGCGCGGCCCGCAAGGTACCTTATATGGCGCCAATGCATTAGGCGGATTGATTAACCTTAACAGCAATGCACCCAGCGAAGAATATAGCGGCAGCCTCAGCGCACAGCTTAGCGATTATAACGGTCGTAGCCTCGAAGCCGTCGCCAGCGGCCCTATCAATAGTGACACTGGCTATAGAATTGCTGGGCGTATAAACCAGCAAGATGGCTATATCGAAAACGATTTTTTAAATAGAGACGACACTAACAATATTGATGAAGTGATTGTGAAAGGCGCAATCCATAGTGATATCAGCGAAAATCTCAGCATAAAATTTAATGCTTTATTAACGGATATCGATAATGGCTACGATGCTTTTTCTTTAAATAACAATCGAGTCACCACCGCTGACCAGCCTGGTAGTGATACGCAAGAAACCTTAGCGGCCTCGTTAACCCTTATCTGGACTACCGATTATAGTTTTGATGTTGAAACCGTTATCAGCGCTGCCGACACCGACACCCTTTATAGCTTCGATGAAGACTGGAGCAATGTTGACGAATTTGATGCTGGCTTATTCCCTTATAGCTCTGCAGATCGCTATGAACGTGAGCGTAATAATCAAAGCATTGATATTCGCTTAATCTCTAAAGCAGACCAAAAAATAATGAATGATCGTGCGGACTGGGTACTGGGTATTTACCAGCGCTCAGAAGAAGAAACGCTTAACCGCAGCCGATCAGACAATTTATTGCCCGAAGTGGGTGGCGACTTCAGCAACCAATTTGATACTGATAACTATGCCTTATATGGCCAGCTAACCACTGCACTTAATGATCAGTGGAATTTAATTACAGGCTTACGTGTAGAGCATCGTGGGTTTGAATACAGCGATAGTGCCGATATAAGTAGAAACCTAAGTGATAATTATTTTGGCGGACGCATAGCTATCGAGTATCAGCTTGATGACGACAATCTATTATACGGACTAATTTCGCGCGGCTATAAAGGCGATGGTGTTAATGCTCAAATAATTTCTGCAGCACAACTTAATCCTGATATACCAGAAAGTATTTATTTCTTTGATGCTGAAAGCTTAATTAATTACGAGTTAGGTGCAAAAATGCGCTTGTTAGAAAATACACTACAAATTCAAGCAGCCGCGTTCTATCAAGACCGAAAAAATGCGCAAATCAAACAATCCTTTTATGAGCCTAGCGACTTTTCGTTTGACGATTATTTAGATAATACTAAGGCTAATAGTATAGGCCTCGAAATTGAAGCCTTATACTTAGCCTCTGAAGCACTCAGTTTATATGTCAGCTTAGGGTTGCTAGACACAGAGCTGGTCGACTTTTTAAGTCTCTCTCATGTTGATGCTCGTACGCTTGCTGATGGTAGTTCCATAAGCTTAGATGGACGTGATTTAGCGCATGCACCTAATTACCAATTTACACTAGGGGGTGATTATCAATTATCATCAAACTGGTCAGTGGGTATAGATGTCGAAGGAAAAGACGGTTTTTACTTTTCTCATAGCCATAATGAAAAATCTGAAAGCTATGAATTACTGCATGCCCGCTTAAGCTATAACGCCGAACAATGGTCAGTCAGTCTTTGGGGGCACAACCTCACCGACGAAGATGTAGAAACACGCGGTTTCTTTTTTAGTAATGAAGGT
>CAXAHI010000208.1:0-1801 GCA_963968645.1 uncultured Gammaproteobacteria bacterium | reverse complement strand
AAAAACGACAACCGCCTTGGTTTTTATTATCGGCCCTACTGCTCGCTCAATCGGGTTACCGTGTGTTTATGCACGGTGCCAGTGGCCATACACCAAACCGCCTTTATAGCGAAGAAGTGCTTAATCAGCTTGGCATTACCATTGCCACTGATTGGCAGCAATGCGAGCAACAGCTTAACGCTCATAACTTTAGTTTTATGCCTATTAACAGCCTATGTAAGCCCCTGCATGACATTATTGAGCTGCGTCCATTATTGGGCTTGCGCTCACCCGTGCATACGCTGACAAGATTGTTAAACCCGCTGGGGTCTGACACTACCTTACAAAGTGTTTTCCACCCTTCATACACCGATACTCATCATCATGCTGCACAACTACTTATGCAAAAAAATGCTGCGGTATTTAAAGGTGAAGGTGGCGAGGTGGAATATAGACCGCAGGCCGATATTACTGTCAAAGGTTTATCTAACGGCGAGAGTGAGCTGTATACCATTCCGCGCCAAGCTGAAGCGCCTACAGATACAGCGTTTAGCACTCAAACATTATTAGATTTATGGCAAGAAACGAAGCGTGATTCCCATGGATTAAAAGCCGTATTAGGCACTACGGCTATTGCATTAAAAACCATGGGGATAGAAAAAGAGCTATCGCAAGCCCAGCAATTGGCTGAGCAATTGTGGGACCAGCGAAAAGAATCGTTAGTTTAATTAAGCGTCGTCATAACCATTGGGATTAGCTGACTGCCAACGCCAACCATCCGCTGTCATCTCTTCAATACCCAACTCAGCTTGCCAGTTAAGCTCAGCTTTTGCCAGTGAAGCATCGGCATAGCAAATAGCAGCATCACCCGGACGTCGATCAACAAGCTTATAAGGGATTTCGCAATTCGAAGCTTTTTCAAACGCTTTAACCATATCTAACACTGAATACCCAATACCGGTACCGAGGTTATACGGAACGATGCCAGGAGCACTTTTTAGTTTTTCAAGTGCACACAAATGGCCTTTGGCTAAATCTACAACGTGAATATAATCACGAACACCGGTGCCATCATGCGTAGAATAATCATTACCGTAAACAGAAAGAGCCGCTAATTTTTTTACCGCTACTTGCGCAACATAGGGCATTAAATTATTGGGAATATCTTTAGGATCTTCGCCTATCAAGCCACTACTGTGTGCGCCCGCCGGATTAAAATAGCGCAATAAAATGGCATTCCAGCGCGAATCGGAAACGCCTAAATCACGCAGCATATCTTCAATAAATAATTTACTTCTGCCGTAGGGATTAACCGCTGATAATGGAAAGCTCTCGGTAATCGGCACACTCGCCGGCTCACCATAAACCGTTGCCGATGAACTAAATACCAAATTGTATAAATCATGGCGCTGCATGGTCTCAAGTAATACCTGAGTACCATAGATATTATTATCATAATATTTGAGAGGCTGCGCTACCGATTCACCCACCGCTTTTAAACCCGCAAAATGAATGACTGCTGAAAAAGTATGCTCGACAAAAACCGCTGCCATTTTATCTCGATCACGTATATCGACAAGATAAAATGTAATACTTTTGCCGGTAATAGACTCTACACGCTTAAGCGCCTCGGCATTGCTATTGGATAAATTGTCAACAACGACAACATCGTAACCAGCTTCTAATAACTCAATGCATGTGTGGGTACCAATATAACCCGCACCACCTGTCACTAAAATCTTATTCATAAATCCCTAATCCTAATGTCTTTTTACTCAAACATATTATCCATACATACATACATACATACATACATACATAC
>CAXAHI010000207.1:0-1864 GCA_963968645.1 uncultured Gammaproteobacteria bacterium | reverse complement strand
CAGCGTTTGTGTAGCCGGTTTATTTGATTATCCCGTAGGTAAGGACATGGACAACGTATTAAGCTATGACGAAGAAGGTTAAGCTTAAAGTAGTTTTGCAAACTAAAGTTCCTTTGATTTTGTCGGTATATGCTGGTGTAAAATAATGTTGGCGGTATGAGACCGGTATAAGCATGTGGACAATCACTAACAGATTATACCGGACCATTTAGAAAATATTTATAACTATTTATCAATCATATATAGAAGTAACTTAAAGTGATTAAGCTCTTAATCGGACGACCTTTTCGCTAGTTTGATAGGCATAGTTGGCATATCGTTGCATCATTAATCTGCGCTTTTCCATCATAGCCCCACGCTGATAAGCAGCAACCGCCTTGTCCTTAATTTTATGCGCTAGAGCATGCTCTGCTATAGCGCCATCTGAATCCGTCTTCTCTGCAATGTAGTCGCGAAAGGTAGAGCGAAACCCATGAACAGTTATCTGCCCTGCTCTACCCATTCTTTTTAGCACTGCTGACATACCCGCTTGAGATAGGCTTTTGCCGCTAGAAGTATTGGGAAACACGTAATCGCTCATCTTACGATCAGCCAAGCGTATGAGTATCTGAATCGATTGCTCGCTTAAAGGAATTGTATGAGATGCTCTGCCTTTCATACGCCTTGCAGGTATAGTCCAAACTCGTTCATATAGATCAAATTCATCCCATGTCGCCGCAAGAACCTCATCTGACCTATTGGCATTTAAGATCAGTAGCTCCAACGCCCTCGCGCCCATACCGTCCATTCTGGCAAGTTCAGCCATAAATTCAGGTAGTTTTTTATATGGCAAAGCACTGTGATGACGTTCTTCTTCAGCTGTGCGTTTATTCTTGGTTTTCTCCGCACTCGGTAGTCGATGCTCCAAACCTCCTCGCCAGGCTGCAGGGTTATCCCCTGCCCTTAAGCCATCGCTAATTGCACGCCTCAGAACCGCCTCAATGCGCCTTCTAACGCGATCAGCAGTCTCTGTTTTATCAAACCATATTGGCTCTAATATCTTAAGGATGTGCTTCCTTTCGATGTCTGAGACTGGCATTTTTCCGATAATAGGGAAAGCATACTGCCTAAGACTACTCTCCCACTGTTTTACGGTTTTATGATTTGTCCACTCGTGCTGAAGATATTCAATAGTCTGAAACGCTAAATTTTTAAAGGTTGCGCTTTGTAGTTCTTTGGATTCTTCCAGTTCCTTCAGTTCAAGCTTTTTTCTGTGCAAAGCAAGTTCTTCTTCCTCTTTCAGGTCAACACCCTGTCTCACCTTTGCCTTTAGTTCCAAGGCTTTTGTTCTCGCATGGCCAAGATTGTTATGGATTGGGTGATAAGGCTTTAGTGTTTTCTTTTTTTGCTTCCCTTTCACTTTATATCGAAAATTAAAAACGGCCGAGCCACCAGAAATATCCAAGTACAGACTATTTCCAAGCGCATAACGCTTGGGAATATTTTCTCTAATTAATTTATCTAATCCTTTTGCCGTAATATTTTTTGCCATCCAATCTATTCCTTATCCCTAAAGCCATTCAAAGGCATATTTAAGTGTGCCGTATTATTCGGCATGCTTTGTGGAGGATAATTTGTAACGAAATCTTTGGTACACTTTTTGGTACACCTTTGACGCTGTATGCTAAAGTATATGATGAGACGATAAAATACGCTATATATTTAAAATATAATAATATCAATAATATAAAGCCTATATTATTGTTTTAGAAAGGCATTAAAATACGGCAGTGCGTCGGTCTATCCCACCGCCATTATTAAGCTTCAAATGCTCTACAGCCCTTGTTAGCTCTCGTTTCTTACGAGACTGATGAGGAGCAGTAGA
>CAXAHI010000206.1:0-2044 GCA_963968645.1 uncultured Gammaproteobacteria bacterium | reverse complement strand
TTGCTATGAGTAAACCATCCCGTTGGCCATTAAACCGTTTAAGTCGGCGTATTGTTGCGCCGGTGGTTATACGGCAGCAGCTTAAGAACCATGTGCTCGCTAGAGATTGCTATCCCTTAGCCATTGGCTTTTATGAAAAGGCCAGTAGTCATAGCATGTCGAGAAAAAAGCATGATGATCATTTGCTGATTTATTGCTTTGCTGGTGAGGGCTATTTAGAAACCGAATATTGGAGTGGCAAGGTGAAAGCAGGCGAGGTTGTATTGTTGCCCGCAGGTGTTAGCCATAGATACACTGCCGATAAAGTAAATCCTTGGTCGGTGTATTGGGCGCATTTTTCGGGTGTTCAGGCGGCTGACTATATTGCACATATGGATTATAAAGAAACGCATCCCGTCGTTTTTGTGGGTCATTCGCCTATTTTAATTGCGCAGTTTCGCGCGGCGCTTAATGCAGCAAGCCATGCTTACAATACGGTTTCTTTAGTGTATGCCGCCAATGCCATTAAGCAAATTCTAACGTATATCGCTAAGCTGATTAATGATGAGTCATCAAAAAAAGTAAGTGGTATAGATTTAGATATGATGCAAACGCTGATGCTGCAAAATTTGGATAAGGCGCTGAGTTTGGATTGGATGGCAAAGCAGGCGAATCTTTCAAAATATCACTTTAGTAAAAAGTATAAACAGCAAACGGGTTATTCACCTATACAGCATTTTTTAAAAATGAAAGTGGAGTATGCGCGTTATTTATTAGAGACCAGTGAGTCTACCGTGCAAGAGATTGCCGATAAAGTTGGCTATGATGATGCCTTATATTTTTCGCGACTGTTTAAAAAAGAAGAGGGCGTTGCGCCCCAAACTTATCGACTCAGTAAATGTTAGCCGCAGCTTATATTTAAGGAGTAGCGGCTAATTAAAATATCAAACTTAGTGTAATCTTTTTGTCTGCAATAACAATCAGCTAAAGCGATTGTTGCTTGCTTATAATCATCAGTATCGCCACCAAGTACTTCTTTAGTAAGCGAAGCGATACTTTCTAGCGTGGGTACTTCATACTGAACTTGATCGGTAATTTTATATAGCGCATGTAACTCTATAAATTTATTTAAGATTTCTTGCTTGTCATTTGCATTCGTTCTTTCGTGATGAATTAAAGCAATAACGACAGGAATGGTTTCACTATAACGATTTTGTTTAACCGCTAGCTGGTAAAACGCTTCTCGGGTTTTTACAGTGAAGTGATGAGAAGGACCAAACTGTAAAAGTGCAACGCGGTATGCGCGTTCAACTTCATCTGCATGCTCAGCTAATTCACCTGCTTTTTCATAGGCAAGAGAATTGTTTTTCATAATATAAATGCAGCGGGGATTGTTAACAGATAGCCGCAGATGACAAGCCTTAAGCGCAGATTCGCCTAATGCTATTGACTGTGTCCATTTACCTGCTTTGTATGCGTTTTCGGAATCCAAAATTAATGATTCAAATTTAGAAATTGAATCAGCTTGCGTCAATGCTCTTATTGGATTAAATCCTATTACAAACAAACAAAAAATGGATCCGAAGATTACTCTCAGATTCAAAATTATTCCCTATTACCTTTTTGTTATGCTTCGCATTGTACGTTAAAGATTTAAGCTTGTCCTCTAAGTTGAGGTGAGTTTTTCACAGATAAAGACTATTTTTAATCGTTAGGTGCCCCTGTGTTGGCCGTGTATGAGCACTTAACGGCATCATGTGGCTTTTTTGTATGTGATTTAAACAAGTTTATGTGGTGATGACCGTCGGCTATGATAGGGAAGTGATAGGAGGTAATAATAGCGCCTACGTTAAATGACGTACCTAAGAATGTACGCAAAAGTGCATAGGCAGTGGCATCTTTCAATAAGAAAGCTGCTTTAATTAAGCTGGCGTGCTATTTGTTCATATTTCAGTCTTGTTAGTCACTTTATAACATTGCATCACAACGGATAACTTTATACAGTCGCATGTCATTTTTGTGAGGGCTAACGGTCTGTTTTTGACTGGAAGCTAAGGGCTTATTT
>CAXAHI010000205.1:0-2060 GCA_963968645.1 uncultured Gammaproteobacteria bacterium | reverse complement strand
ATATAAATTGATCACATATAAATTGATCACATTACGTCCTTTAATTGTAACCCAGCCAGCGGGTCTCGCAAGTTGTTATTTTATTAATCATGCGCTGCCATTCAATAATGGCAGCTAGCGGCTACTAGCTGCTAATAGTTTCGATAAATAGTTACGACTAATAGTTACGACTAATAATAGTGATTAAGCCTATTAACGATTAAGTCCACTAGCAATTAAGACAGGGCGAGCTCTTCACGCATTTTATCGATCACCGCTTTATAGTCATCGGTATTAAATATAGCTGATCCAGCGACAAAGGTATCGGCTCCTGCCTTGGCAATTTCACGAATATTCGCCACCGTCACACCACCATCCACTTCTAAACGTATATCGCGATCGACAGAATCAATTAATTCTCGCGCTTCAGCCAATTTAGACAGTGTTGATGGGATAAAAGACTGACCACCAAAGCCTGGGTTAACTGACATGAGCAAAATCATATCCAATTTATCCATCACATAGCTCAGCGCATCTAGCGGCGTTGCTGGATTAAACACTAAACCCGCCTTACAACCTGCGTTTTTAATAAGCTGCAAAGAGCGGTCAACGTGATTACTCGCCTCAGGATGAAAAGTAATAATAGATGCGCCGGCCTCAGCAAAGTCGCCTATCAACTGATCAACCGGGCTCACCATTAAATGCACATCAATCGGTGCGGTAATACCATAGTCGCGCAAAGCCTTGCAGACCATAGGGCCAATGGTTAAGTTAGGCACGTAATGATTATCCATGACATCGAAATGCACAATATCGGCACCCGCAGCCAGCACCGCTTCAACTTCTTCACCCAAGCGGGCAAAGTCAGCCGACAAGATAGAGGGGGCTATTTTAAAGTCTGTCATGTGTCACACCTATTAATGGATACAATACAATAAAATGAAATGAAATAAATTGATGAATGATTAACCTTTTAGGATACCGCGACGCTTTACTATAAAATAACGGTCGCTTATCCGCGCCTCATAGATCTCAAACGATCGGCGCTCAACGATAAAATGAGATTCTACTCAACTATGCGACAATCTAACAGCACACTTATTTACTCAGCCTACCTATTTATAAAGCCCCTTATTACTCTGAGTCTATTACTGCTCGCCAGCCTAAGCAGTATTGCAAATGATACAGCGGGAGAAAATACGCCTCCATCAGAAGCAGCTGACGCAGCAAACGCAATATCCGAACTAGAACGCAGTGCATTGCCACCTCAGCAACAACATATGAGCACGTTAGCAGCCGCACTCGATCCGAGTGAAGTCGTTTGGCTGAATGAAGGCCTAAAAGTCATTAATACAGAAGAAGATAAAGACAAAACAGAGCAAGACGACGAACGCTTTATCAGCTTATACCGTCCGGCATTGCAGCCCGCCCAAATGGCTGTGATTTTAATGCCCGATAGCATTCACAAACTTGCCCAAAAAAGCTTAATGCGTCAGCTCTATACCGAGCTACCCATGACTGGCTGGTCGACATTGCATATTGGCCTGCCTGAAGTTTCTAATGCCACCGAAGTATTTGAAGCCACTGAAAGCATAGAAGATAAAAACGAGAAAGTAGCCGCATCGCGTATTGCGACCAGCATTGAATTTCTTTTCGATAAAGGAATACGATCAACGGCTTTAGTAGCAGAAAACTACAGTGCACGCCGCGCCATAGCCGCATCGATTACTCAGGCCGAAGCCACCAGTGGCTTAGTCCTTTGGCGGGTTGAGAAACAGCAATTACCGCTATCGCAATTAAAAGCATTAGCCGAAAGCCAAATAACCATTTTAGATGTTGTTAATCACGATATTAGCGCAGCAGAAAAAGCCGAGCGTATTCGCAAGTTTCATCTTGCTGGCTTTGCTCAAAACTATCGCTTAATTACTTCACCGCAGGGCGAAGCAGGCATTAAGCATACCCAACGACGCGTGAGAGACTGGCTAGAAACACGATTTAAAAAATTCTAATCTTGAAACTTCACTCTTTTTTTATGCTTCGTCTATTTATACTTCATATTACGAATCATATTACGAATCATA
>CAXAHI010000204.1:0-2206 GCA_963968645.1 uncultured Gammaproteobacteria bacterium | reverse complement strand
CAATCTATGAATTACGTTCAATCTATTCGTACTGTCGACTAGATACTAGTCAAAAGTGAAAAAAGAATCATACGTCTTCAACATGACAGTTTGATTACAATCGAGCTTGCGGCTAAAGAATCTAACGATTTAATATATTCACTCGAAAATGAATGCGTAATTTAAACCTGCTTATTGCCTAGAGCGGCCCTTATGGCTCACACATGAATTGTTGATTAGACATAAATTAATGCCTGTATACTTTGTCCTTTATTCGAATAAAAAGTTCACTCAATCGCTCATTACTTTCATAGTCCTTTATCAATAAAGAATCACTTTACTAGCGGCTTATTGTGCACTTACTTACGCACTGCTTTTATGTCGTTTTTATGCGCGGTGATTTTGTGTATAGTGACATTGATATTTCACTATTTACTGCGATAAAAACCTTTATAATTGCAAAAACAAACAGCCTTATAGCGCTGCTAATAATCACCAAGATGTAACTCAATTACAGAAGATTCGATACATGACTACAAGTACACCGCTCAAAGCCAGCCAGCAGCCAATAACCATTAGTGAAGAGCTAGGCGTAAAACGCATGACATCACAGCACCCTGTGATTAAAAAACTAAAGAAAGAGCATCCAACATCTATTCATGGCGATAAGTTTTGGAGTTCGAGCTATCTGCTTATGGACTACCTCAATGACAACCCGCCCAAGAAAAACGCCAAAATACTTGAGATTGGATGCGGCTGGGGCTTAACAGCCATTTACTGCACCAAACAATTTGATGCAGAAGTAACGGGCGTTGATGCCGACCCTGATGTATTCCCTTACCTGCAAGCGCATGCCGGATTAAATGAAGTTCACATTAAACAACTGGTCAAAAAATTCGAAGATCTAGATGTCGAGACACTGACAGCTTATGACTTGATTATTGGTAGTGATATTTGCTTTTGGGACCAACTCAACGATGTACTATTTGAATTGTTTGAGCGCGCCAAAGAAGCCGGTGTTGAGCAAGCCATTATTGCTGACCCACAGCGCCAGCCCTTTGTCGATTTATGCGCACGGCTTGATGATCACTTTAGCCATGAAGTATGGGATTGGGAACTGCCAGAGCCAACGCCAGCCAATGGTGACATACTCGTTATTGACTTTAATAAAAGCTAAAACCCATTAAGTACTCATTACAGACACTACAAACGCCATTCTAAAGCTTTACATTCATTAGGCAGATGGGCATATTAACCTCATCCCAAAGCGCTATAAAAATGACTAAGAGACTGCCATTATGGATATTATCTACCCTGTTTTTAGTTTAGTGATACTCACCTTTATTATGGCTTTTGCCACAGGTATATCCCGTTTCATCAGCGTACGCCGCAAAGACATTAACCCTAAATACTATATTTTTATGTCAGGTGATACACCACCAGACTACGTGCAAAAGCTGAGCCGTAACTTTGCCAATCTTTTAGAAACACCCATACTTTTTTATCTGTTGGCGGTTTTGATTATTGCCTTACAAATCGATAGCGCACTTATGGTCAAGCTAGCGTGGCTTTATGTGTTTTTTCGACTAGTACACAGTGTTATTCATATTAGCTACAACCATGTACTTCATCGCTTTACGGCGTTTTTATTATCGATGCTTACACTGCTGGCCATGTGGGTTCAGCTTATGACGTTAGTCGGATAACATAATGATAACAATCGAACACCAACCAGCTAGCGACAATGCTTCAAGCGCCGCCTCAACACGCATTACACTATCACCCAACCGTTCGCTAAGCTGGGAAGGCAATAAGCGCGTTATTTGGTCTTTAGCTGCGCTTATTATTTTTATTGCCATTGGCTTTTCGGTAGTAACTAAAACCTGGGTCATTTGGCCCTTTGCTGCCTTTAAAATTCTTGCCCTCAGCGCCGGGCTTTACTATGTCTCTTGGAAGCTCAGCTACCAACATACTATTACTGTGTCTGAATCTACGCTAAGCATTGAAAAAGGCAGCTATCGCCCGCGTGGCAGCTGGCAGTGGCAAAAACAACAAAGCCGTTTAATTACCACCGAATCTAAGCACAGCTGGGAACCGCCTAGCCTTATGCTGGCCAATGATAAGGAAGAAGTGATTATTGGTAATTTCCTCAGCCGCGATGATGCCATGGCCGTTATAGATTGCTTAAAAAATGAGATGCCGGTTGTTAACAACTGCTACAATGCCG
>CAXAHI010000203.1:0-2222 GCA_963968645.1 uncultured Gammaproteobacteria bacterium | reverse complement strand
GGCTGTCAACTACGGCAGCAACTGGGCCAGACCATTGAGCACTAAATCGGGCTCATGCTGTAATGAGATAGATAAATGCTTTTGCAGTAACTCAGCGTCACCACCGGTAATGATAACGGCCACACCGTCTTCCGCCCCCGCCACAAACACTTGCAGCGTGCTTTCAATTAAACCCGTCATACCCAGCAACACGCCCGACAAAACCGCATCACCGGTGTTATCAGCCGGTCTTAATGACTGCTCAGAAGCCGCATCAACAAATACCTTATCGGTGCCACCTAACAGCGACGCCAATTGCATGGCATAGCCCGGTGCAATATGGCCACCTTGATGTACGCCTTGGGTATTCACAAAATCAAGCGTTAAAGCACTGCCAGCATCAATCACACAAAAAGGCACATTACTGACCGATACCGACGATAAATGCGCTGCCGCAATAACGCCACACCAGCGATCAACACCCATAGTGGCAGGCAATGCATAACTGTTTTGCAGCCCACAGGCGCTACTGGTAGTTTCTGCAAACTCGGCAGTGACTTGCCATTTATCTAAAATATGAGCGGTAAGCGTATTGAGTTGTTCGGATTCACGCACCGAGGCAATGCGTACACGCTTAATCAGCGGGTCAGCGCCCTTCGACAGAATGACCTGCTCAATAGTATCCAGTAACGCCATTTCGTCTAGCGCACCGACACCAGCCGCTATGGGCTTACCACCTTGCAGCGCCCGCCACTTAATGCGGGTATTACCAACATCGATATCAAGAATCATGATTAACCTTTTGGCTCGCTTATCCATATTGGCTCACTTCTTTATGCTTATACGTATTTATACTGACTTTTTTTGCAGGCTTGTTTATAAATTGCCACGTAAGCTTACTTCACCGCCATTAAAAGTACGAAGGCCCTCGGCAGTTTCAATACACAGCGAGCCATCGGGTTTAACGCCTACTTGCTTACCGAGTAATTCATCTGCGCCCATTTTTAAGACAATATCGCGCCCTAAAAAAGCATCGCGAGCTAACCAGTCTTGCAGCAGCGGCTCAAAGCCAGCGGCCTCAAATGTATCGAGCATGGGTAACAGCTGGTTGAGTAGCGCGGCGGCAATAGCGTTTTTATCGATGGGCTGATCACTTAACGAGGCTAGGTCGACCCAAGGTTGGTCAATATCATCGGCAGCTTGCTGGTCAGACATACTGACGTTAAGGCCAATACCCACCACCACATGGCAAGGCCCAGCCGCATCGCCGGAGATTTCTAAAAGAATGCCACCGAGTTTTTTACCCTGCCAGAGTAAATCATTAGGCCATTTAAGGCCGATGCCTTCATAACCCAGGCTTTCTAACGCTTTAACAATAGCGACGCCAACGGCAAGGCTAAGGCCAGACAAAGCCGAAGCACCGGCAGAGAAGCGCCAGATAGTAGACGTATAAATATTGCGCCCCAGCGGGCTAACCCAAGTACGGCCACGACGGCCACGGCCAGCGGTTTGTTGTTCGGCAAAGATGACATGGCCGCTATGGTTAGCATCGATACCACCCTGCTCTATTTGCTGCATAGCAGCGCTGTTAGTGGATGGGATAGAAAATTCGAGATTGAGCTGAGCGAGTAGAGTTTGGGCTTGCTGGTTAAGCGCGGCGTTAATGTTTTCCGCGTCGAGTAATTGCACAGGGTGACTAAGGCAATAACCCTTACCGCGTTCGGATTCGAGCGCAATGCCGACGGCTTGTAAGTGTTTAAGCTGCTTCCAAATAGCTGCGCGGCTGACATTAAAGTACGCGCCAAGATCCTCACCGGAATGCCATTCGCCATCGCTAAGGACGGTTAGTAATGCTTGCTGTGAGAGCATGAGAGACCCTGTAAAGATTGAGTTTATGCGTTGGGGTCGGATGATAGCAGAGGTGAGGGGTTGAGAGGGTTAGTTTTGGGTGGCAGCCGCTCTCTCATAGTCGACTTTCAAGTGTGCTGACCCCTTGAAATTTAAGGTCTTGATCAAGATCAGTGTTTAGTGCGGCGCTTAAATTATGGTAGGAATCAGTACTGCGTTGTGAGGCGTTATGTTGTGTCATAGTAGTTATTTCCTTTTTACTAGTAATGAATAAATAAAAATTGTTTTTTAATGTGAGTCCGTTAGGTCGTTGTAAAAAATTTCAGTTAAATTACGCAATAACTCTAGGTCAAATGCCCTAGCCCATTGATAAAATTTCTTGACATGGGACTCAC
>CAXAHI010000202.1:0-2239 GCA_963968645.1 uncultured Gammaproteobacteria bacterium | reverse complement strand
TATAAATTTTGATAAAAAAGCAGAATAAAATGTCAGCAAAAGATTTAAGCGTCGATTCAGAGAGTGATATAGCCGCCGGTTTGGTTGTTATTGGTGAGATCAGTGCTGTTTTTGGTGTTAAAGGTTGGTTAAAGGTGCATTCCTATACCGAGCCTTTTGACAATATTCTAGCTTACGATAATTGGTTGCTAGAAAAAAACGGACAGACTCGTCAGGTAGTTATTGATGAAGCGCGTCGACACAGTAATGGCATTGTTGTTCATATCAAAGATGTGGATGATAGAGATGTCGCGAAAGCTTACTGTAAGTCGCAGATTAAAATATCGTTGAGTGCGATGCCTGAATTGTCAAAAGATGATTATTACTGGCATCAACTTGAGGGTTTGCAGGTTTACTTGCAAGACGAAGCTGGGCAAGCTGGTTTGTTAATAGGCTCGGTTGACCATTTGATAGAGACAGGCGCGAATGATGTTCTCGTTATTAGGTCTAAGTTAAAAGCTAGGTCTAATTCAGAAGGTAAGTCAGAAGGTAAGTCAGAAGGTAAGCCTGAATCAGAAGAGATATTGATACCGTATTTACTCGACAAAGTCGTTAAGTCTGTCGATATTGAAAACGGAAGGATGTTGGTTGATTGGCAAATTGATGACGCTGAATAAGTTCAGTTAGACCAAATTAAATCGTTAGGAGCCAGCGATATGCAAGTCAGTATTGTCACGCTGTTTCCAGAAATGTTTAAAGCATTGTCTGAGTCGGGTATTTCGAGTCGGGCAATAGATAAGGATTTATTGTCGTTATCGACCGTAAATCCTCGCGACTATACCGCCGACAGGCATAAGTCGGTTGATGATCGTCCTTACGGGGGCGGCCCAGGTATGGTGATGACAGTGCCGCCATTGGCGAGTGCTATTCACGCAGCAAAAGCCAGTATGAATGGTGATGCTAGCGATGATGTGGTCAAAGTAGTTTATATGTCACCGCAGGGTAAGTGTTTAGATCAAGCGATGATGAATCGTCTGTCGCAATGCCAGAAGCTCGTTATTTTATGCGGGCGTTATGAAGGCATTGATGAGCGATTAATTGAAGCCGAAGTCGATGAAGAGATCTCCATTGGCGACTACGTGATTAGCGGCGGAGAATTAGCAGCGATGGTGCTGTTAGATGGTGTGATTAGGCAGTTACCCGAAGCGTTGGGCGATGCAGATTCAGCCAAACAAGATTCATTTGCGAGTCGTCCATTATTGGATTGTCCGCATTACTCGAGGCCAGAAAGTATTGATGGCCAAGATGTTCCCTCAGTATTATTGAGTGGTGATCACGAGGCAATAAGGCGCTGGCGATTGCAGCAGTCTTTATTAAGAACCAGAGAGCGTCGACCGGATTTATTTGAACGGTTGGAGCTAAGTCCGGAAGAACAGGCATTGCTCAATGAGCTTTGCTAGAAACAACAGATAATAGCTATTTTAATTTGTATTAATTCATTGTCTGCTATGTAGAGCATCAATGAGACCAGGAGTCTACCATGAGCAACAGAAACACTTTAATTCAACAAATCGACCAAGAGCAGACCGATGCTAAGCAAATCCCTGATTTTTCTCCAGGTGATACTGTGGTTGTTCAGGTAAAAGTAAAAGACGGCGAGCGTGAGCGTTTGCAGGCTTTTGAAGGTGTTGTTATTGCTAAGCGCAATCGTGGCATTAGCTCTGCATTCACAGTGCGTAAAATTTCGCACGGTGTTGGCGTTGAGCGTACTTTCCAAACTTACAGTGAGATGATTGGTGAGATTGAAGTTAAGCGTCGTGGTGATGTTCGTCGCGCTAAGCTTTATTACTTGCGTGAGTTGTCTGGTAAGGCTGCACGTATTAAAGAAAAATTAGCTAGCCGATAATTTTTTGGGCTGTCGTTATTTTTCGATGGCGTAGCCCGATTAATTAATGTCTATGTGCTGAGTTGTGTTTTGCTTGGCGACTAAAACCCTGCTTTTTTTGAGTGGGGTTTTTTTATGGGGGAGTGTTTTTTCTTTTTTTGAGTTTTAAATTCAAGGTCGTTAGGGGTGGCCCGACAGCTTGAAGCATTTTAATTCGCGTCTAAAGAGTTATCTTAAAATTTGGATTTTGCTTTTTTTGCTAAAGTTTTAAATTCAAGGTCGTCGGGGGTGGCCCCGACACGCCAGTCACTTTTCTTTGTTTGTGCAAAGAAAAGTAACCAAAAGAAAGCACACAATCTGACGAAGATTGACCCC
>CAXAHI010000201.1:0-2287 GCA_963968645.1 uncultured Gammaproteobacteria bacterium | reverse complement strand
GCCTTTTTGGTTACTTTTTTGGCTGAAGCAAAAAGTGACTGGCTGTCGGGCCACTCCCGACTCCCTTGACTTTAAAACTCAAACAAGAAAACTAAACTCTCAGAACACCCCATCACCACTAAAATCTCATGCACAAGACCCTGGAATCAAGAGCTACCTTCCCCCTATAACCTCAGATTCAAAACTCAAGCTAAAACGCTATCTGCTAAAGCGAAGCCGCCAACTCCGCCCCTTGCTTAATCGCCCGCTTAGCATCTAGCCCCGCAGCAATATTCGCACCTCCTATCAACGTATACGGCACAGACAACCCCTCAACCAACTCTTGCAAAGGTTCCTGCCCAGCGCAAATCACAATCGTATCTACCGACAACACACTGTCCGAAGTCGCTTCCGAATCCGCAGCAGTATTACGCAAATGCAAACCCTCATCATCGATCGACAAATACTCAAGGCCATTCATCATCTTCACACCATGACGAAGCAACTCAGAGCGATGAATCCAACCCGTAGTCTTACCTAAGTCTGCGCCCACCTTGCCAACCTTACGCTGCAATAAAAACAACTCACGGTCAGCCGAAAGCTGAACCTTGCCCTTACCTATTAAACTACCTGGCTGAACTAATTCTCTATCAATACCCCAACTCGCAGTAAAATCTTCTATCGATTGCTGCTCTGGCGCTGTATCAACACTTCTTGAATCTTTGTTGTCATGCAACAAATATTCAGCAACATCAAAACCAATACCACCGGCACCAATAATAGCGACACGCTTACCTACAGGCTTTTTATCACGTAAAACATCTAAGTAACTTAAAACGTTAGGTCTGTCATTACCCGCTATATTAAGCGTTCTTGGCACAACACCCGTTGCTAAAACAACATGATCAAAACCACCGTCATTTAACTGCTCGCTACTAACACGCTGATTAAGATTGACTTCAACACCATTTAACTCAAGCTGACGCTTGTAGTATCGCAAGGTTTCATAAAACTCTTCTTTACCAGGAATTTGCTTAGCAATATTAAACTGCCCACCAATTTTATCTGCAGCATCAAATAGGCTTACTTTATGGCCTCTTGAGGCCGCTTCAGTCGCAAACGATAAACCGGCAGGCCCCGCACCAATTACAGCAACTTTTAAAGCTTTGCTCGCATCACGAATAGTTAAGGTCTTAATGTGCTCTGTTTCATTGCAAGCCCAAGGGTTCACTAAGCAACTGGCTTCTTTACCTTCAAATAGATGGTCAAGACAGGCTTGGTTACAACCGATACAGGTATTAATTTCATCTGCTCGCTCTTCGCTCGCCTTGTTTACAAATTCAGGGTCGGCCAAAAATGGACGCGCCATTGAAATCATATCGGCATCACCACGAGAAAGTACGCGCTCAGCTTCTTCAGGTGAATTAATTCGGTTAGAAGTAATAACGGGGATATTTGCCTGCGCTTTAAATTTGGCACTTACCCAAGTAAACGCTGAACGCGGTACCGAAGTAGCAATGGTCGGAATACGTGCTTCATGCCAACCTATGCCAGTATTAATAATGTTGGCTCCGGCTTTCTCTATTGCCGCCCCCACCTCTAACACCTCACTAAAGGGACTGCCATCTTCAACTAAATCAAGCATCGATAAGCGATAAATAATAATGAAATCATCGCCTACGTTTTCACGAATACCTTCAACAACATTCACAGGCAGGCGCATGCGATTCTCTAAGCTTCCGCCCCACTGGTCTGTTCGATGATTGGTTCTCGGCGCTAAAAACTCATTAATAAAATAGCCTTCAGAACCCATTACCTCAACGCCGTCATAACCCGCACGTTTAGCAAAGGCTGCAGCTTTAATAAAATTATCAATCTCACCTAACACACCCTCATGGGTGAGTTCTTCTGGCGTATAGGGAGAAATAGGTGCAGCGATAGGCGAAGGAGCCACACACTTAGGGTTAAAGGCATAACGGCCCTCATGCAGAATTTGCATGCAGATTTTACCGCCCTCTTTATGGACGGCATCAGTAATAAGACGGTGGTTAGCTTCCATTTCTGGCGTTTCTAACGAATGTGCCATATGTAAGCTGCCACTTTCAGGGTTAGGCATAATGCCGCCTGTGACAATAAGGCCAACGCCACCGCGAGCACGCGCACCATAATAAGCGGCCGATCGCTCAAAGCCGTTTTCGGCTTCTTCTAAACCGGTATGCATAGAGCCCATGATGACGCGATTTTTTAATTGGGTAAAACCGAGATCTAACGGTTGAAATAAAAGTGGATAAGATGACATTAATTAACC
>CAXAHI010000200.1:0-2396 GCA_963968645.1 uncultured Gammaproteobacteria bacterium | reverse complement strand
CCGCCTGCTGCAAACTAATCACCTGCGTAGGATAAGCCACATCAGCCCCATGCTCAGCAACAATCGCAAGAATCTTAACCAACACATCCTGCTTAACCACATGAAAATGCTGCCAGTTAACCGTCTTAGTAAAACAATAAACAAAGAAATCCAAAGACGATGCACCAAAGGCATTCACATTAACCATTAATGTTTGCTTAGTATCAATCTCAGAATGCTGCTTCAACATAGCCTCTACATCCTTCACCACCTGCTCTAATACCGCAGCATCATCGTAACGAAGACCAATGGTTTCATAAATACGACGGTGCGACATCCGCGAAGGGTTCTCTACAGATATGGTCATAAACGTTGAATTGGGGATATACAGTGGCCGCTTATCAAAAGTGCGAATACGTGTCTGACGCCAACCAACATATTCAACCGTGCCTTCAATCTCTTGATCTGGTGAGCGTATCCAATCGCCAATAGAAAATGGCCTATCCAAATAAATCATTAAGCCGCCAAAAAAGTTAGCAAGCAAATCCTTAGCAGCAAAACCGACAGCGATACCACCAATACCACCAAAGGCTAACACCCCAGACACGCTATAACCTAATGTTTGTAGCATCACTAGAGCAGCCGTAATAATAATCGATAGCCTAACTAGCTTACCCAGAGCATGCACTGTAGAAGCATCAATCGGAGCCTCATCATTAGCATCGGGCTCTTTCGCTAAAATATTACTCTCTGCTTCACGAATAAACCGAACCAAGAACCAGCTGAGTAAAATGATGACAAAAACATCACGCACAGGGTCAATGGCAGAAAAGATAACCGCATCTGAAAGCGCCTTAACTACTTCCGCAGCCCAAGAGATACCAATCACCCATATCAAGGTCGCCAAAGGCTGTCTGGCAGCTTTAATTAGCGCATCATCCCAGAGTGTTGAGGTTTTCTCTAACTGTTTATGAAGCCGGCTCAGTACGCGCTTAGCTATAAAATTAGCCAGTAAGGTGAGTAATACGATAATAAAAACGTGCACTACCCAGGTATGCTCGCCGCCGAATTGAGCTATATAATCTATGATTGATGCCATAAGTCGTTTTGTATCATTTATAGTTGTGGTTTAAGCGTACGATAATGCTATATCTAATCAAGCTATAGCAACTGATCTTAACTGCTAAGCCGTGTAATATAGAGTCTATCGCAAGCACATTACAAACGGAGTTTAACCGCTTTAGCGCCACCAATCTACTGAGTGGCAATATCCGCTAAGCACACTCACTATGCCGCTTGGATCTAACTTAGTAGTTAACATACATAACTGATGCAACTGTATATTGGCGATCTCATTTAAGACCGTCAATTGTCTAATCGAAGATAATTTGAGAGTGATATGCTTAAGAAAGATCGCGCAATATTTGCACATAAAGTGCTACAGCGCTTGTACAAAACAACGCCAATTCCGCTTGATCATACCGATAACTACACTTTACTTGTGGCTGTCTTACTGTCTGCTCAATGTACTGATGTTCGCGTTAACCAAGTAACGCCGGCTTTATTCAAACTAGCTTCTAGCGCTAAAAAGATGGCGACAAAAAATCCAGATCAGCTCTACCCTATTATTAAGCCCTGCGGACTGGCACCCAGAAAATCACGCGCAATTGTTGAGCTGTCGCAAATCCTTATGGATAAATATAACGGTGAGGTGCCTGAAGATATGGCTTTGTTAGAAGAATTGCCTGGTGTAGGTCACAAAACCGCTAGTGTCGTGATGTCACAAGGTTTTGGCCACCCTGCCTTTCCTGTTGATACGCATATACATCGTTTAGCGCAACGCTGGGGCTTAACGAATGGCAAGAATGTGGTGCAAACTGAAAAGGATTTAAAGAAGCTTTACGATGAAAAATATTGGAATAAACTGCATCTGCAAATTATTTTTTATGGCCGAGAGTTTTGCAGTGCTAGAGGCTGTGACGGTACTGTTTGTGAAATTTGTACTGGGTGCTATCCAAAACGCAAAAAATCCTTTGTGGCCAAAAAACCTTAAACTAAACAAGTAATATTATTTATCGGCGTTATAAAAAACCGGCTTAACATCGGCTACTTCTGCTGCGGTTCGCTCATTTTCTTCATCGCATTTATCGACATCACCGCCACAAATATCACAGTCACCACCCAGGCCTAAGGCTTGAATACCACCGCATGATCCTTTTATCGGTTTATCAGCAAAAATAACGCCGACTGCCATGGCTGCAACCACAAGCAATAAAAAACATAATGTAAAAAAGAATGTAGCCATGGGGTAAATCTCGTCTGTGGTTTAACTAAAGTATAAAAAACTGCACCAATAAAACTATTCCGAAATAAAAGACTGAAAAGGTTCTGAATGCCAAGTTTCTATTTTTGTTTCT
>CAXAHI010000199.1:0-2456 GCA_963968645.1 uncultured Gammaproteobacteria bacterium | reverse complement strand
AGTTCAGTAGACTTCTTTTTATTTTAAAACAAGTAAAAACCGTGCCTAACGGCCGCTTTTTACTATTGAGCTCCGCATGCCGCTCAAAAAAGATAGTAGAAGAGCCGAGCAGAGAAAAAAGAGCAATGAAGAGCAGCAGCTCAAAATAATAATTTTTTACTCTAAAAAATCATTGAGCGTAGTGTGGAGTAGAAGGTGAAAAAGTGAGAGCTAAAAAAATGTTATGAATAATAGAACTATTATTTCGCTAAAAGGTAAACTTGGACGTAAAGTTTGATGTAAGTGCAGCACAAAAAAAGTACCCCTTATACCGCTTGGCGATAATCTCTCTGGAACTGCTGGAAAGGCAACACTGCGAGATGCACCCGTCGTGCTCAAGCTTCGTCGTAAGGTTGCGGCATTTTTTGGTTACTTTTTGTTGCTGTAGACAAAAAGTGACTGGCTGTCGGGCCACCCCCGACGACCTTGAATTTAAAACTTAAAAAATAGAAGCAAAAAACCAGAATATAACGTGACTGTTATAGTTTAAAAAACTTAACCCTAATTGCCGAGTCGTCCGGCGACCTTGAATTTAAAACTTAAAAGATAGAAATCGCCGCCACCCTATACATCCAACAACTTACTCCGATAATATCTCAACTCCTCAATCGAATCCTTAATATCATCCATCGCCAAATGACTAGACTTCTTCTTCATACCCTTAAGCACCGACGGCTTCCAACGACGCGCAAGCTCCTTCAGCGAACTCACATCCAAATTCCGGTAATGAAAAAACGCCTCCAACTCAGGCATATAGTTAGCCAAAAAACGTCGATCCTGACAAATACTATTACCACACATCGGCGAATCACCTTTTTGCAAATGCTGCTGCAAAAACTTAATCGTCTGCTTCTCTGCCTCTGCCGCTGTAATAACACTTTCACGAACCCGCTTGGTTAAACCCGACTGGCCATGCTGAAAGGTATTCCACTCATCCATATTATTCAGCACTGAATCCGGCTGGTGAATAGCCAACATCGGGCCCTCACCTAATACCCGTAAATCAGCATCTGTCACAATCGTGGCAATCTCAATAATCACATCCGAATCGGGCTTTAAGCCACTCATTTCTAGATCAATCCAGATAAGTCGATTAAGTTCTTGCATAGTATTTACCGCTCCTAAATTTAGTTTTCTAGTATAACGCCGTGATCAAGTAGTGAAAGCCTGCAAGGTTACAATTGTAGTCAACGCGCCGAACCAGTAAGCTAAGATACTTGCAAAAAATGAAGATTATCATGAGTAAACGTCGACTTAACAAGCAACAACTTGAACGCATTGCGAGCAATCATGCCACTGTGTCACAAAGTGCTGATGATATTGACTTGCTGCATGGACTCGTCATTACTCATTACGGCAAAGAAGTTGAAGTGCTGCGCTTAAATGCCGATAAAACCATTGCCAGTCAAATCACTACTCGCTGCCATTTTAGAGCTAAGCTACCCACTATTGTCTGCGGTGATATTATTTTGTGGCGAGCGCCTCCCGCTAACACTACTACGGGGGTCATCGAAGCACTCCTCGAGCGCGAGTCCCTGCTAAAAAGACCACGACCTTATCAAGACCCTAAGCCCGTTGCGGCTAATATCGACACCATTTTCATTACGCTATCACCTCAGCCCGCACCCATTATTTCGCTGATTGATCGCTTTTTAATTGCCGCTGAAAACGCCAATATTAATGCCTGCATTCTCCTGAACAAACAAGATCTCATGGGTCAAAATCAAGCCGTTACCGATGAGATCAATGAAGTGCTGACGCTTTATACTGAGTTAGGCTATCCCGTCTATCGCTACAGCGCCGTCGATAATGGCCTCAATGATGATATTGATGGCACCATGACCATAAACGAAAAGGATAAAATCGCCCAGTTAAGAGCTGCGAGTATTAGCGAGGCCGAGAATAAAGAAACTCAACGGTTTATTGATGCTTTATCGAATAAAACCAGTATTTTGGTGGGTCAGTCTGGAGTCGGTAAATCCTCCATAATCAATACGCTCAACGGTAACCATAGAGCCAAAATCGGTGATATCTCTGCCTCTAATGATAAAGGCAAGCACACCACCACCACCTCGCAAATGTATCAACTTGCGGGTGCAGACGCACGTATTGCCACCGGCATTATTGATTCACCGGGTATACGAGAATTCGGCTTGTGGCATTTGAGCCCCGCGGACATTATTAATGGCTTACCCGAATTCCTAACGCATACAGACAATTGCAAATTTCGTGATTGCGTGCATGGCCAAAGTAAAGGCTGCGCCTTGCAAGTCGCTTTTGATCAAGGTGACATTCATCCATCACGCATTAGCAGTTATCATCATATTTTAGCTTCACTTGATCAACTTTAATTTCACACAATTTATTTTAACGTGGCTTTATAACTAAGCATGACAAACTAAATTAATAACTCGAAT
>CAXAHI010000198.1:0-2464 GCA_963968645.1 uncultured Gammaproteobacteria bacterium | reverse complement strand
AAAAACGACAACCGCCTTGGTTTTTATTATCGGCCCTACTGCTCGCTCAATCGGGCTATCGCGTATTTATGCACGGTGCCAGTGGTCATACACCCAAGCGCCTTTATAGCGAAGAAGTCCTTAAGCAGCTTGGCATTACCATTGGCACTGACTGGCAGCAATGCGAGCAACAGCTTAACGCTCATAACTTTAGCTTTATGCCGATTAAACACCTTTGTAAGCCTCTGCATGACATTATTGAGCTGCGCCCATTACTTGGCTTGCGCTCACCCGTGCATACATTGGCAAGGCTATTAAACCCTCTGGGAGCAGATGCTACGCTGCAAAGTGTCTTCCACCCCTCTTACACCGACACGCATCATCATGCCGCTCAATTATTGGGACAAAAAAATGCAGCGGTATTTAAAGGCGAAGGTGGCGAAGTAGAATACCGGCCACAAGCTGATATTACCGTTAAAGGCTTAACTGATGGTGAGAGCGATCAGTATACGATTCCACGACAAAGCGAAGCACCCAGTGACACCGTGGTTAACGCTCAGGCTTTATTGGATTTATGGCAAGATAAAAACACTCACACACACGGCTTAAATGCCGTGTTAGGAACAACAGCTATTGCGTTAAAAACCATGGGTGTAGAGAAAGAGATTCCGCAAGCCCAGCAATTGGCTAAACAAATGTGGGGCCAGCGAAAAGAATCGTTAGTTTAATTAAGCTTCGTCATAGCCGTTAGGGTTGCCTGACTGCCAACGCCAGCCATCACGCGTCATTTCTTCAATACCCAACTCGGCCTGCCAATTAAGCTCTGCTTTTGCCAATGATGCATCGGCATAGCAAATAGCCGCGTCCCCTGGTCGACGATCAACAAGCTTATAGGGAATATCACAGCCTGAAGCTTTTTCAAAGGCGGCAACCATATCTAAAACAGAGTAACCAATACCCGTGCCAAGATTATAAGGCACAACACCTGGCGCACTTTGCAATTTTTCAAGCGCACATAAATGCCCTTTTGCCAAATCGACGACGTGAATATAATCACGCACACCGGTGCCATCATGCGTTGCATAATCACTACCAAACACTGACAGTGAAGCTAATTTCTTTACCGCCACTTGCGAAATATAAGGCATTAAATTGTTAGGAATATCTTTAGGGTCTTCGCCAATTAAACCGCTGCTATGTGCGCCGGCCGGATTAAAATAGCGCAATAAAATGGCATTCCAACGTGAATCCGAAATACCTAAATCACGCAGCATATCTTCAATAAACAATTTACTACGACCATATGGGTTAACGGCCGATAACGGAAAGCTCTCGGTAATGGGCACACTTGCTGGCTCACCATAAACCGTTGCTGAAGAGCTAAATACTAAATTAAATAACTCATGACGCTGCATAATCTCGAGTAATACCTGCGTACCATAAATATTATTGTCATAATATTTGAGTGGCTGCGCAACGGATTCACCCACGGCCTTTAAACCGGCAAAATGAATAACCGCCGAGAATGTATGATCTGCAAATACCGCTTCCAGTTTATTGCGGTCACGAATATCAAGCTCATAAAAGGTAATGCTTTTTTGCGTAATAGACTCAACACGTTTAAGCGCCTCGGTATTGCTGTTGGATAAATTATCAACAACAACAACATCGTGACCCGCTTCTAACAATTCAATACATGTGTGGCTTCCAATATAGCCGGCACCACCTGTTACTAGAATTTTTTTCACAACCGTCATAACCTCCATAACTGTCCTAATCTCAACACTTTATCTAATTATCAATGATTGTCATTGATTGCCATTCATTATCATTAGCTTAGATGATATATCATTGCGCTGCCGCAAAATATCATCAAAGACTGCTTTTTACTGTCTTTTATAAAGGCTATCTTTTTTGTATAGGCTACCGCTCAAATAGGCCTCCTCAATAAGCCATGCAATAAAAACGCATATAATCTATGATACGGACCTTATGATAATGACTATCTTATCAAGCATAATATAACAGCTACTCTCAGCAATGCCACAGCGTGAATACGAAACCCAATACATGACTCAATCTAAGCAGCCATCCACCTCTTCTATACCCTCTATACCCTCTATAAACTATGCGCCAGGGCAATATGACCAACTGCTGACTGAAAAAGCGCAGCGTATTACCCAGTTATTAGCGCCATTTAACCCGCCAACCGCTGATATTTTTTCATCGCCAGAAAAACACTTTCGTATGCGCGCTGAGTTTCGTATTTGGCATGACAGACAAGGCGAAGATAATCATTGTTTTTACGTGATGTTTGAACCTGATGCACCCAGCGTTCCAGTAAGAGTCGATGACTACCCTATTGGTAGCCTACCCATTACGCAGCTAATGCCTAAGTTGCTAGAGCAAATTAACCAATGCGACACTCTTAAGCATAAACTCTTTCAGGTGGAGTTTTTAACCACCACAGGCGGCGAAGTACTCA
>CAXAHI010000197.1:0-2490 GCA_963968645.1 uncultured Gammaproteobacteria bacterium | reverse complement strand
ACCTATCAGCGTGTTGCGAGAGCTTTAGCCGAGGTTGAAGACGAGAAAGATCAAGAGCATTGGTATCAACGTTTTATATGGGCGCTGCATCAAGGCGCGATACCGGCAGGTCGTATTATCTCTAACGCCGGTGCCAAGGCTTATAAATCGGCAACCTCAACCATTAACTGCACAGTAGCCGCAACCATAGACGATTCTATTGACGCGATTTTTGAAAAGCTGCATGAAGCAGGTTTAACGTTAAAAACCGGTGCGGGCATTGGCTATGAGTTTTCAACCTTACGTCCTAAAGATGCTTATGTCTCAGGAGCCGGTGCACGGACTTCAGGGCCATTGTCGTTTATGGATATCTTCGACAAAATGTGTTTTACCATTTCATCTGCGGGTGGTCGCCGTGGTGCACAAATGGCTACCTTTGATGTAGGCCATCCGGATGTTTTTGAGTTTATTCGAGCCAAGCGTGAAGATGGGCGCTTACGACAATTTAATTTATCACTATTGATTACCGAAGACTTTATGCAGGCGGTCGAAAAGGGCGGCGACTGGCCTTTAGCTTTTCCTATTAGTGAAGCAGAATTAGAGATAGAGAATATATCCTTAGACGATAGCAATAAAGTGCTATGGCGAAAGTGGCCGGTGACAAAAGGCTATGTAGTTAATGCGATTGAGCAAGTGGCCTGTAAAATTTATCGTACTGTGCCTGCGCAGCAATTGTGGGAGGCCATAATGTCTGCCACCTATGATTATGCCGAACCCGGTTTTATTTTAATTGATCAATATAATTATATGAACAATAACTGGTTTTGCGAAAATATTCGTGCGACCAATCCCTGTGGTGAACAAGGCCTTCCTCCTTACGGTGCTTGTTTATTAGGCTCCATTAACTTAGTGCGCTTTGTTGACAAACCTTTTACCGAGCAAGCCTCATTTAATTGGTCGCGGTTTCGAGAAGTCGTTAATGTATTTACTCGTATGTTAGATAACGTAGTAGAACTGAATGGCTTGCCGTTGCCAGAACAGCGTGAAGAAATTATTCGTAAACGACGGCATGGCTTAGGATTTTTGGGCTTAGGTTCTGCATTAACATTACTGGGCTTAACCTATGGCAGTAAAGCATCGGTAGCGTTTACTGAAAAAGTCAGCCGAGAAATAGCCTTAGAAGGTTGGCGGGCAGGCCTTGAACTGGCAAAAGAAAAAGGCCCGGCGCCGATAATGGAAGAAGATTTTACTGTTACCGAGAGCATGTTAGCTATGCGGCCTGAAATGCTAGAAGAAGGTTATTCGGTGGGTGATACGATTAAGGGTAAGCTATTGCACAGCCGTTATAGTCGCTATATGCAAAAAATTGCTTTGGTTGAACCTGAGTTGGTCAAGGCATTGAGTGAAGTTGGCGCACGATTTACCCACCACAGTTCTCTGGCGCCCACGGGGACCATTGCTTTATCGTTAGGTAACAATGTTAGCAACGGTATTGAACCGAGTTTTGCGCATCACTATAGCCGCAATATTATTCGTGAAGGTAAAAAAAGCAAAGAGACTGTCGATGTTTGCTCCTATGAGTTGTTAGCGTATAAAACACAAGTTAATGCATTGGCCATGCCCGATGCTGAACAAGAAGATCAGCAGCTTCCCGATTACTTTGTTAGTGCCGATAGCGTGTTGCCCGAGCAGCATGTAGATGTGCAAGCAGCGGCGCAGCAATGGGTTGATTCTTCAATATCCAAAACCATTAATGTGCCCACTGATATTCCCTATGAAAGTTTTAAAAGTATTTATTCCTATGCTTATAGTAAAGGTTTAAAAGGCTGCACCACCTTTCGTTTTAACCCCGAGGCCTTTCAGGGTGTATTAGTTAAAGAGAAAGATTTAGCCAATACCTTGTATCAATTTACTTTGGACGATGGCGCTATTGTAGAAGTGCGTGGTAATGAAGAAATTGAATACGATGGTGAAAAACATACGGCAGCGAATTTGTATGATGCCTTAAAAGAAGGGTATTACGGAAAACTTTGAATCTGCTACATATCGGTTAGCTATTGTTAATCTATCGTTTAGCTCGCGTTTAAATAGAGAATGATGTCATGACACTTAAAATAGAAAAGAAGATTGTAGCTTATGAAGTGGTTGATATCAGTCAGCCACAAGAGAAATCTGCCGTTAAAAAAAACGAGTCGCTTGAAGAAAAAAAGGAAGAGGGCGCAACGATTGTTCAAATGCATGAAAAATTACAGCGACCAGAAATGCTCTTAGGTTCTACCTATAAAATAAAAACGCCGATGTCAGATCATGCGCTTTATATCACCATTAATGATGTGGTATTAAATCCGGATACTGAGCATGAGTTACGTCGACCTTTTGAGATATTTATCAACTCGAAAAATATGGAGCACTACCAATGGATAGCGGCGCTAACGCTGATTATATCGGCAGTGTTTCGTAAGGGCGGTGATGTTACTTTTTTGGTTGATGAGCTGAGAGGTGTATTTAATC
>CAXAHI010000196.1:0-2544 GCA_963968645.1 uncultured Gammaproteobacteria bacterium | reverse complement strand
AAAGAGGTACGAGTGAGTCAAACATTATCGCCAGTATGGCAATTAGGAGATGCGGCAACGCCATCGCTAGATCAGCTGATTAGCGCCTTTGAGGTAGCCTATGACGAAACTGATTGGTTGAAAATCTCTCAATTAAATGACTATACCCAGCCCTGTGTTGAGGCTGAGATTGTGATGATTAACGCCGCCACTGCAGCCGCGGGTAAAGATACGAGCTCGGCGATGTTGGCGATAAAGCCCAGTCTTGAAAAATTGGCGACTATTTATCAGTCAATGCAGCATCAATGTGCGGTTGAACGAGACGTGTTAGCGGCTAAATTAAATGAAGTCAATACTGGTCGAGTAGCGACAGAGCATTACGCCTCTACCTCTTCACTTTAGTTTTCGCGTTACCAATCTTTATTACTCCTTTATCAAGCTATTTACCGATCCATTTAGCTCTTTACTGATCCATTTAGTTTTTTATCGACCCATTTACCCCTTATCGAACCCTTTACCATTTGTCTCTACGGCTCATTCTATTGCCATCTCTACGGTTTTTTTATCTTCTCTTTTGAGTGCTTTCATTCTTGTAGTCATTGATATCCTTATTGGTTAAAAAGGCTTATAGAGACGTTTACTTATTATTATCGATTACGCTCATTGTGTGCTCAATTTTCATCCTAATGTAATGGCACTTTGATTCTGGTCATGTTCTAACCTCAAAAGTCTCGCTCAGTTTTAAGTCTTCTTGATTTTGTTCTTTGGAAGTCGGATTTTTGAGAGAAGTGAATGAATTTCAAGGTTTTTTTACGATTACTCATTGCTTGCTCAGCCATTCTCTTACATAATCTCGCCTTCAAAAAGTGTCAGGGTTTTGACTGCCTATAAAGCATCTTGCCAGGCTCTATATTAATTAGTCAAAACTATGACATTTATGCCAGATCTAAAGGATTCGGTTTTCGATGGCGTAAAATAGCATTTTACTGGACAGCGGTATGTGGGAAGAAACACGCATTGTTATTGTGGATAGTGACGAGCGCAGACGACAAGATCTTCAGCTAGTTTTTGATTTTATTGGCGAACCTGTTAAGGCGCTGTCTTATCAAGAGTGGCTCGACCCTGAGGTGCAGGCGGCTAATGATAATGGCAATTTAACCCTGCTCGTTTTGGGTGATGATCCTCAACCACTGAGTGAGCGTCTGGCTATTGCTCAACAATGGCAAAACCACCTGCCAGTTATTCTTATTGACCATCCTGTCACTTTACCCGGCACGTTATCCGCTGGTTTACATGACAAGGGGTTACACGATAAGGGTTTAAAACAAGGGCAGTCAGCCGATAAAACCGACGATTCGCTCGATGCGGAGAGTTTGCGGCCGGTAATTTCACAAATGCAAATGCCGCCCAACTATGCGCGTGTTGTCGATGATCTACACCGTGCACAAGTTTACCGTGAGCAACACAGCGCATTATTTAACCGCTCAAAGCACCGTGACCCTCAGTTATTTCGTAGCCTAGTAGGCACTAGTCGTAAGGTTCAGCACGTACGTGAGCTTATGTCGCAAGTGGCCGATAAAGATGTCACTGTTCTAATTACGGGTGAGTCTGGTACGGGTAAAGAAGTGGTAGCACGTAACTTACATTATCATTCGCCACGTCGTGAGCAGCCCTTTGTGCCCGTTAACTGTGGCGCTATACCGCCTGAGTTACTAGAGAGCGAATTGTTTGGCCATGAGAAAGGCGCTTTTACTGGCGCCATAAGCAGCCGTGCAGGACGCTTTGAAATGGCACAAGGCGGCACCTTATTCTTAGATGAAATTGGCGACATGCCGCTGAATATGCAGGTTAAAATTTTACGTGCACTGCAAGAGCGAACTTTTGAGCGAGTGGGGGGCAATAAAACCTATCATGCCGATGTCCGCATTATTGCAGCCACGCATAAAAACCTCGAAACCATGATTGAAAGCGGCGACTTCCGCGAAGATCTTTACTACCGACTCAATGTTTTTCCTATTGAAATGCCTGCGCTACGTGAGCGAGTAGAAGATTTACCGCTGCTATTAAATGAATTGATTTCACGGCTTGAGAATGAGCAGCGAGGCTCTATACGGTTTAACTCAGCCGCCATTATGTCGCTTTGTCAGCATAACTGGGCCGGTAATGTCCGCGAGCTAGCCAACTTGGTTGAGCGCATGGCAATTATGTATCCCTATGGCGTGGCTGGCGTAAAAGATTTACCCGCTAAATTCCGCTATGTAGAAGAGGCGGATGAGACCGACGACGAAGAGGTCAATAGTCAGCATTTGGCAGCACTTCAGGCGGTCGCTAATATTGTTAATATCGATGCCAAACCCTTATTACCGCATGAAGGCATTGACCTCAAAGCCTACATCGCCTCACTAGAGCAGAATTTAATTCAGCAAGCGCTAGATGATGCTAACGGCGTAGTGGCACGAGCAGCCGATAAACTGCAAATTCGACGCACCACCTTGGTTGAGAAAATGCGTAAATATGATTTAAGTCGCGCTTAGATAATAGTTTTAGCTAGGCGCTAAACTTCCT
>CAXAHI010000195.1:0-2723 GCA_963968645.1 uncultured Gammaproteobacteria bacterium | reverse complement strand
AAAAAAACACACCCAACAGGTAAGGTTTTCTCTCTTTCAATTGTTCTATCACTACAGCCGAATCATTCTCAGTGCGGGCAAAGTCCTATGTCATTGAATTTATTATTAATAATAAATTGAAAGTAATGTAATTAACTTTTATGAGAGCTTTTGCTGACATTACAGTCAAAGCTATATCGCCTGAAGTTGGGGCATAAACAGCAGGTATAAAGAGCTGGGCATGAGCAATAGTGACCGAACTAAAAATTGCGACCGCAATAAAAATAACTCAATGAATAGCCGCCTTAAAAATACGGGGCTATCCAGTATCTCAAGTGTGTTCGTGGAACATAGCGAATTTCTAAAAAAATTCATTTCCCGCTTTCTGCATAAACAACAAGACATTGAAGATGTCGTCCAAGAAGCTTACCTAAAAGCTTACAGCGCAGAGCAAGACCGCGGTGCTATAGAACAACCCAAAGCCTTTTTATTTACCATTGCTAAAAACCTCGCGCTAAATGAGTTAACCCGTAAGTCCCGGAAAATGACCGATTATATCGAAGAGAGTCAATCACATATTCCAGCCGTCGATGAGCAAACCGTAGAAAACGAACTAGAGGCCAGTCAATCTCTCGGCTTATATTGCGAAGCCGTCGCAGAGCTACCCGATAAATGTCGCCGAGTTTACCTGTTGCGTAAAGTCCACGGTCTGTCTCATAACGATATTTGTAAGCGGCTAAATATTTCTCGCAGCATGGTAGAAAAACATTTACGCATTGGCACACTAAGCTGCCGCGACTATATGCTTAAACGAGATGGGGGGATTATGCTGACGGCTAAGTCGCTAAAAGCAGTGGTCACTATGGAGGTGAATAAATAATGGAAAATATACACGCATTCCCTGACCGCAAAATGATTGAAGATGAGGCGGCCACTTGGTTAATAAAGCTGGATTCAGACAAGCCATTAACCAACCAAGAACAAACAGCTTTCCGTGAATGGTTAGAGCGCAGTGCCGTGCATAGAAATGCAATTAACCAACTCAATACCTTTTGGGGTAATAACGTTTTAACCGAATTAATGGTGCCTTTAGGTAAGCCAGAAACTCATCGTGGTTTATTGGCTAATGTGTTTGCAGGGTTAATGCGTAGCGCGTTGACAATTGGCGGCCTAAGCGTCACTGCAGCGGTTGTAACATTGGCACTAACGCTTACGCTGGTTCTTAACGGCAATAACACGACCGAAAGCAACGGCCTATATGTCACTGCCGTAGGCCAACAGAAAAGCATCACCATGGCCGACGGCTCAACCCTGCAGCTAAATACCAACAGCCAGGTAGAGGTGGAATATAACGACAATTATAGAAATATTCGTTTAATTCAAGGCGAGGTACATTTCGATGTTGCTAAAAACCCAGCGTTACCCTTTAGAGTTTATGCAGGTAGTCGGCGCGTACAAGCCGTAGGCACAGCATTTACCGTTTACCTAAAAGATAAAGAAGTTAACGTGCTTGTGACCGAAGGGCGGGTGGCATTAGCTGCATTAGAAACAACAGCAACAGGGTTCGAAAAAAATCGAGTCGATAACGGTCTAGCAGATAGCGATCTAATAGATAGCAGCGCCATGTTAGCCGTTGATCCTTATGCCAATATAGCCACCAAAAATTTGGGCGAGCTTGATGCAGGCCAAGCTACCACGTTAACAGTTACAGAAAACTTTGCAGCTCCACCCGTGCAAGCGGTCAGCCGAGAAGAGCTAAAACGCTTGCAGTCATGGCGTAATGGTTTATTGGTTTTTTCGGGCGAGCCATTACAGCAAGTAGTCAATGAAATTAGCCGTTACACCACCGTTTCAATAGAAATAACCGACCCTGAGGTGCGTTCAATGGAAATTGGAGGTCGCTTTAGAGTGGGTGATATAGACGGCATGTTTAGCGCGCTAGAAGAAAACTTTGGCCTACGCGTTAATCGTTTGGCCTATAACCGCGTACAGCTGGCGCCAGCTGACGAATAGAGCTTTTAAAAAAAGGGAGGGCGTGTGGTAGATATGTTAACCCATAAAAAAAATAACACTAAAAATGCCAGCCCATTTCAGTATTTTCATGGCTTCAATAAAAAAACGTCAACTATTTTTACGGCTTTTATAACCTCGCTTGTTAAATGTATCACGGGGCCGCTACAAACCGTTGTTCAACTTAAAAAAGCTAAACGCTATAAAGTTGAAACCAGCAAAATGAATAGCAGGCATCCGGTAATAGAGCAAAGAGGTTGTTATAAAGTTAGGCAAAAGCGCTGTTATAAGTGCGCCATTGGTTTTGTTATTTTAAGCGTAGTGTTATGTATTTCATCAAGCTATGCAGAAATAACACCACCCAAAGAACTTTATAATATTGATATACCTGCCAGTAATGCAGCCGACGCGCTAAATTTACTGGCCGAACAAGCCGATGCTGTTTTGCTCTTTCCTTACCGCGATGCCAAAAGCCGACAAACGAATAAAGTTGTCGGTAGCTATACATTAATGGATGCATTATCCATATTGCTAAAAAACTCCGGGCTTGTAGGTGGCCTCTCCGATAATGGCACGATCCGTATTTCCACTGTGGAAGCGGCGCGCTTTAATTTAGGGGATGAGGGGATGGGTATGAATTCAAAGAAAAAGTTATTAGCGAGTTTGGTAAGTTTTTTTGTGGGGAGCGCAGGCGTTGCGCCGGTGCTTAATGCTGCTGAGGACAGTGTGGCGAG
>CAXAHI010000194.1:0-2802 GCA_963968645.1 uncultured Gammaproteobacteria bacterium | reverse complement strand
GATTAAAAAGCATCGATAAAAAATAGTTCGAAAGTCAGTGGCAAATAAAATAATTAACGTCAAACGCTAGCCCAGTTAATGGTTTAGCCAAAGGCAAAAAACAAACCAAAAAAACAATAATGGTTTTTAAAATATGAATATTAAATTAAGCCTTACTGGCTTACTTTGCAGTACCGTTTTTCTATTAACAAGCAGTGTGAGTTTGGCGCAAACGCCAACCACCGCGCAAATAGAACAATTTAAACGTTTGCCTGCTGCGCAGCAGCAAGCATTGGCCAAGCAATACGGTGTTGATCTAGGTAGTTTAGGTGCGTTAAGTAAAACTCAACATGCGCAGCCTAATTTAAAGCAGACGGCTGGCGGCAATGCTCGTCGTGCGGCCAGCACAGCGGGGGCAGCAGCGGTAGAAGCCAATGCAGTAGAGGCCAGTAATAAAATTAATCTTGTTCAAGCAAAAGAGCAAAAGCTTACTAAGCAAAAGCTAAAGCAGTTTGGTTATGAGTTGTTTAACGGTTCGCCCGGCAGTTTTATGCCCGCTACCGATATTCCAATACCCTCAGAATACGTGATGGGGCCTGGCGATAATATTATTGTTCAGTTGTATGGCAAAGAGAACCACAGCCACTCACTCACCATTAATCGTGAAGGTGAAATTCAATTTCCTAATTTAGGGCCAATGGTCGTTGCGGGGCTAAGTTTTACCGATGTAAAGGCATTAATAGGCACAACCGTTTCGGAACAAATGATAGGCGTTAAGGTCTCTGTAACGGTTGGAAAATTGCGCTCCATTCGTATATTTATTCTAGGTGCAGCTAAGCTGCCAGGCTCTTATACGATTAATTCGCTTTCTACTATGACAAATGCATTATTTGCTAGTGGTGGTATTTCAAAAGCGGGTTCGCTGCGTAATATTCAATTAAAGCGTGGCGGCAAATTGGTCACCCGTTTAGACCTGTATGACCTGCTATTAAGCGGTGATACATCAAGTGATACACGGTTATTGCCGGGTGATGTTATTTTTATTCCGTCTATTGGCAAAACCGTAGGCGTGAGTGGTGCAGTACGTAGGCCGGCTATTTATGAATTACAAGGCGAAACCACCAGCCAGCAGGCTGTGGCATTAGCCGGTGGTTTTTTACCAACGGCTTATCCGCAAGTGTCACGCATAGAGCGTATTAACAGTCGTGGCGAGCGCACACTGGTTGATGTAAACCTAAAAAGTAAGCAGGGCAAAAGTTTACCTATAAGAGACGCCGATATTTTGCAGGTGTTTTCTGTACTCGACACCATGGAAGATGTTGTATTAGTAGAAGGCCATGTAAAGCGACCCGGTGGGTCTGCTTGGCGCAAGGATTTATATTTTAGTGACATTATTGCTGGCGCCAATGCATTGTTGCCCAATGCGGATATTAATGCAGCGTTAATAGTTAGCGAGTTAGAGCCAACGCGGCAAATAGAGGTTAAGTTTTTTAGTCCTGCTGCTGCGTTCGCATCGCCACGCAGTGCTAGCGATCCAGTATTAAATGCGAGAGACAAAGTTTTAATCTTTGATTTCAATAGTAACCGCGCTAGCGTTTTAAAAGATATTGTTGCGCGTTTAGGTGTGCAGGCAAATGGTAGTCAGCGTCGCCAGTTGGTATCTATTAATGGCAGTGTGCGATTTCCTGGCCAGTATCCATTAGTTCGCAATGCCAGCGCTAATGACATTATTGCATTAGCGGGCGGGTTAACTGACCGGGCGTTTAGTTTAGGTGCCGAGATTACTCGCTATGTAATGGATGATCAGCAGCGACAAAGTATTGAGCATTTAAATATTGATCTTAATGGCGCGAACAGCTATGCGCTGGTCGCTGAAGATGCCATTCATATTAAACACTTGCCGAATTGGGTAGGTACAGAAACTATAGAGCTTCAAGGTGAGGTCGTGTTTCCAGGTACTTACACTATTCAGCGTGGTGAGACGTTATCGCAAGTTATTGAGCGTGCAGGTGGTCTTACCGATTATGCCTTTATAGAGGCGGGTGTTTTTTCGCGAGTGCACTTACGTCAGTTAGAGTTAATGAGACTTAAAGAACTTAAGCAGCAGCTCAGTGCCGATATAGCGGTAGCTAATTTACAAGAGCAAGGTGTTGCTGCCAGCGAGCAAGATGATGTTCAGCAGCTATTAAGCACTATGGAGGCAATGCGACCAACGGGGCGAATGGTAATAGATTTGGCAAACATTATTGAAAAACCAGAGCAGTATGATGTGGTGTTAAAAAATGGTGACCGTTTAACGGTGCCTAAGCAAAGCCAGTCGGTGACGGTTGTTGGCGAGGTGCAGTATGCAACGTCGCATGTGTTTGAGCGTAGGTTAACGGTGAATGATTATATTGAGCGCAGTGGTGGCATTGCGTTAAAGGCGGATAAGAATCGTATTTATGTAGTTAGGGCTAATGGCCGTGTGTTTTTACCAAGTGAGTCACGTTGGTTTAAGCGTGGTGATAGTGAAATTGAACCTGGCGATACAGTAGTGGTGCCGTTGGATGCGGATAGGATTAAGAAGTTGACGTTGTGGGGCAGTGTTTCTGAGATTGTTTATAGAATGGCGTTGGGTGCTGCGGCTGTGGCGAGTTTTTGATGAATGGACGCAAGGTAGATGCATGTTTATTGTGTCGATAAATTATTTCTGTAAAGGAAAATATTCAATGTTTAGGAATTCATAATACAGATGTATGCGCTTATAAGCTTCCTAGATCAAGTATTTTTTTCTGCTGCTAATTTTTTATTGAGTGTTTTTTTGGCTAGGCAGTTGACCTCATC
>CAXAHI010000193.1:0-2840 GCA_963968645.1 uncultured Gammaproteobacteria bacterium | reverse complement strand
TTCTCTATATGTTCTCTTCATACATACTCTTTATGCATATTCTTTAGGCATCCTTTTGAGGTGATGCTATACGGCATTTTTTCGAAGATATGACTGCTTGCCCAATGCTATAGGAGAGGGCGTATGCACAAGTCTGCGCTTATTAAATTGTGTGGATAGATATGACGGAGGCGTTGTTTTTAAATGCTTCAAGCGGGTAAAAAATCTGTGGACAACTTATGGGATAAGCGAATAACAAAATACTTTAAAGTTGATGGGTAAAAAAAGTATTTTATTAAGTGTTAATATTTAATTAAATTCATTAGTAACAATAACTTACGGCAACTTCTTAATAGTTGATATTGATTTCGTTTAATAGTTATACATCCCTGTAGCGGCCGCCTGTAATTGTGAATAAAAGCGTCGCGCCTAGCATTAAGCGTTAGGCGCTTTTTAATGATTAAGTGCCGCGATAAATACAGCCAGAGGTACAGGTTTCTCTAATTTCTACTGCCGACAATAGTGGCAGAGACTCTTTAAGCTGTCCCCAAATCCAGCGGGCTAAATTTTCGCTAGTCGGATTTTCAAGGCCGGGAATATCATTTAAATAATGATGATCGAGTTGATTATAAATAGGCGCAAAAACGGTTTTAAGATCAGAGAAATCCATTACCCAACCGCTGGGTTCTGGCGCATCACCGCTGACATAAATACGAATTAAAAATGAATGACCATGCAAGCGTTTGCACTTATGTCCCTCAGGTACATTAGGCAAAAGGTGGGCGGCTTCAACTGTAAACTCTTTATAAATTTCCATTGTCGTTATGTCTTCTTGTCAGGGGTTAATTCAGGGGTTAGTTCAGTGGTATTTTCTTATGCCACTAATGTGTTTAATAAATCTGTCTAGCGATTATTAATTCATGGCCGTTATTAAATCGATGTTTCGGCATCGGCTAGCGGCAAGCTAATTCTAAATGTGGTGCCAGTATCTATCGTATTGCCCGCGGCATCTATTTTAGTTTTACGCGGTAATAAATCTAATGAGCCACGATGATGCTCGGTCATTATAAAGTAACTCACGGCTAAACCGAGCCCCGTACCTGTACCAATTTCTTTAGTGGTAAAAAACGGTTCAAATATTTGTGCGCGTAAATCTTCAGGAATGCCAGGGCCGTTATCGTTAATATCAATAAGCGCTAACGTGGGTGTCATATGAATCGTAACAGCTATCTGCGGCACATAGTTATTATTCTCTTCGTCGTCTTCTAACTCACCAACCGCTTGAGCGGCATTACGTAATAAATTAATTGCGACCTGCTGAACTTCATTAATTGACCCTAAGGCTTGCGGCAAATTATTTTCGTTAGGTTGGTTGTTGCTGTCTTTGCTTTCAATGTTTTCTGTATGAGTGGCAGTATCATTATTCGTGTCAGCATTAGTGGTTGGCTTAACATGAATTTGAACCTGCGAACGAAGATGTAAAGGGAAGTCTTGCTCGGCAATGGTGACTGCATTCTTAACCATGGCGGCAACATCAAAAGGCGCATGCTCAATTTGGCTAGAGTGAGAAAAGTCGAGCATGGTTTTAACAATGTTGGCGGCGCGTTCACCGGCCTCTTTAATATTGGCTAATAGTTGATCGATCTGCCGATGCTGCGCGTAATCACGAATCGCTTCAAAAGATAGGTTCTGGGCTTGAGCTTGATGCTTATTCGCATCGATATCTTCAAGCAGTCGTCGCTCAATGGTTTGAGTGCCTTGAATAATGGCGGCAAGAGGGTTGTTGATCTCATGCGCCAGCCCGGCAGCCATTCGCCCCATAGAAAGAAGCTTTTCATCTTGCACCAACATATTCTCGAGTTTTATACGTTGGGTAATATCATCAATACGAACAACCGCGCCGGTTAAGCCGCCAGAGGTTAAGGGGTAAATAACGGCCGACACATAAATGTTTTTAGCGCTATGGCTGCTATTAGTGTTGCCAGGCTGGATGCTAGTAGGATGGACCGGCACCTGAATCGCATCCAGCGTTCGCGAGCGGCGTTCGGCAATAGCGCTATGAATAAGGTTGGTTTGAAAGGGCAGCGCGGTGTAGCACTGTATTAGCTGCCTCCCAATAGCATTGTCATGAGTAATACCCGTCATAAGTTCTGCGGCTCGATTCCAGCGAGTAATAAATAGCTCGGGGTCTACACCAATCACCACAGAAGGCATAGATTCAAGAATGCTCTCAGAATAAGCCTCACTCTCAATAAGCTGCATACGCATTGTTTCGTGCTGATTAATCACATCGTAAAGGCGCTTATTGATTTCACGCAGTTTCTGGGTGCGTTGGTCAACCTTATTCTCAAGCTCGCGTTGAGTGTTGCTAATTTTTTTGCGCAGGGTTTTATTTCGCCCTAACGTTATTACTTGGGCAATGATGGCGACAAAAATAATAATCGCTGGCCAAAGAGAAGCCGCAGAGGGCATAGAGTTAACATCGGCGGCGAATACAGTCGTGGTTATACAAAGAGGAACAAGTAAAAAAGGAGTGAGTTTAAGTATTCTGCAGATAAATGGTGAAAACATACGCAGCTGCGAGCCAAAATAAGCTTTCGGCACAGTTAGGCAAGATAAAATTAAGCGAATGAATAATAGGCAGGGCATAGTGACAATATACCGTTATCGGCCCTGATCGACCAGTAAGAATAAGGAGAATAGGGCAGATATAAAAATGATGAAGGAAAATTGCTATAAACGTTTGACAAGTAGAGGTTTTTCGGTAGAATGCGCGGCTCTCAAACGGGTGGTTAGCTCAGCTGGGAGAGCATCGCCCTTACAAGGCGAGGGTCACAGGTTCGATCCCTGTACCACCCACC
>CAXAHI010000192.1:0-2848 GCA_963968645.1 uncultured Gammaproteobacteria bacterium | reverse complement strand
TTCTAGCAGGCCACGCTTGTCGATGGTGTCGCTAGACAAGGCTGTAATCGACATTGGAGTATCTTGGATGCTGACCCCAGCACCACGCTTACTCGCCGTAACAACAATCTCCTCAAGCGTCCAACTCTGCTCACCTTCACCACCAACATCCCCCTGAGCAAAAACCCCTTGCGCACCAGCCCCCACAAAAAAACTAACCAAACTCGCCAATAATTTTTTCTTTGAATTCATCTCGCCATCCCCATAAATATCATCACTAGAAATTATCAGATGACCGTCGGCACTAAACTCTGCGTTTAACCCTGAACCTTTTAGAAGAATATTCACCCCCTCTTTGAGGGTATAACTTCCATACAAGCGATTGGTGTAATGCTTTGTTGCATCCTCAAAGGGATACACCACCGTGATATTCGCTTGCTGCCCAAACGCTGGCAACGAATCATCTGCTGTTTGCCGAGGAATATCGAACCGCACCAACAGATGTTCCTGTGGGGCAGCTATCACTAAACTAACTTGACTCAGTAAAACCAATAGCACGAGCAAATGTTTTTTTATGGCTATAACGCTGGCTTTACTAACAATATCTCTTCGACCAAAAGCACACGCAATACTTTTAACGTTTGTATTTTTGTGTGCCCCTGATATAAAAGACGGGTATGTCATGCAAAAACCCTTAGTGAGTTGAAAAGTTTTTTTATTTTGAAGAAAGATGAATAATGTTATTGTCTCGATAGGCAACATGAATACCATAACTTTGGCTCATTGATCGTAACAAACCATCAATGTCATCCGTTTTGTAATAACCGCCTACTTTTTTATTTTTAATGCCCGGGTCAACAATACGCAACTCTTTATCGGTATAACGACGAATCTCTACCACCGCCTGCTCTAAGGTTTCGCCCTTAAAAATAAGCGCGCCGCGCTGCCAAGCAAGCTTTTTATGTATCTGCTCTATATGTACTTCATTTTTTTGCGCTATTAACTGGCTGTATTGCAGCGCTTCGCCCGCTTTAACAAAGGCTTCATTCTGCCTTACTAATAAAGCCGATGTGCCTATGCTATTCACCTCAGTCGTTAATATTGGCAACGGCTCACTAGGCGCAATGCCTGAATAAACCTTTACGCGACCTTCAGTTACCGTAAGGTCTACATGACCTTCGTCTAAGCGAATATTAAACGCCGTACCCACCGCCCATACCAAACCATCACCGGCATAGACAATAAAGGGCCGGTGCGGATCTTTAGAGACATCAAAATTAACTTCGCCTCGCGTTAAGCGAATAATCCGATTATCACCACTGTAGTCAACGAATAATTCGCTATCAGTATTAATAGTCAGTACAGAACCATCCTCAAGTGTTTCTATACGCTGCTCACCAATTGCGGTTTGCAATGTTATGGTTTGCGAATCAAACAACGCTAAGCTAAATAATAAAGCCACCGAACACGCAACTAATGATGTGGCAACTGCAAACCTAGGAAACGTTAAACCACCAAAAATAAACGATAAAGCATTGCGCTTTTTCAAGGCGGCATCGGCACGCGGCACGGCAAACAGCTCGGCTAGCTCTTGCAATACCGCCATTTCATCCCAGTTTTGACTTAGCTGAATAAAATACTCTCGATGAAAATCACTGCGCCCTACCCATTCGCGCAAAACAGAAACCTCTTTAGGCATTAATGTATCGTCGCTAATTCGAATTAACCAAGCCGCTGCTTGCTCTTTTATTAAGGCGTGATGATCTAACACATCGGGATCATCACTGGACTCAGGAAAGCTTGACCTAACATCAGTTTCTTTAATCATTACTCTTCTCATTTGCGCGACTTTCCCTTTTTTGCTGCGCTACATGTGGGCTTAGCTTTTTTCCGCCCGTTAATTCTTCTTCGGCCATATAGTCCGCGCATCTCACCATCGCTTTTGTTTGATGCGCCTCTACGGTTTTAACCGAAATACCTAAATACTCGGCGGTTTCTTTTAATGTAAAACTATAAACGCGACGTAAAATATAAACCCGTTGCGCTTGTGTTGGCAGCCGCCTAACGGCGCGACAAAATATTTCAAAGCGCTGTCGAGATTCAAACTGTTGTTCCATGGTGGGGGTTTGCAATAATTCTAACTCGGGCAACAAGCCGCCAATCGTATCGGTAAGGCGGTTATGCCCCCTATCCAATTCGCTCAACGCAAGGTTGCGGGTGGTTTTAAACAAATAAGCGCGAGGCTCACGGATTTCTCGCTTATGCTGCGCCTCAATCACTTTGACAAAAGCTTCTTGCACGACATCTTCAATTTCTTGCGGCCGCCTAAAATACTTAGAGGCAAAGCGCATTAATGACGCACGCAGATCGATATATATGGCGGCCATATCGGATTCGCGCCCATCGGGTGGAATTAGCGGTTGTTTTGGCATGTCATACCTTGGTGGCCGGATGGCAGTATTTGCCACCCTATTTCATTAAATTTCTATTACCCGTTAACTTAAACACTGTTGAGCGGCCAAAAACCCTTAGTGAATATAGAAAATTTGTGTCATCTATTGCATATGTCATTTATTGAATACGCCATTCAATGGGCAGCTACAAAAAACCTAGCCGCAAAATGACCTATGACAACGTGAGTAAACCTCAGCTTTACAGCTTATTTACCGAATATTTTTTTACTGACTTTATGGCTTTCGGTGCCATCGTTGATAAAGGTTTGTTATTCTGTTGCTTTGTAATCGGGTCTTTCTATAATCGCGCTGCTGTGTAATAGCCAGGTTCTGTAATAGCCCGGCTCTGTAATCACCCTTTTTGCTATTCGCTTTTCAGATATCAGAATGACTCTGACTACGATTACTTTTAAAAG
>CAXAHI010000191.1:0-2879 GCA_963968645.1 uncultured Gammaproteobacteria bacterium | reverse complement strand
CCAATAAGGAGAGAAATGATGACATTTGCAGAACAAATGGAAGAACGAGGCATACTGAAAGGTATGCAAAAAGGTATTCATCAAGGTAAGCAAGAAGGCATCCAGCAAGGCAAACAAGAAGGCATTCTTGAGGGTGAAGCCAAGGGCAAGAAAGAAGGAAAAATTGAAGGGAAGATTGAAGGCGAAATCCGCCTTCTTGAAAAGCAGATTAAATTAAAATTCCCTGATGCCAAAGCTGTTCCTTTGGCAACGCTATCTTTGGATCAGCTTGAACTTATCGGACAGCGAATTTTGACTTGCGATAGGTTAGAGGAAGTTCTTGAGGGTATTTAATTCTCTTAATATAAAAGAGATTACTCGCTGAAGTCGCCTTGTGCTTTACCTTCAATGAGTCGCCTTGTTCTTTACCTACAATGAGCAGCATCGACATGCTGGCTTGTTAGATCGATAAGTAGGATTTCAAGTTTAGTGACACCTTGAAAATATTCTTGAAATACCTTCAAGTTTCAAACCAAACCCTAGCGCGCCAAATGCGCCATACAGGCCTCCAGCCCATTCACCGTCATAGGAAACATATTCCCATCAAAAATATCACTCATCATGCGTGTCGACTGCGCATAATGCCACTCACTCTCAGCAATCGGATTAATCCAAGCAAAGCGCTGATAACCCGCTAGTAATCGGCGCATCCACACTTCACCCGGCTCTTCATTCCAATGCTCAACACTGCCACCATCAGACATAATTTCATAAGGCGACATCGCCGCATCACCGACAACAATCACTTTATAATCTTGCGAGTACTTATTTAACACTTCAACTAAAGGCGTAGATTCCTGCCGCCGACGAACATTATCTTTCCATACCGATTCATAAATACAATTGTGAAAGTAAAAAAACTCAAGGTGCTTAAACTCGGTTCGCACCGCACTGAATAACTGCTGACAGGCGGTAATGTGATAATCCATCGATCCGCCAATATCAAAAAAGATCAGCACCTTCACTGCATTATGCCGCTCAGGAACCATTTTAATATCTAATAGCCCGGCATTTTTTGCCGTCGAACTAATGGTGTCATCTAAATCTAATTGGTCTTCTGCACCTGAACGCGCAAACTTACGCAAACGCCTTAAAGCTACTTGAATATTGCGTGTGCCAAGCGCTGTGTCACCATCAAGGTTTTTAAACTCTCGCTTTTCCCAAACCTTGACGCCCTTCTGATGCTTACCCTCTCCCCCTACTCGGATACCTTCGGGGTGAAAGCCATTATTGCCAAAGGGCGAAGTACCACCAGTGCCTATCCATTTATTGCCACCTTGGTGACGCTTTTCTTGCTCGGCTAATCGCTCTTTAAATTTTTCAATTAATTCTTCTAAGCTTTCAAATGATTGCAGCTTATCTAACTCTTCTTTAGTCAGCTCTTTTTGAAACGCATCACGTATCCAATCATCAGGAATTAAAGCTTCAAGCATACCATCCATGGATTCAAGGCCGTTAAAAAACGCATCGATAGCACGATCAAATTTATCAAAGTGTTTTTCATCTTTAACTAGAATAGTACGCGATAAGAAATAGAATTTTTCACGATCGGCAAATACAGCCGATACCTTTAACGCTTCTAGCAAGTCTAAAAACTCACCTAGCGTAACCGGCACACCATAGCGACGAAGCGTTTCGAAATAAGATAGCAACATAATTAGCGCTCGCTAAACTGGGTTAGCGTGATGTCTCACGACGATGCATAAAGGCTAAGCGTTCTAGCATCTGCACGTCTTGCTCATTTTTCAGTAAAGCACCATACAACGGCGGTATCGCGGTCGATTGATCGCGCTGAGTAAGGATATCATCGGGAATATCATCAGACATTAACAACTTAAGCCAATCAATAAGCTCGGAGGTTGAAGGCCGTTTTTTTAGGCCCGGCAACTCTCTTAATTCAAAGAAAATTTCTAATGCTTGATCTACTAAGGTTTTTTGAATAGCAGGATAGTGAACATCAACAATGGACTTCATGGTTTGACGATCGGGGAAACTGATAAAATGGAAGAAGCAACGCCTTAAAAAAGCATCGGGTAATTCTTTTTCATTATTACTGGTAATTATAATAACCGGACGATTAATCGCTTTAATCGTTTCACCCGTCTCGTAAACGAAGAACTCCATACGATCAAGCTCTTGCAGTAAATCATTGGGGAATTCTATGTCGGCCTTATCGATTTCATCAATCAATAATACAACGCGTTTCTCGGCAGAAAATGCCTCCCAGAGTTTACCTTTTTTAATATAGTTGCCAATGTCGGCTACTTTATTATCGCCTAATTGAGAATCTCGTAAACGTGACACCGCGTCGTATTCATATAAACCCTGATGCGCTTTAGTGGTCGATTTAATATGCCACTGCACTAATTCCATGCCTGCAGCTTCAGCCACTTGCTCGGCCAGCATGGTTTTACCCGTACCCGGTTCGCCTTTAATTAATAAAGGTTTCTCCAATGCCATAGCGGCATTAACGGCCATCGACAAATCATCACTGGCAATATATTCCTTGGTGCTACTAAAGGTTGTCACAATAAAATATCCATTAGAAGTGACGAATAGAGGCCCCATTAAAAATAAAGGACCGACTAATCGTAAAGGTTTAAGGTCTAATCGACGATTATTATACCTGCAATTAACAGCTCAAATAGTATAAAAAGAGTACAGGAACATTACGAAAAGGCTAAGAAATCATTATTCTTTTTTATCATCTGAGGGTTCATCATCAGCACTTAAATCAAATTCAATGTCGATTTCGATATCATCACTGATTTCAGACGGCTCTTTATTGGCTCTCTCTTCTTTAAGCTTATCCATAGTGTTTATTTCAGTGTCTATTTCAG
>CAXAHI010000190.1:0-2937 GCA_963968645.1 uncultured Gammaproteobacteria bacterium | reverse complement strand
ACACTAACTGGACTGGACGTGGCGGTAATACGTCGTCTTCGACTTATAACGCTTAAGGCTATCCATCTATAAAGCTTAAGGCTATCTATCTATAAAGCTAAAGGCTTTTTAGCGTAAAACCCAACAGCCCGTTGTTTAATAGCACCCAATTAAACAATGGGCTTTTTACTGTCTTTTTGCTGTCTTCCCTCCCGCCACTCTCGACTGATTATTTACAATCAGTCGCTATTCAGCCTGTGCAAATCCTCTCGCTTAAATTACAATCCTCCCCCTACTTTTAACTGCATTATTGGTTCTATCCTCGCTTATGACTGCTTCCGAACAAACATCCGCTGTTTCAGAACATACACCGATGATGCGTCAGTACTTAAAGATTAAGGCGCAACACCCTAATGATCTGGTGTTCTACCGCATGGGTGACTTCTACGAGCTCTTTTTTGATGATGCTAAACGCGCCTCTGAAGTGCTCGATTTAACCCTCACAGCGCGCGGTAAATCCGGCGGCAACCCCATTCCCATGGCGGGCATTCCCTACCATTCAGCCGATGGCTATTTAGCCAAATGCGTTAAAGCGGGCTTATCGGTGGCTATTTGTGAGCAAGTGGGCGACCCCGCCACCAGCAAAGGCCCGGTTGATCGACAAGTACAACGTGTCATTACCCCCGGCACATTAAGTGACGAAGCCTTAATGGATGCTAAGCGCGAGCCATTATTGGTTTGTGTGCATCGCCATAACGATAATTCTGGTAAAGAGACTTTTGGCATCGCTTGGCTTGCCATGGCTAGCGGCAAATTCTCTATTAGCCAAACTCACTCTGCAGCGGACTTGAAAGCCGAACTACTGCAATTAGACGGCGCTGAATTACTGACCTCAGACCACAGCATTATCCCAGTCGATGCCATTGACCCGTCCATTGTCAGAGAGCGACCCATATGGGAATTTGATGCCGACACGGCTTTTAAAGAATTAACCCGACAATTTGGTACCCGTGATTTATCGGCCTTTGGTGCTGACCCTTTTCCTATTGCCGTTTGTGCAGCAGGCGCATTAATTCAATACGCTCGCTCAACGCAAGCCGGTGCCCTGCCGCATATACAAGCATTGACCGTTGAGAACCGAACTGATTATCTTTGTATTGATGGTGCGAGTCGTCGTAATTTAGAACTGGATAGAAATTTAAATGGCGATGAAAGTAATACTTTATTAGCGGTATTAGATACTGCATCAACAGCCATGGGCAGCCGCCTTATAAGACAGTGGCTAGCCAAACCGTTAAACCAAATAACACCTATACTCAGCCGCCAACAAGTTATAGCCGCACTGTTACAAAACTATGCGTTTGAATCTGTGCGCTCGGCGTTAAAACCGATTGGTGATATGCAGCGAATTTTAACGCGTATCAGTTTACGCTCGGCAAGACCGCGCGACTTAACGCGACTATGTGATTCACTGAATGCCCTACCCGAGTTAAATCGTGTTATGGCAGAAAGCCATGATGATGAAATCGATCGTATCACCACACGTATTGGCGTATTCCCTGAGCAATCAGCATTATTAAAACGCGCGGTGCAAGATAACCCACCCATGACCATTCGCGATGGTGGTGTTATTGCCAATGGCTACGATGCAGAGCTTGATGAGTTTCGTGCGTTAAGCACTAACGCCTCGGATTTCTTAATTCAACTAGAGCAGCGTGAACGAGAAAAAACCGGCATTAGCACTTTAAAAGTAGGCTATAACCGCGTGCACGGTTACTTTATTGAAATTAGCCGCGCGCAATCGGCCAATGCCCCCGTAGAATATACGCGCCGACAAACCTTAAAAAATGCCGAACGTTTTATTACGCCAGAATTAAAAGTATTTGAAGACAAAGCATTAAGCGCACAAAGTAAAGCGTTAGCGCGCGAAAAATATCTTTACGAGCAATTAGTTGAAACGCTCAATGAACAACTACAGCTATTACAATCTAGCGCTGAAGCTATTGCTGAAATAGATGTATTAGCCACGCTAACCGAACGTGCCGACAGTCTTAACTGGTGCGCACCGAAATTAGAACAACGTGCGGGCATCGTTATTAAGCAAGGTCGTCATCCTGTTGTTGAGCATGTATCAAGCGAACCATTTATACCTAACGATTTACATATGGATGAACAACGCCGTATGTTAATCATTACCGGCCCTAACATGGGCGGTAAGTCGACGTATATGCGACAGGTTGCGCTTATTACGGTACTCGCTCATATGGGTAGCTATGTACCGGCTGAATCAGCAACACTGGGGCTTGTTGATCAAGTCTTTACTCGTATTGGTTCTTCTGATGATTTAGCGGGTGGCCGCTCAACCTTTATGGTAGAGATGTCCGAGACCGCGCATATATTGCATCATGCAACGACACGCAGCTTAGTGTTAATGGATGAGATTGGTCGTGGCACCAGCACCTTTGATGGCTTATCACTGGCATGGGCCTGCGCGCATCATTTAGCTGAAAAGCTGAAAGCCTTTACCTTATTTGCCACCCATTATTTTGAGCTAACCTGCCTGCCTGACACCTTAACTGACATTGCCAACGTGCATCTCGACGCCACCGAATACGGTGATGACATTGTCTTTATGCATACCGTCAAAGACGGCCCGGCTAATCAAAGCTATGGTATTCAAGTTGCCAAGCTGGCGGGAATCCCTAACGATGTTCTCCAGTTTGCCAGTCATAAGCTCAGTGAATTAGAAGCCGCGAGCCTAGCTAGCGACAGCGAGGCAGCAGCGGCCGTAGATAACAGCAAAGCGAACACCCCGCGCTCTCAACCGCAGCCATCGCCGCAGCCTGATTTATTTGCGCGGCCTGATAACCGGTTACAAGAAGCGCTTACGGCACTGAATTTAGACAATATGACGCCAAGAGATGCGCTAGATGCCCTTTATGAGCTGAAAGCTAAGCT
>CAXAHI010000189.1:0-2956 GCA_963968645.1 uncultured Gammaproteobacteria bacterium | reverse complement strand
TGATGAATCTGGTCTTTAATGAATGCTAAAGTTCAAAGCTATTTGATTAATATCAACAACGGCAATGCATAAGCCGTTATAAATCCAATTGCCCACATGCTTGCCGAAATAATAATAAACCGACGGTTCCATTTATCTGCACGTTCACAGGCTGCGGCTAACTCCACATCTGCTGGACAGCTTCTTCCCGGTCGATAAACGGCATAGATCGATAATCCAATGAGAATGCCAGACACTAAAAACATCCATAACTTATATTGGCTTAATGCAATTAACCACGGCGCCGATGACGCCATGGTCGCAACTGCAGCTCCCATACCAAGCGAAACTAACGTAATAGGTAAGGCGCAACAAAGCAGCGTGCCCGAGGTGGTAAATAATAATAACCAACTCCATGTGCGAGGCGAGTCTTGTTGATTTTTATTCATGGATAGCTGCTCCTAAGTTGATGCTAATAAACGATGCCAATACCAAAGTTAATAAAGTTACCTTGCCATTCGTCATCGTTGTCATAGGCGGGTATTTTATATTCTGCACGCATCACAACATTACGCTTAAAATAAACCAGCACTGGGCCGGTTAATACCCGTTGTCCTGAATCGGAATCCTGCGCTGAGATATCCCATAAGGTAAACAATGATGAGCCGTTGCCATCGGGATAAGACCATCCTACATTTATATCTAAGCCTGTCTTGTCGCCTAGCGCGTAAAAATCATAAAGCTGATAAAAGCTAGGCGTTTCTGAACTGTAACTCACGCTTAATCCTGCGTCCCAATCATTACCACCATCGGTTGGCATGCGAACCGATGGTGTAATGCTCCAGTTATAGGTTAGCGAGCCTTGGTTGGTATAGCGCTTTAACGGCACCGCGAAAATAGCGTTGCCCATTTCACCATCGACATAAGGTACTTTTAATGTCATGCGCACTGAGGGCTGAAATGTATAAACGCCTTCTATCCAAGTGGTCGTTTCTGAGTTGGCATGTTCGACGCGGGTTTGAATCCCGTAACCGTTGTTCCAGCGCGGTGCCATATCCATTATGGGTTGGTGGGCAACAGCGTTGATACTTACGCTGGCTGTTAGCAAAGAAAGTAAAGTGCGCTTCATTATTTTTGCTCCCCTTGGCTACCAGGAATAACATCGATAGGTTTATAACCGCCGGATTCAATCGCTTTAAATAATGCGGCTTTATCTAATGGGGTGTTGTCGAGTAGGGAAATAAAAATCCTTTGATTTTCAACATCGACCTTTACACCATTATCCGCTTTTGTTGCATCGATAAAGGCTAGCTTGCGTATATTTTTGGCAACGCCATAAGCACAAAGCTCACAGACCATGCCGTGTACGCTGACGATGTAGTTTTTTTCTTGGGTTGGTTCAATAGCGGTTTCTTGAGATGCTATATCGGTTTCTTGAGATGCTATAGCGGTTTCTTGAGAGGCTATTGAGATATTTTGTGCCAATGAAAATGGCACAAGCAGCGTATAAAGCAACGCTATGGCTAATGATTTAATTAACATGGTTTCACCTTTTTTTAACAGTATCGATAGGTCAAAATATCAATAAGATATAAAGTTAATAGCGGTATAGCGCATGGATGACTTTAAAAGAGCCATTCAAAATGCTACATAAATGCTATATAGATGCTATTTGTGTATCTAAGAAAGGAGCGTGATGGGAGGCCTGAAGAGCGGATCAATACTGCTGGAGATAAAAAGAATGAATATATCAGCTGTTATGTTTTTGCTGCTGTTACTAAGTACTTTGGTTAGCGTGGAAGGTATGCCTATGGCAAAACAACTAGAACAGCATTCGTTGTGATCAACATGCGTATCTTGATTACTTTCATGGCAGGGCATACTGGTTTGTGTTTCTGCCGGCTCTAATGCAATACAGCAGGCGGCATAGCCAATACTGGTATGTAAGGCAAATATCAGTAGCAGGGCTTTTAGTACAAAGCTGCCTTGTCGATTGCGTGTTATAAAGCTCATAGGTCCTATTGAGCGCTTAAATAGTCAAAAAATCAACTGTTTAATAAAGGCTTTATGGCGCTATTACTTAATTTTTGGTGCTCTCATTTCTGTTGGCTAGGCGCTGCTTGTGTTACTTTATGCGCCGCAGCCGATAAACGTCTGCTTTATTATTGGCCTGTATAGATATTGGCTATCTGACTCAAACCCTTTACTGACTGACCCATACGCTTATGCTCAACAATGCTTCTACTCGATTAAATAAATACATTAGCGAAAGTGGCATTTGCTCTAGACGCGAGGCCGATCGTTTTATTGAACAGGGCAATGTTTTTATTAATGGCAAGCGCGCCGCTATAGGAGCGCAGGTGTTTGCGGGTGATAAAGTTAAAGTTAATGGGCAGTCGATTGAAGCGCAAGAAGAAGAGGATTTAATTTTTATTGCGTTAAATAAGCCCGCCGGTATTGTGAGCACAACGGAGGGGAGTGAGAGAGATAATATTGTTGATTTTGTGAATCACAGTACCCGTATTTTTCCTATTGGGCGTTTGGATAAAGATTCGCAGGGATTGATATTTTTAACCAATAATGGCGATTTGGTGAATAAGATTTTACGCGCCGGTAATAGCCACGAAAAAGAATATCGTGTCACGGTGAATAAATCGATTACTGATGATTTGATTCAGGGCTTAGGCAATGGCGTACCTATTTTGGGTGTTAAGACTAAGCGTTGCGAGGTGCGTAAAGAATCACAATATGTGTTTACTATTACTTTGGTGCAAGGGTTGAATCGACAAGTGCGCCGTATGTGTGAGTACTTTAATTTTGAAGTGGTAGGTTTAGAGCGCGTACGTATTATGAATGTCAGTTTAAAAAAACTGGCAGTGGGTGATTGGCGCGATTTATCGGAAAAAGAATTAACCGAGTTATTGGCCTTAACTAAAGATTCATCGTCTGAAGCTGAGACTGGCGCGAAAAAAAGAAC
>CAXAHI010000188.1:0-2990 GCA_963968645.1 uncultured Gammaproteobacteria bacterium | reverse complement strand
CAACCTCACCGACGAAGATGTAGAAACACGCGGTTTCTTTTTTAGTAATGAAGGTGGTAACAATCCGAGCAATGGCTATGCACCCGAGACCTATACTCAATTTGGAGAGCCACGTTTAATTGGCGTTAGCGCAAGCTACGACTGGTAAGTTAAATGCACCTTTCGCCAGCTGTGAGCAAGCCCGTCGTGGCAGTGCGCACAGTTGGCGTATCCTTAACGATAATCAGGAAACGACTATGAACATTACAGCCGAATTAAGTCTTTACCCTCTTATGGGAGATTACGTTCCAACTATTCAAACCTATATTGACGCACTCAATGCGAATGATGAACTAGAGGTTCGCACCAACGCTTTAAGCACCGAAGTGTTTGGTGAATACACCCTAGTAATGCAAACCATTCAAGCGTTAACCTATACCGTTTTTTGTGAAGAGCCCGCCGCCGTATTAGTAGCGAAATATGTTAACCGAGATCGTCGTGACGAAAGCCAAACTTAACATTGCAGCCAGAACGACTGATACAGAGTAAGCAGACCAACAAAGAGGCAGGAAGGATTTTATGCTACTGAATATTTGGGCAGAACTGAGTGTTTATTCAATACCAGAAATTGTGGCCGTACTAGCCTCTCTCACCTATGTTGTTTTAGCGTCGAGAGAACATCGTGGCTGCTGGCCTGCCGGCATGATTGGATCAAGTATTTATGTTGTCGTATTTTTTCAATACCAACTGTATATGGATTCTGCCTTAAATATATTCTACGTAGTTATGGCGATGTATGGCTGGCTTATGTGGAAAAACCGCCAACCCGAAATAGACCTTGTTGCAGCGGCACCTAAAAACATAACCAGCATTAAGCAATGGCATGCCATAAAGCATATAAATGCTATCGCAGTAATCTTATTACTCTCGGCTTTATCAGGGTTTTATTTAGATAACTATACCGATGCCGCCTACCCCTACTTTGATTCATTAACCACATGGTCAAGTTTTTTAGCCACTTGGATGGTCGTAAATAAAATTCTTGAAACGTGGCTTTATTGGATTGTTATCGACGCCGCATCCATTTATTTGTATATCAATAAAGAATTGTATTTTACTGCGCTATTATTTGGACTCTACGTTATCATAGCGACATATGGCTACCTTCATTGGAAAAAGCTATACCAAAACAACACTCACGAAACACTTATTGCAAATAGCTGAACCCATGCAAAGTAATATTTCGAGCGCCGAACACTATTTAAATCAATGGCCGCACTGGGATTTAAATCTCACTGAGTCGCCTACTGTCGAAAAAAAATTGCATGGCAGCATCAACAACCAAAGTTATTTAATTAGTAATAACAATCGTTACTGGATAATGCGCATCCACCATCACAATCCACTTTACTCCGCCAACCGACAACAAGAACACCAAACGCAATACGCTGTTAATCAATTAAATGCTGCACCTAAAATTGTTTACCAGCATCCAGAAGGTGATTATCGAATTAGTGAATATATTGAAGGTCGCACCTTAAACGAACTTGCGGCTATTACTGAAAGCCAAACCGAATTATTGTGCCAAACAATTAAACGGCTTCATCAAATTAATATCGACATCCCTGCTTTCAGCTATTCCGACTGCATCGAAAAATATTGGCAAGGCATTAACAACAAAGTATTAATCACCAACACAAATGCGATTGGCGAATATCAACATATGCTGGCTATGTGTAAGGATTATCAGCAACATTATGGCCAGCATCGTGTACTTTGTCATAATGATTTAAATACCAGCAATATATTACTGACCAATGCTTCAAGAGGCGAACAGGCGCGATTTATTATTATTGACTGGGAGTTTTCTGGCGGCGGCATCGCCAGTATGGATTTTGCGGATCTAGCCACTGAGGTGAATATTGATATTCATCGAATTTCAGCGTTATCGAACATTGCCGTCGAAGAACTCTTTATAGCGCAAGAGATATACCGCTATACTTGTAAGATATACAATCATGCCAGTGAATTAAACAATCTAACCCGGTAAAGCAAACGTCGAGCATCAGGCCTCCATGACAAAATTCAGCTCACAAGAATACCTGCGCTATACACGGCATATTCAGTTATCAAGCATCGGTGTTAATGGACAAAGTAAACTCAAAAATGCGCATGTATTAATTGTTGGCTGCGGCGGTTTAGGCGCGCCAGTCAGTTTATATTTAGCGGCTGCAGGTATTGGCAACATCACATTAATTGATGACGATGTCGTCGAGTTAAGTAATTTACAACGTCAAATTACATTCTCTGAAAATGACATTGGCAAAAGCAAAGCAGAATGTACTCAGAACCGATTACAATCATTAAATAGCGACATTCTTGTTACTGCTATCAACCAACCACTTTCGACAGACAATGCTGAGACTTTAATTAAAACAGCCGACCTTGTACTTGATTGCACCGATAATTTTTCTACCCGATATTTAATTAATGATTTATGTAAGCTCAATAACACTGCATGGATCTATGCCAGCGTTTATCAATCAAGTGGTCAATGCGCGCTATTCATGCCCGACCAAAGCTGCTTCCGCTGCTTATTCCCAAGCCCTCCTCAAGAGGCTCTCGATTGCAACTCTGCGGGTGTGTTAGGCGTATTACCCGGACTACTGGGCACGCTACAAGCTACCGAAGCTTTAAAGGTATTAGCAGGAATACCTTCAGCCATTAGTAACACTTTGTTATTGGTTGAAACTGACGATATGCACTTTCAAAAAATGGCATTGCAGCAAGATAAAAATTGCGCTTGCTGCAATACCTACTCGTTCACCTTCAACCCTTCATCTTCTGATTATCAAATACAACCTCCGTCTTCAGATGTTCTTATACATAGTATTGCCGCTGCCGACTTTAAGGAATGGAAAAGTCGCGATGATATTTTATTAATCGATGTAAGAGATAAAAATGAAAACGAGGCTTTTAATTTAGGTGGTGAACATATACCACTTTCTCAA
>CAXAHI010000187.1:0-3032 GCA_963968645.1 uncultured Gammaproteobacteria bacterium | reverse complement strand
CGGCATTTTTTGGTTACTTTTTGTTGCTGTAGACAAAAAGTTACTGGCTGTCGGGACACCCCCGACGACCTTGACTTTAAAACTCAAACAAAAAAAGCAAACTATCAGAGTATCCCATCACAACTAAAAGCTTACGCACAAGACTCTAGCTTCTAGCTGCCAAGCCCGGCAGCCCTAATAATAAAATATCCGATGACGTCGATAAATATGCACATCAGACTCACGCTGCTGCGCCTGCGTCTTAGGCCCACCAATCGCCGTCCAACCAATCGCAATTAACACCCCATCTTCAAACACATATGGAATAAACTCATCATCCGTCACCAAACCATCAGCAAACGAACGTGACCGAAAGAAATAAACCTCTTTCAATTTATCATCTTCAATATATGCCTCAAAAGGCTTACCAAAACGACTCGGCATACTCGCCTGCGTTGGACTCAACATCGCCAACACCTCCGCCTTGCTCTGCCCTAACTGAACATTACCCGCCTGCGCCTCAAAGGCAAGAATCGCCGTACTAATTGACTGATTACTGGCACATGCGGACAACAAAAAAATAATGCTAGCAGCACCCAAAAACTTTATGCTTCGTAAATAAGTGATTTTCATAAATTAGCTCTCTATTAAAATAAAAAAACTATTCTGCTTCTGACGATAAAGCGATAGCACGCTTATACAAATAATTTTTCTTTAATCCTGTTAACTGCACGGCCAACATGGATGCTTGCTTGGCAGGAAGCTCAGCTAACAATATGCGTAACACTCTATCGGCTTCTTGCTCTTCGCTTGAACGATCTTCTTCGAGTGAAACCACACCGCTCACTAATATGACCATCTCGCCCCGCTGCTGGTTCCTGTCGGCGGCTACTTGGGTGGCTAAATCTATCAATGACCCATCAATAATGGTTTCATAACGCTTGGTCAGCTCTCGCGCAAATACAGCCTTGCGCTGCTCGCCAAAGGCCTCTGCCATGGCCTGCAATGTCGCGACAATACGATGCGGCGCTTCATAAAAAACCAAGGTGCAACTGGACTCGACTAACTGCTCAAGCCGTTTTTGACGCGCCTGTGATTTCGCAGGTAAAAAACCTTCAAAGGCGAAACGATCGGTCGGCAAGCCCGCTGCCGATAATGCACTTATTACCGCACAGGCTCCAGGAATAGGCGAAACACGATATCCTTGCTCTCTCGCCGATTTGACTATTTTGTAACCAGGGTCGGAAATTAACGGTGTTCCTGCATCACTGATCAAGGCGACACACTGCCCAGCTGCAAGCCGCTCTAATACGCTCTTACAGGCAGCAACTTCGTTGTGATCATGGCAGGCAATCATGGGGGTTTCGATGGCTAAGTGCTTCATTAGACCACTACTGTGACGAGTATCTTCTGCGGCAATTAAATCAACCGCTTGTAACACCTGCACGGCTCTGGTGGTGATATCACTCAGGTTGCCAATGGGCGTAGCAACCACGTAAAGCGTTGAGGCTGGCCAGAATTGAGATCCCTTTATGGTATCCGTCATCGTATCCACACTCAGCTGCGCCTCTAACTCAAGGCCTAACGCTGATGGGTCATTGTCATTGTCGCTACTCAAGATGCTCTCTCTTCTTTTTAAGGGGCTTAAACCTTCGCATATTGTACGAAAGCTTTTTATTACCAACTAAGGCTCTAATTGTTAAATTGAGGCCTGATTGTGGCCAGTCAATTTATAATGCCGTTTTGTGCTTTTGTGCGTTTATCTATGGTTCACCCTATCGGTCTGCTGTGGCACCATAGGTCTATTATATGTCTGATATCTAAATGCACGGACATCGTTAATAACGGGCTATAGCCAATGACAGCCTTAAACACTATTGTGAGAACATTGTACCTAAAATGACCCTAATGCGCTTACTCACATCGGCCCACTCAATCGCTTTTCGACGGCTGTCGATGGCCTGTTTAGCATTGGTGCTTTTTGGCTGTGCAAGCAGTGTTCAGCAACCGCTATTAGATAGCGCCTCGGTATTCAACGAACGCAGTAGCGGCGATAAGTTAACGCTAGATGAGATTCTAGAGCGTAATCGACATCGCGATTTACGTAACTCGCCTAAAATTATACTCACGGCACTCACGGCCGCCGTTAAAGAGCAGCGTTGGGATATAGCCGATAATCTGCTTGAGCTTATTGACCCGCAGCAATACCGCAGTGATGATCTCGCTTCTTATACACTCGCTGTTACGCAACTACTGCTACATCGCAAAGATTACCAAGCCGCCAGTGTTTTGCTGAACAGCGAGCAGCTGACTACCGCTATACCCTTAATGAAAGCCAATGATCAAATTGGCTTGAGCATTGCGCGTGCCGATGTTTTACATGGACTTGGCTTTTATCCGGCAAGCGCACAAGAGCGTATTTTTATTGAAAGTTTACTAACAGATAACCGGAATCAATCGGCCAATGCTAAAGCGATTTGGAAAACCTTACTTAAAATGTCGGTTGAACAGTTGCAAGCCGAACACCGTGAATCGGTTGATGATGCTTATACGGCTTGGCTAGAATTAGCTGTTATTCACTATACCAACCAAATTGATATTGCTCGGCAGGTTGAGCAAGTAGAAGACTGGCGACAACGCTGGCCTATGCATAGCGCCGCTAACCATTTACCTAAGTCTATTAAAGCATTAAAAAAATCGGCAGCCACTCGACCCGCTAAAATTGTTGCGCTGCTACCATTAAGCGGCCCATTGGGTGAAGCCGGTAAAGCGGTTCAAGAGGGTTTAGCTACCGCCTACTTCACTGCATTGAACCAAGGCTGGCAACTACCAACAATAACCAGTTATGACACGCATCAATATACTATTGAACAACTGTATGCGCAGGCGGTGCGTGATGGTGCCGACCTCATTATTGGTCCCTTAGAAAAAGATAACGTCGCTGTGCTATTAACGATGCCTACAGATATACCCGTGCTTGCACTTAACTATATCTCCGAGTTCTCTAATTCACCTAGCTTTTTAAATCCACCTGACTCTTTAAATCCACCTGA
>CAXAHI010000186.1:0-3164 GCA_963968645.1 uncultured Gammaproteobacteria bacterium | reverse complement strand
GAGGCAGGGTTTATTTGTTTGGTACCAGTGGGCGGACTCGAACCGCCACTCCCGAAGGAACCAGATTTTGAATCTAGCGTGTCTACCAATTTCACCACACTGGCCTTACTTAAACTTTTAAGCGCTTTAACTTTGTTTGCTATCGGCTTTACGTTTGGTTGCTAATTAATCGAGCAGCTCCAAACGGGCAGCGATTATATCAGCCGAATCGAGGGGTGCAAGCGATAAACGCGTTTTCTTACTTTCAATGAACAACGGACTGCTCTGGTTGTATAAACTGAATACAATGAGCTGCATTCGAGAGAATATTGTCCAGTAAATCACTGGCTTACATTCCGTTTTTCCGCTAATCTGACCAACAATTCTAGTCTAATCTAATAAGCTGTTTTTTCACCATGAATCTAACTGATTTCCAATACCAACTTCCCGATGAATTGATTGCTCGTTATCCAGCTGAGCAGCGCACTGCCTCGCGTTTGCTGGCTATGGATCGCCATGATGGCAATCTTGGCCATCATGGCTTTGTCGATTTAGTCGATCTTCTTCAACCTAACGATTTGCTGATATTTAATAACACGCGTGTTATTCCTGCTCGCTTGTTCGGTGAAAAAGAAACCGGCGGTAAAGTCGAGGTTATGGTCGAGCGAATTACTAGCGGTTCTCGTGGTATTGCTCAAATTCGTGCGAGTAAATCACCGAAGCCTGGCAGTCGTATTCTGCTCGATAAGGACTTATCGATTCGTGTTGTCGATCGAGTCGATGATATGTTTCTAATTGAAAGTGATGACGAAGCCTCTTTGGCAATGGTTTTGCAGGCTGTAGGGCATATGCCTTTACCACCTTATATTGATCGCGAAGATGAAGAAATGGATCGCGAGCGCTATCAGACGGTTTACTCTGAGCGCGAAGGTGCAGTGGCTGCGCCAACCGCAGGCTTGCATTTTGACCAGACAATTATGAATACACTGCGTGATAAAGGCGTTAATTTTGCTTTTGTTACTTTGCATGTTGGTGCGGGTACATTTCAGCCTGTGCGTGCTGAGCAAATTGAAGACCATAAAATGCATTCCGAGTACGCCGAAGTCGGTGCCGATGTCTGTAATCAGATTCGTGAGGCGAGGGCTGCAGGCGGTAGAATTATTGCAGTGGGAACGACTTCGGTTCGCTGTATAGAGACGGCAAGTGTTGCTAAAGGCTGGATTGAGCCCTACTACGGCGATACAGAAATCTTTATTTACCCCGGTTATGAATATAAAAGTATCGATGCGATGATTACTAATTTCCATCTGCCAGAATCGAGCCTAATTATGTTGGTCAGCGCGTTTGCTGGTCGTGAAAACACGTTAAATGCCTACCAAAAAGCGATTGAAGAAAAATATCGCTTCTTCTCTTATGGCGATGCTATGTTTATTAGTTAGGTTTTCTGGCCAAAGATTAAAAGTGTCATTTATTGATCGATCGATAAATGAATATCAAATGAATACCGTTAATATTGAGAGTGCCATTGAAATTTTCTGTTAGTACTAAAGACGGTCTTGCCCGTCGCGGACAACTTCGTTTTGACCGTGGTGTGGTGCAAACGCCTGCATTTATGCCTGTAGGCACTTACGGTACGGTTAAGGGCATGTTGCCTAAAGATATTCATGCGATTGGTGCTGAGATCATTTTAGGTAATACATTTCATTTAATGCTGCGTCCTGGTACTGAAGTGGTGACTGCGCATGGTGATTTACATGATTTTATTGGTTGGGATAAGCCAATATTAACTGACTCTGGTGGCTTTCAGGTTTGGAGTTTGGGTAAGTTACGTAAAATCAGCGAAGCAGGCGTTAAGTTTCAATCGCCGATTGATGGCAGCCAGATTTTTCTAGATCCAGAAAAAAGTATTGCTGTTCAGCATGCCTTAGGTTCCGATGTCGTTATGATTTTTGATGAGTGCACGCCTTATCCTGCTACTGAGGAAGAAGCGCGTACGTCTATGGAGTTGTCATTGCGTTGGGCTGAGCGAAGCAGTAAAGCGCATGGCGATAATCCTGCCGCTTTATTTGGGATTATCCAAGGAGGCATGTATCAAAACCTCCGCGAAGAGTCACTAAAAGGCTTGGTTGATATTGGCTTTGATGGCTACGCCATCGGCGGTTTGTCGGTAGGTGAGCCGAAAGATGAAATGCTGCATGTATTAGATGGGCTAGCTTCACAGCTGCCTGAGGACGCGCCACGCTACCTTATGGGTGTAGGCACACCAACAGACTTAGTTGAAGCGGTTCTACGTGGTGTCGATATGTTTGACTGCGTAATGCCAACGCGTAATGCACGTAATGGTCACCTTTTTACTTCGACGGGTGTTATCAAAATTAGAAATGCCGTGCATCGCCATGATACAGGGCCGTTAGATAAAACGTGTGACTGCTATACCTGCGAAAATTTTAGCCGTGCCTACTTGCATCATTTAGATAAGTGTAAAGAGATGTTGGGCGCGCAGCTCAATACTATTCATAACCTTCGCTATTATCAAAATCTGATGGCGGGTATGCGCGATGCTATTGCAAACCAAACATTGACTGAGTTTGTCGATAATTTTTATAGTGCTCAGTCGGCTAAAGCATCCGTTTCTGATGATGCTAAGCCTCCCGTCGAAAAATAAAACGGCATGTATAAGCTTTGTTTCTTTGTTCCTGAATCGCATTTAGCGTCGGTTAAGTCGGCTTTGTTTGCGTTGGGAGCTGGCAAAATAGGTAACTATGATTGCTGTGCTTGGCAAATTGCAGGGCAAGGACAATTTCGTGCGTTAGAAGGAAGTGCTCCCTTTATTGGTCAGCAAGGTGTTGTTGCAAGCGTTGATGAATACCGCGTAGAGATGGTGGTGAGCGACGAAATTATAAAGTCGGTCGTTGAAGCTTTAGTTGAGGCGCATCCCTATGAAGTGCCGGCTTATGAATATTGGCCTGTTAACGCTAGTATTTAATGATGATTAGAGGTTATTTTTTTTAGTGTGTTTTTCTAAAGGGTAAAATATCTGCGGTCTGTTTTTCTTGGCCATATGAGTCGGCATCATTGGCATGAAAGCGGCGAGTAGATAGCAGTATGCTTTCTGATTGCATAGTGCGTAGATCTCTTAACATTGATTGCATATGCTGAAGTGATTCTTGCATCATGCTTGATAG
>CAXAHI010000185.1:0-3169 GCA_963968645.1 uncultured Gammaproteobacteria bacterium | reverse complement strand
AATGATGATTACGTTGTTCCTCATAAACTTAAAAACTCGGAGTTAGGTGTCCAATTCACTAAAATTTTGGAACAGTTTAATAAACATCAGCAAGATCTTAGTGTAACGGCAAAGACAGCAAATAATTACGTTGATAGTACGCAAGAAACCATAGTGGCACTCACAGAAGATATATCCGTTATTGAAAATGCCGACATGGCGGCGCTTCTAACTAAACTTCAGCAATTATTAACCTCAAAAGAGGCGGCTCAAGCAACATTTACCCGTGTAATGGGTCAAAACCTTTTTGATTTTTTAGGTTAATAATAAAAGTTCTGATATTTAAGTTTCGAAAGTAGCGTGGCATGCTTATTGCAAATTACTCTTCGACCTAGATGAGGATTTTCAAATGTTTTCCGTAATTAAAACTGGCATGGAGACGGCACTTCACGAGTTAAAAGTGATTTCAAACAATATTGCGAATGCAAATTCAACAGCTTATAAAAAAAGCTCAGTTTCTTTTTCTGAATTATTTAATGGAAGAACTGCCGATGCGGTAGAATCTTCACTAGTAGGAAAAGGTTCTAATGTTGAAGAAACGCGTCGTAGTGATGGACAGGGCTCGCTTTTAGCAAAGGGTGGCGCGCTTGATCTTGCACTAGTTGGAAACGGTTATTTTGTATCTAAGGGGATTAATGATCCAAGCTTTAGCGCAACCCGAAATGGTGCCATTTCACTTGATGCCGATGGGTTTTTAAAAACGGCCAGTGGAGCATTCCTAATGGGCGCTGCGGCCGTTGACGATAAGTTTGTAGATACGCCCGTGGCAAACGTTGATGTATTCCAATCGATCAGAATTCCCTTTGATGCTTACGACTCGCCACTTTCAAATTTATCTGTGGAAGAAAATGGTAACATCGTGGCATCGTTTGGTAATGAACAAGTCGCCCTAGCAACAATAGGTCTTGTCTCTTTTAGCAATCCTAATGGATTAAAGCAAAGGGGTGATGGAACCTTCGGAGTGACAGAAAAATCTGGTGCAATAGCGGTAGGTAACCCTGGATCACTTGGTTTTGCCAGTATAAAGTCTGGACATATTGAGGGTTCAAACGTTGATGTGACTGAAGAAATGACAAATATGATTAAAGCGCAGCAGCAATTTAACGGTGCAGCCCGTATGATGCAGGCTAATTCAGACATGATTGAAAAATTAACTAGATAATAATTGTTATGTTGTGAAAATGTTTTATTAAGTGTCTACCTCTAACATATTTTACTGAACTAAAAATCAAATTGGTTTTCAGGAGGGTTAAAACTTGGCTAAATGTGGTAGCTGCTCCATAAAGATGGGTTATTCTGAAAGCCAAGCGGCTCAGAATTACAATGGTCTGTGTATAACGTGCTACGTTAAGGAGCGGGTTGAAAACAAAATAATGACTGGCAAAGAGCCGGTCATACCATCCACTCAGAAATCTATTGAGACCGTTTTTAACAAATTTCAAGATATTCTGGTTACCACAGAAGTCAGCACAAATCTCAATATCAAAAGCCGTATTGGAATAATTTCAGCTGAGTTTTGTTTTACAAATCAAAAGTTTTCATCTTTTGCTAAATTGGTGAACATTATTCTCAGGCGTAAGCCAAAGAAGCAAGACGCATTAAGTCAATCACTGGAACTCGCTATCTTAGACCTTAAGTCCAAAGCTATTCAGCAAGATGCAAACTGTATTGTTGGGCTCACCATTGACTTAGTTCCCCTAGGAATGCGTAGAAACGACGATATCTTAGTATCGGTAATTGGCACTGCAGTTAAAATAAAATGATTTAATACATTTCGTAATCTGTGATTATTTTAGTAACAAAGAATTCTAAAAACAACTAAAACTAGGGGTCTGTTATTCCGATTTAATTCAGAAAATTTCTCAATTTGTTTCGTCGTTCCGCTCCAGTTGTAACTGTTCAATCATATCTTCTGCTCGTCTTTTTGACATGCCAAACCGTTTTCTTAAAGATTCCAACGCATCCTTTTCATTCTGATCAAGAACGCCATCAAGCAAAGCTTGACGTACCTGATCCTCAAAAATAATTTTTCGCCTCTCCATCTGCGAGTTAAACGAAGAAGCGACGATACCAGTGATTAAGGCCACCACAATTACTCCAAAGACTGCGGACATCATCGCAATAAACTGTCCTACTGCGGTTATCGGGGTAATGTCCCCGTAGCCAACCGTCGTGAGTGTAATTAGGGCCCAATACATTGAGCCTGGTATGGATTTGAAACCAGTCGGATGAACCTTGTGCTCGGCAAAATAAATAAGAGAGGAAGAAACTATCAATACCACAATAAACAAATAGCTTGCAGCATAAAAAGATTTACGTTCCTCAAAAATAGCTTCAAAAAGATCTTTAAATGCCGAATTATAATATGAAAGTTTTAAAATCCTAAGTAATCGTAGCGTACGCAGTATACGTAAGTCTAAATATGGAAATATTGATTGCAAATAAAATGGTAGTATTGAAACTAAATCGACGAGCCCATTAAAGCTAAATACATACCCCATTCGGTGTTTAAAATTATTTGCAACTGACTGGTTGGTAGTGTCTTGGCTTGGTGCCGACCATAACCGCCCAAAATACTCTACTGTAAAAATAATTACGCTCACGATTTCTAGATATCGAAATACGTGGTGGTAGCTGTCATATAGAGAGTTCACTGACTCTAAGGTCACAGAAACCACGTTAATTATCACCAACGCTGTAAAAAATAGATCTGAGTTTCTGCTGGCTTTATCGCCGTAAACAGCAGGTTCTAGGATCTCATACAATCGTTTTTGAAAACGATAATAGTTTCCTGACATTAAAAATCTTCCTAAAATAGTATAGAGATTAATATACCGGTAAACGTGCCAAGTTTTCAAGTTTGGATTTTAACCTGCACAAAAATTTAAATTCAAAAGCGTAGCATAGAGCAACTAGGTGGGTTTTAATTTCTATTCTGATTTTAACGTGTTTAGAAATTTTAACTTGCCAAGCCTCGCCAACTCGGCGATTATAAGTCAGGATAACAGCTTAGAGTTCATTATTGTGAATTGCACTCTTGGCATAACTTTAGAGGCTATCATGAAGAAAATTTCAGCATTACTATTGCTCAGCGCCATTGCTCTTTCGGGTTGTAGCGCAATAGGTACAA
>CAXAHI010000184.1:0-3172 GCA_963968645.1 uncultured Gammaproteobacteria bacterium | reverse complement strand
TCGTTTAAGGCGCACTTACTTTACAGCCTCTTATTATTACCTGTTTGCGTCCGACAAAAGATTGACTCGCAAGTAGTCATGATTCTTATAAATAATGATAAGTAATTGATAGTATTGAACTAATTCTTCTCGGCACAGTGATTGCAGAATCAAAGCATTAAGCAAAGTATGCGTTGAAACTGTGACGAATCCTGATTCCACACTGTTTTCAAGCATGCAGCTCATTCGGCCCATTTGAATATAGAGATGCATTATGCCGCCAGTCACCGCTCCCGAAACAACCGACTCTCGCTCAACAGCGTCTGACTCAGTGACGGCGCCATCTGCTCAAACGGACCGTTTAGATTCTAACGATTTAGACCCTAACGGTTTCAAGACAGACACTGTATCTATGAGTGCGCTGGCCAATAGTCTAAAAAACAGTTCAGCCAATAATTCAGGCAGCAGCGTAAATAGCAGTTTAGATACAAGCAGTAAAGAAGGGCTTCAGGCAACGTTTGAATTATTTAATCGCATGTCTGATGACTTATCCGAATCTTACCGCGCCCTTGAAGGTCGAGTATCGGCACTCACCGATGAGCTGGATCGCGTTAACTTACAGCGCGAGCAAGAAGTCCGATCAAAAGAGCAGGTTACTGCACGCCTTAGCAACCTATTAGATTTATTACCTGGCGGTGTCGTCGTGTTAGATCGATGGGGCACCGTATCGCAAATTAATCCTGCCGGCGAAGAGTTACTGACCAGTGGTTTAGAAGGCCGAAAATGGGTAGATATTATTGCCGAATTTTTTGCCCCGCAAAAAGATGATGGCCATGAAATTTCGATGAAAAACGGTAAGCGTGTTAGCTTATCAACCCGTTCTTTAGAAGAAGAAACTGGTCAAATTATTTTATTAACCGATCAAACTGAAACCCGTCGTTTGCAAGCACAGTTAAGCCGTGGTCAACGTTTATCTGCTTTAGGTCGAATGGTCTCAGCGTTAGCGCATCAAATTCGTACGCCATTATCGGCCGCTATTTTATATGCGGGCCATTTAAGTGAGCGAGATTTAACGAGCGAGCAAACCAAACGCTTTTCACAAAAAATTGTATCGCGCTTAAATAACCTAGAACAACAAGTGCGAGATATGTTGGTCTTTGCTAAGGGCGATGTCACTCTCTCAGATTCCATGACCATTGGATCGATGATTGAAGAATTAAAGATTGCCGTTGATGTCCCGTTATCTGCCAATGAGGCAAGCTTAATTATCAACAATGATTTAAGTGATACGCGTATTGTCTGTAACTCACAAACCATGATTGGCGCGTTAAGTAATTTAGTTAACAATGCCTTACAAGCATCCGCAGTGGGGGCGAATATTCAATTAACGACTCGCCGAGAAGATAGCGACATCCTTATATCAATAGCAGACAGTGGCTGTGGCATTCCTGAAAACATTATGCAGCGCTTACAACAAGAAGAAGCGTTTGTTTCAACCAAATCACAAGGAACAGGTTTAGGCATCGCTGTTGTTCGCGCCGTAGTAAAAGCGCATCAAGGTGAGTTTGAATTATCGTCTAAAGCCGGACAAGGCACACAAGCCACTATCAAGTTACCTTGTGTTCATGCCTCAGCATAATCTTGAGGTTGCAGTAAAAAAATATCCATTAAATAAAGTGTCCGTTAAATAACGTGGCAGCTAAAAAAGACAAATAGAAAGAGAGAGTTTTATGAGCGCATCTGCAGAGTGTATTAACAGTCATGATACAGCGCTAGCATCAACGCAAAACTCAGCAACTATATTAGTTGTTGAAGATGACCTTGCACTGCAAGAAGCCATTGTTGATACGCTTGAATTGTCCGGTTTACTCACCGTTGCCGCCGGCTCAGGTGAGCAAGCATTAGAATGCCTTGCTAAGCAGCGATTCGACATGGTTATCTCTGATGTGAATATGGGCGGTATGGATGGCCATCAGTTATTAGATGAAATTAAAAAGCTGTATCCTTTTTTGCCCGTTTTATTAATTACTGCATACGCCAGTATTGATCGATCGGTTCGTGCTATTCAAGCCGGCGCGGTTGATTACTTAGTTAAACCTTTTGATCCCAGCACACTCATCGATTTAGTAAGTCGTTACACAGTAGGCCAATTATTAGAAAGTGATGGCCCTGTTATTGCCTCACAAATTAGTCGTGATTTATTTCAAATGGCTAAGCGAGTAGCCATGACAGATTCAACCGTATTGATATCTGGTGAGTCTGGTACAGGTAAAGAAGTAATAGCGCGTTATATCCATACACACTCTACGCGCAAAACTGAACCTTTTATTGCTATTAACTGTGCGGCGATACCTGAGACCATGCTTGAAGCCACTTTATTTGGGCATGAAAAAGGTGCCTTTACAGGTGCGCATCAATCAGCGCCGGGTAAGTTTGAGCAAGCGAATGGCGGTACTTTATTATTAGATGAAGTATCAGAAATGGATTTATCCTTACAGGCTAAATTATTAAGAGTATTACAAGAGCGCGAAGTCGAGCGTGTGGGTGGTCGAAAGGTCATTGCTCTGGATGTAAGGATTATTGCAACGACTAATCGTGACCTTAAACAATGTGTGACTGACGGTAGCTTTAGAGAAGATTTATTTTATCGACTCAGTGTGTTTCCCATTCGTTGGCCAGCATTGCGCGAGCGATTGGATGACGTGCTTCCATTAGCTGAGTATTTATTATTGCAGCATTCAAAAAAAATGGGCCGTGGCCAATTGAGTTTTGCAACAGAGGCACAGCAATGTTTGTTAGCTTATGCTTGGCCAGGTAACGTACGTGAGTTAGATAACATTGTGCAGCGGGCATTAATATTACAGCCGGGTGATACGATTTATGCGAATGATTTATTATTTGATCAAAGCCCTGAGACATCAATAAGTAGTCCTGAACCATCAATAAGTAGTCCTGGACCTTTTATTGATAAAGTGTCGAATATGAATCCTTCGCAAGCTGAAGAGTCGGTGGTTAATTACAGTGCTGATTTAAAGCAGCGTGAGTATGAGATTATTATTGATGCTTTAAATGAGGCGGGTGGTTCTAAGAAGCAGGCGGCAGAGAAGTTAGGAATTAGCCCACGGACGTTAAGGTATAAGATGGCTAAGATGCGTGAGGATGGATTGGTGGTTGATTAGTGTTTGGTTTTTTT
>CAXAHI010000183.1:0-3215 GCA_963968645.1 uncultured Gammaproteobacteria bacterium | reverse complement strand
GTTAGATTGTTATCCGCAGCATCGATATTGATTTTTTTTTGCTGTATTAGCCTTGCTAAAGCGGATAATATTTTATTGGTGATTGCCGATGATTTAGGCGTTGATGCAGCTGGTGTCTATAACCGTGATGATCTTTATGGACATAACGGAGAAGGTGCTAATCCTGCGCATACCCCAACGATTGATAGCTTAGCTGCAAGTGGCGTATTGTTTCGCAACGCTTATACCAACCCTATCTGTTCTCCTACCCGAGCGACTATTTTAACAGGTAAGTATCCTCATCAAATCGGTGTTGGTTGGCCTGACGAAGCGCAGCTTGATATCAGTGAAACTATTATTCCTGAAATTTTACCTAGTGCTTATCAAAGCGCAGCAATTGGTAAGTGGCATCTAACGCATCCATCAAGAGGTCCTACCGCTGATAAAAATCATCCTATTAATTCGGGCTTCGATTATTTTTCGGGGAGTTTAGGCGGTGGGGTACAAGACTATAATAGTTGGCCAAAACTAACAAACTCAATCAATACGAGCCCGTTGATACAAAATAATTATAGTATTTATGCAACTACTGATGCGGCTAATGAAACGATTGCTAAAATTCAAGAGTATGCCGATCAGCCTTGGTTTATTTGGCTAGCATTTAATGCACCGCACAGTCCTTTTCATGCGCCTGATTCTGCATTAACGACTAATGATGTAACTGCATTATCTTCGAATACTGATAAGTATAAAGCGATGGTCGAAGCCTTGGATACTGAGCTGGGCCGTATCATTGCGAGTATGACTGCAGAAGTACTTGCTGATACAACAATCATTTTTATCGGTGATAACGGTACGCCGTCAGGAGTTACGCAGCCCCCTTTTTTATCTAATCATGCGAAAGCCACGCAATATGATGGTGGCACTAATGTCCCGTTTATTGTGCGCAGTCCTCGCTTTATCAGTACTATAAATGAAGGCAGCGAAAGTCTAGCGTACATCAATACTATTGATATTTTTAATACCATTGCTGAAATTGCGGGTGTAAGTAACTCGGCAACTGAATCAGCAACAGAGTCTGTCAGTATTGTACCCTATTTACAGAGTCCTAGCTTACCAACCTTAACCAAGCGCCCTTATATTTTTACTGAACATTTTTCGCCTAATGGTTTTGGTCCATACACGAACCATCAGCGTTCTATGCATCTTGAGGGTTGGAAGCTCATATGGCGAGATGATGTTTATCAAGAGTTTTATGATTTGTCTAACGACCCTTACGAGACGAATAATTTACTACCAGTGGCTAATTTGACGGCTGAGCCACTTGCGGTATATGAGCAATTAGTTTGTGCTTTTGAGGCCATTAATACACTAGCATCAGCTGATCCTGCTGACATTACTGACCCTTCGACTTGTCTGCCTTTAGCAACTGAAAGCGTACCTGCAATGCCATTCTTATTAATGCTGTTGTTAAGCGGTTTGTTGGCAGGTATCTCTAACAAAAAAGCTAACGATTGGCAGCGTCAATCACCACTATAAAAAAAACAGAGAAACACTTTCTTACTGACGGATATTTTTTTATAGACTTTAAAATATTGATGTTATGTATACTCAATCAATAATAAATCGCGCACGGAATATAATATGAATACCCTTTCACGCTGTTTCTTGAATCAAATTATTTTTGTTGCTTTTGGTCTTTTTTGCACAGTTGTTTTAGCTGTTGATATTACGGATGCAGTGTTAAGTGACCAATCGAGTAACTGTGAGGATTATGTCAACAGTTATTCTGCTGATGTCAGCGATCTTCAGAATAACAATGACTATTCAATGGCAGTGACTATTAGCAGTAATGGCGCCAAGTGCACTTTGAGTAGTAATGGTATTCCCAACCACAATTTTAACGAGACAGGTAATTTTGCAAGCGCTGTTGCAGCTAACCAGCGTGCCTTTTCTATTCCCGTTAATCCATCGCCCGCCAATACAGTGACGCCGCTTGCTCAATCTCAATGGGATGCTGTTTTGTTAAACGGCGTTGTGATCGATTTGTTATCGGCAGGGTGCTACAACCCAACGGCCCAAAATGCAGATAATAATGGCAACACGGCTATTGGTTGTTCAGTGGCTGATGGTTGGTTATTAGACCCACTCGGCGCCGAATATACTTTTGGTGCTGATGAGCATAATGCCCATACTCAACCTGATGGTACTTACCATTACCATGGCGATCCAGTTGCGCTGTGGCGAAGCGATATATTGATTCCAACCACTATTGCATCACCAGTAATTGGTTTTGCGGCAGATGGTTATCCCATTTATGGACCGTATTTCCTTGATGCAGACACATCGACGGTTCGTAGAGCTCTTTCAAGTTTCGGGCAAAAAACCGGTAGTCGCCCAGGCCCTGATAATAATGACCCTGGTGGATCCTATGACGGGACTTATATCGATGATTATCAATACATCGAAAACGGTGGCGATCTCGATCAATGTAATGGCATGGTGGTTAATGGTCAGTACGGTTATTACGTCACTGAAAGTTATCCTTGGGTACTTAATTGTTTCATTGGCACCGTTGACAGTTCTTTCAGTAAAAATGGCGGTGGCGGAGGATTTCCGAGGAATGATCGTGATGGAGACGGATTACGCAATCTCCTTGATAACTGTCCAGACGATGCTAATTCTGGCCAAAGTGATTTAGATGGTAATGGTGAAGGCGATGCCTGTGATGCTGATATAGACGGTGATGGTTATTTGAATGATGTCGACGCATTCCCGACAGCATCAGAAGAGTGGCTTGATAGCGATGGTGATGGGCAAGGGGATAACAGTGACAACTGTCCTATGGTTGCTAATCCCGAGCAAGCGGATAGCGACAATGACAATATAGGTGATGAATGCACGGCGAATATTCCAGTAATGAGCCCTCTGGCTATCTTTGCTTTAGCCAGCTTATTAATTGGCTTTGGCGTTCGGAGAATGTATTTAAGCTAATTTTGTTTTAAACCTTAAGGTACTTTAATTAGCTTTTTAATAGAAGATAATAAGGTTGGTAGAGGTGTCTTTTGATTAACTTATATTTTCTGCGAGATTCAAGCATTCTTTTTCTGTATTTGCTTTATCTAATACAGGATGCATTTTGGAGAACCTCATTCAATCTTAAATGTATTTTTTAGTTATATATTGAGTGTATTCATTGATAGAGCAGAAGTTTATTCACCCTCAAGCGCTCTATA
>CAXAHI010000182.1:0-3303 GCA_963968645.1 uncultured Gammaproteobacteria bacterium | reverse complement strand
ATAAGATAATAAAAATAAATATAAGGCAAAGCTATGCTTTTAAAAAAATGGTATGACAACGGTGAATACTGCGAGATTAATGGTCGCAGTGTGTTTTATCATCGTGATGGATCGGGTGATCCGTTAATCTGTATTCATGGCTTCCCAACGTCATCATGGGACTTTGCCGATATCTGGCCGCAGCTTACAAGTCGCTTTGATGCTATTGCACACGATATGTTGGGGTTTGGTCGCTCGGATAAATCACAACGCGATATTACGGTAAAGCTACAGGCCGATATTATTGAGCAGCTTGCGGTTAACTTAAATATAAGCCGTGCTCATATACTGGCGCATGATTTAGGCGATACCGTTGCGCAAGAGTTATTGGCTCGTCAGTTTGACGGCACGGCTAAAGTTGATTGGCTAAGCTGTGTCTTTTTGAATGGTGGTATTTTTCCAGAGACGCATAAACCACGGCTTGTACAAAAGCTATTAGCTTCGCCAGTGGGTCCGCTTATCGCTGCGTTAATAAGCAAGCGCAGTTACCGTAATACGATGACTCATATTTTTGGTCCCAAGTACCCACCATCAGATGCCTTTATTGATGGCAGTTGGCAATTGTCGACCGAAAATAATGGTAAGCAAATGTTTCCTGTATTGATTCGCTATATGCAGGAGCGGCGTGATAATCGTGAGCGCTGGGTAGGGCCATTGGCACAGCCTAAAATTCCGCTCAAATTAATTAATGGTGTGCTCGATCCTATATCAGGTGGTCATATGGCCGAACGCTTTCGTGAAGTGGTACCCAACGCTGATATTACCTTGTTAGATGATGCTGGCCATTACCCGCATGTCGAAAAGCCCGAAGCGGTGATAAAGGCGTTTATGGCGTTTCATTATCGCTTAAAAAGCCTTTAGACCGTAATCCATAGTTCGTAGTCAGTTGAGGTTTTTGCAGTACCTCATAGAAAAAGCTCGACAGAATTATTTCTAATCACACGGTTTTTTTTGTACTGCTTACTCAGGCAACTTTAACCGCATCCATATTGGCATATGGTCACTAATGTCGAACTCGGCTTTTTTGTATAAAGCCTTTTTTTGGAGCTTATTAAGCTGGTCAATATTTTTACCATGCAAGGCTTGTGCAATTAAGTTAGCCATATTAAACACGCCATAGTCATAACCATCCGCGGTTGATCCTGCGTGAGCATTGTCAGCCGGCTTAGGTAGGCGAGGGTCGTTAGAAAATATTCCAATTTGGTCATAGGTTGCCTTTTGGCGTAAGGCGGTTTTTAAAATACCATTTTTTGGGTGTGCGCTTAATAATGGAAAGTTCGCTACCGCTGCCTTCTTACTTTTTAGCACGGTCTTGTTTAAGCCTGTTAATAGCGCTTCAATATTTTCTTTCATCGCTGGCACGCTATCAAAATCGAGATTGCAATCACCCAATAACAAAAGGTTGGGGTGGTAGAGTTTATCGATATATTTTGCTCTTAGACTTAACCATTCAATAAGCGCTTTAAATTCCCACTCGCGTTCATTCTTATTCGTACCGTAAAGTAAGTGTGCGTTAACAACAATAAACTCATAGGGCGTTGCGTTTTTGGCGCCATTAATACGAAATGAGGTAGATTGTGGTTGCCGAATAAACGCTAAAAATGTCGGTATTTCAATGCTGGGTTTGGAGGGGGCTCTTTTTCCTATGGCTTTTCTTTGTAAGACTTTTTTCTCCCAAGCGACTATTTTTTCGCTGTGTCGGTCAAAGGCTTGATTAAATAGCTCGCGATTATCGTATAGGTTATTAATAATCTCAGAGCGATCAAAGCTTATGTCACTTGCTAGGGCGGTCCGCTCTATCTTTTTCTTGTTAAATAAATAACCTAACCGTTCGGCATTACCGCTTTTGCCTGGCGTGGCCCCTGTAACATCAGTAATAGCTATACAGTAGTCATTGCCTAACAAGGAGGACAAATGCTCAAGTCCTTCTAGACCATCCATGACTTCTTGTATGGCGATAAGATCAAAGCGGCTAATGGTTTGCTTTAAAAATTCCCAGCTTTGATCAGTTCTTTTTTCTACGCTTCCCAGTTTTCGTATATTAAAGCTGCCAATAATGACAGAGTCCTTTCTGCGTTTGGGTAAGCCAAAATCTTCGGCTGAGTTTTTAAATACGGCATTAATTTTATCCCATTCGGCATTGCTGAAGTGTGATGCCATGATGCTCTCCTTTTTTTCCTCTTTTAAAATATTTAAAGCTCATCCTTACCGAGTAATGTCCCGCACTGGCTTTCGGTTAATTTGGCAGGGTTAGATTCAAAAGAGCCTGCGTTTACACTCGACGACACTGGTATGTTATAGGCCAGTAAAGTATTCAGCGCATACTGTACATTTTCAGCGGGTGGTTGAAAGTGGCCAGATTCATTATTAATAACCGTGACTTCGCCGTTCCATATTTGCATTTCACCTGCGGCCCAAAGTGGATTCCAGCCATTGTTAAGTTGTGAATGACGAACATGAAGGTAGAAATTGCGGCCTTTGTAGGTTCTATCATTTTGTGGGTAGGTAAAAGCTTTATACCAAGTCGAGCAGTAGGTGGCCGTTGGGGCTTTTTGGTTGTAACGGTCATAAGGACGAATATAGAACTGATTAGTATCTTCGCTTAAAACATAAATATAGCGACCATCCAGCGTTGAGATATCGGTTCCTTTAGATATTGTTGTCACATAATTAAGATCAGCCGCCAACATATTTAATTCATCGCGATATTCGTCATCGCATTGCCAGGCATTAATATAGCCGCTGAGTTGTTCAGGGTTGCCTGGTTCTGGGCAACGATAAGCCGGTTTGGGATTGTCATTAGGAAGTGTATAGCCACGATTTGTCGCTAAGCCTTTAGCGGTCCAGCCCAATTTATCCATAGTAAAAGACGTGCCACACACCGACATGGCATTGGGCACAGTTGTTACCCATTGGCCATTCCAGTCACCATAGGGCGCGCTGACATTAGGGCAGGTGCTATTAGCATCGCTGCCGCTATAAATGGGGCCGGCCTCTATATCAATAGTCCAAGGGCCTAAAATAGAACAAGTGCATACTGACATTGCGTTGGGCACGGTTGTAAACCATTGACCGGTCCATCCGCTGTCGTAATTATCGCAGGTTGTTGGGCATGTGGTGTTTGCTTCTGAGCTGCTGTATATGGGGCCGGCTTCAATGTTGGCGTTAATGGCCAAAGCTATATTGCTTATACTAAAAGAGCCGATGAATAAGACAGAAAAAATAAGAGAGTTGGTATTGAGTGATTTTTTTAAATAGCGGTAT
>CAXAHI010000181.1:0-3310 GCA_963968645.1 uncultured Gammaproteobacteria bacterium | reverse complement strand
GCGACCGTAGGTTAAAACTGAAGCGACCGTTGGCTAAAGTTGAAAAAGTTAGAGTAAGACACTCGTTTTAAATGAACAAAAATATAATTGGTTAGGCCATTAAGAGGTTTGTTGGATGCAAAAAAACAAAGCAAATGAGCAGCGTATAGTCGCCGCCGATATGAGCCGCGCATTGCGTAAGCTTAGCGAGCAGCTTGGCCCCGATGCTATTTTGCTATCTTCAAGAAAGCTGCCTAACGGTGTTGAAATTATTGCCTTGCCAGCGGGCGCTAAGCCTTCTAGCGAAGATTTTTCAGCCATGCACAGTGATCGTCGAAGCGGTGATAGACGTGCTAAAGAGCGTCGCTCAGACGCTGATATAGACGCTGCGGCAACATCGACTAATGACACGTCTGTGTCGAGTGATAGAAAAGCTTCTGTCAATTCAGCCGCTTCACGTTTAGCACAAAGTATTGGTGAGTTAAAAACCCCGTTTAGCGATACCTTAGCTTTTGAGACCTTACAGCAAGAATTGCAACAAGTTAAAAAAATGCTCGAAGAAAAAATGTCGGCGCCTAAAGCTTCGCCAATAATGCCGAACCCTGTGCAATATATTTTAATTAATCGCATATTGAAAATGGGTTTGCCGTTAGAGTTTGCTCGTGCATTAACGGATGATCTTGATATTCATCATGATGTCCACGGCCAAGCAAATGACCAGGCAGCGATAGATCGTGCTTGGCAACTGTGCTTAACGCGTATAGAAGCCGTTCTGCCAATAGCGAAAGACGATATTGTTGCTGCGGGCGGTGTGGTTGCGTTTGTTGGACCGAGTGGCGCAGGAAAATCTTCAGCCATTTCAAAATTAGCGACTCGTTGGCTGCTTGAACATTCAGCGAAAGATATCGCTATTATTTCTCATGATGCCAGCAGTGAGTCTGGTGCGGGACGAATGAGTCGTTTTTCTTCAATGACGGGCATTCCCATTTTTTATGTTGATAAAGAGCACTCTTTGGTTGATCGAATTGCCCAATGTGCGAAGCGACGTTTGGTGCTTATTGACACTCTCAGTTTATCGCCAGAGAACCCTGCTGCGCAGCAGCAATTAGCAGCGCTATCTGTGCTGAGTCAGGTTAAAACCTTAACTGTTTTACCTGCTACCGGTGATCGACGCTGGATTACCCGTGCAATTCATCATTACCAGCAGCCGAATAGTGTTGGCTGTTTGTTGACGCATATGGATCAGATTGAATCTATTGGTGAGTTAGTAGCAGTTTTATTGACGGAGCAGTCCCCGATTCATTATCTCAGTGATGGTGGTTTGTTACCGAAATACATTCAAACGCCGCAGCGAGCCAAATTAATGGAAAAGCTGTTTAAAGCCAATGAGGCGAGTAGCGATACGGATCATGTTGTTGTACCGACAATCAATTTACACGCAGAGGATGCATCTGCGCTAGCAACTGGATAGAATTACACCCTCTATTAACGCTTTGCTATTTATTATGAATACCGGGATAAACGTTGCTTAATCAAAAAAAATCTTCAGGCTTGTCTACCGATAAGCATTTTGTACGTGTAGTGGCTGTTACTGGCGGTAAGGGTGGTGTCGGTAAAACCAATGTATCCATTAATTTGAGTATTGCTTTGTCACAACGCGAGCAGCGAGTACTTTTGTTGGATGCCGATTTAGGTTTGGCTAACATTGATATTCTGTTGGGGTTAAAGCCAGAACGAAACCTTGAAGATGTTTATGCTGGCGACTGTGATCTTGCTGACGTTATTGTCGAGGGGCCTCATGGTATTCGAATTATTCCTGCCAGTTCAGGTACGCAATCAATGGCGCAGCTGGGGCATCAGCAGCATGCAGGATTAATTAATGCCTTTAGTGAAATGGCAGATGACATTGATGTATTAGTGGTAGATACCGCCGCGGGCATTTCTGATTCTGTCATTAACTTTATTAGAGCCGCACAAGAAGTGTTAGTAGTTGTTTGCGATGAACCTTCTTCGATTACTGATGCCTATGCATTAATGAAATTATTAAATCGTGACTATGGCGTTAATTCTTTTCGTATTATCGCCAACCAAACACGATCAGAAAAAGAAGGCCGAGCGCTTTATGAGCGTCTGCTAGCAACTACCGATCGGTTTTTAGATTTAATGCTACGTTATGAGGGTGAAGTTCCATTCGATGACTCATTACGTAAAGCGGTAAGAAAACAAAAAGCGGTAATGGATGTTTATCCAAAGGCTGAATCATCAAAAGCCTTTAATCGTTTAGCCGACCAATTGTTAAAGTGGCCTGTGACAGCTGCACCAAGCGGCCATTTAGAGTTTTTTGTTGAGCAGTTAGTCGAGGGTTCCAATGGTCGCTAAGCCTTTTGTAAAACTTAATGAGTTTGAATTAATGAAAAATAAATTAATGCAAAATAAAAACATGATGAGTTTTACGTCCTCTCTATTTTTCAGTTTTATTCTTTAATTTACCGCCGTTATATTGTTTATGCCAAAGTCTTCTCAGCCGTATAGTCATAGTGAAAACAGTCGTCAGACTGAAAGCATGCTATTGGTTGAACGTCATGCCTCATTAGTTAAGCGTATTGCCTATCATTTATTAGCGCGTTTGCCCGACAGTGTTCAAGTTGATGACTTAATTCAATCGGGCCTAGAAGGTTTGCTTGAGGCGGCCGGTAATTACGATATTAGTAAGGGTGCGAGCTTTGAGACCTTCGCCGGCATCCGCATTCGTGGCGCAATGCTCGATGAAATGCGTCGCGGTGATTGGTCGCCGCGTTCATTACATCGCAATGCGCGTCGATTAGCCGAAGAGAATTTAAAGCTTGAGCGACAACTAGGTCGAGCACCCACTGATAGTGAGTTAGCTTTATCCTTAGATGTCTCGCTAGAAGATTATCGCGATATGGCGCGTAATACCATGAGCGCTAGATTATGCAGCTTTGATGAGGTTGTAGGCGTTAGCAATGGTGATGGCGGGGCCGATGAAGGGCTAACCCGTTCAGCCTTATATGCCGATACCGCCGACGGTCCCGATAAATTAATAGAAAGTGATGAGCAGCGCACACAGGTAGCCGAAGCAATAAGTGCTCTGCCAGAGCGAGATCAACTATTACTGAGTTTATACTACAAAGAAGAGCTCAATCTTAAAGAGATTGGTCTTGTGCTGGGCGTGAGCGAATCACGTGTCAGTCAGCTGCATAGTCAGGCTGCGCTTAAGTTACGCACCAAACTTCTTGATTAACCTTCCATAAATCCCCCTTTACTGTCAATTTATTGCCTTTCTCGACTGGCTAGATGCTTAGCTTCTTCT
>CAXAHI010000180.1:0-3428 GCA_963968645.1 uncultured Gammaproteobacteria bacterium | reverse complement strand
AAGACAACAGATAAAAGGTTAAGCCATGAAACCCGGTGAAATGTTTACAGAAAATGATGATATTGAAATCAACGTAGGTCGAAAGACCATAGAGCTACGTGTTGAAAATCACGGTGACCGTCCTATTCAAGTAGGCTCACATTATCATTTTTATGAAGTTAACCCTGCGCTTAAATACGACAGAGAAAAAGCCCGTGGCTTTCGTTTAAACATTGCCTCAGGCACTGCGGTGAGGTTTGAGCCAGGCCAAGACCGAACCGTAAAACTGGTTGAGTTTGCTGGCACCAGAACCGTATACGGTTTTCGGGGCGATATTATGGGAGCGTTAGATACTCATGAATAAACGTACGTTAAGACTCATGGTTATTTCAACTCACAAGCTAACGGCCTCATTCACCCAACAAGGTAATCAACAATGACAAAAATGAATCGTCATGCCTATGCATCCATGTTTGGCCCAACCAAAGGTGATCGTGTTCGCTTAGGTGACACTGCGCTTATTATCGAAGTTGAAAAAGACTATACGACCTATGGCGAAGAAGTAAAATTTGGTGGCGGTAAAACCATTCGCGATGGCATGGGGCAAAGTCAGTTAAGCAGTAGCCAAACACCCGATACCGTTATCACCAATGCCCTTATTCTTGATCATTGGGGCATTGTTAAAGCCGACGTAGGGATAAAAAATGGTTTGATTTTTGGCATCGGTAAAGCCGGTAATCCTGACATACAAGATAACGTGGATATTATTATTGGCCCAGGCACAGAAATCATTGCTGGCGAAGGAAAAATATTAACCGCCGGCTGTATTGATGCGCACATTCATTTTATTTGCCCGCAGCAAATAGAAGAAGCCATGATGTCTGGAGTAACCACTATGATTGGTGGCGGCACCGGACCGGCAACAGGCACCAACGCTACCACGTGTACACCGGGGCCTTGGCATATTGGTAAAATGCTGCAAGCCACCGATAGCATGGCAATGAACTTTGGTTTTTTAGGCAAAGGCAATTCAAGCTTACCCATAGCGTTAGAAGAGCAACTATCGGCAGGCGCCTGTGGTTTAAAATTACATGAAGACTGGGGCACTACACCGGCCTCTATCGACAACTGCTTAACCGTGGCAGAAAAATACGATGTACAAGTCGCCATACACACCGACACCTTAAATGAGTCTGGTTTTGTTGATGACACATTAGCTGCTTTTAAAGGCCGCACTATACACACCTACCACACCGAAGGTGCCGGTGGCGGGCATGCACCGGATATTATTCGTGCCTGTGCCGAAAAAAATGTACTGCCATCATCAACCAACCCAACGCTGCCGTACACCAACAATACAATAGATGAGCATCTCGATATGCTTATGGTTTGTCATCATCTGGATTCATCTATTCCTGAAGATGTTGCCTTTGCCGATTCTAGAATTCGTAAAGAAACGATAGCCGCCGAAGATATTTTGCATGACTTAGGTGCGTTCAGCATGATCGCCTCCGACTCTCAAGCCATGGGTCGCGTGGGTGAAGTGATTACACGTACCTGGCAAACCGCGCATAAAATGAAACTGCAACGCGGTGCACTGCCTGAAGATAACGAACGCCACGATAATTTTCGCGCACGTCGCTATATTGCCAAGTACACCATTAATCCAGCTATCGCCCATGGGGTTGATCACGCCGTCGGTTCTATTGCTGTGGGAAAAATGGCTGACCTAGTGCTTTGGAGCCCAGCATTTTTTGCCGCAAAGCCCGCCATGATTATTAAAGGCGGCATGATTGCCGCGGCGCCCATGGGTGATCCTAACGCCTCTATCCCTACTCCGCAGCCAGTGCATTACAGAAAAATGTTTGGTGCCTATGGCCAAGCACCTGCACATACCTCGGTGACCTTTACCAGCAAGGCCGCAATTACTGCGGATATTGGTTCTCAACTCGGCATTAAACGCCGCTTAGTGGAATGCCGTAATACGCGCAACATTGGTAAAGAGGACATGATCAATAACAGCTGGATGCCTAACATTACTGTCAACTCACAAACCTATGAAGTACACGCCGATGGCAAACTGCTGACCTGTGAGCCTTTGGGTGAGCTGCCACTGGCACAACTGTATCAATTGTTTTAAGCGCATAAGTTTTAACTGCAGCTTAAAACAATTAACTATTTAGATAAGGGGCATTATGTCTAACACAGAAAATATAGTGAACACCGATACGCTTATGGTTAACCAATGGTTACCGAGTAATACAGAGCACCCAGCCAATGACGAAGTTTTTTTAGACCATGCGCAACGGGAAAAAAGACGTTTTCGCGTAGTGTCATCGAAAGGCAAAAAAGTGGATGTATTTTTAGAGCGCGCCAACGTCTTAAGTATTGGTGATCAACTACTTAGCGATTGCGGTCAGTATTTATCGATTGTCGGCGCAGAAGAACCGGTTATTACCGCATCAACCGATGACTGGCAATTATTTAGCCGCGCCTGCTATCACTTAGGTAATCGTCATGTGCGCTTACAAGTCGGCGAGCAATGGCTGCGCATAACACCCGACCATGTCCTTGAAGCATTACTTCATCGCTTAGGACTTACTGTGACCAATGAAAACGCCATCTTTAATCCAGAAGCTGGCGCCTATAATAAAGGCCAACAAGAACAAGGATCTCATGGGCATCATCACTGATACAGCGCAGCCCATCGGCACAGCATTGCCAAGCGCATCAACACCAACAGCTAACGATGCATCGATGCTGCGCCTATTACAACTTAGTAGCGCCACATTACCGGTAGGCGGCTATGCCTTTTCACATGGCTTAGAGTGGGCCTTAGAAGCTGAATGGCTAGCCACCAGCGACGATGTTATTGAATGGTTATCGGTGCAATTAACTGAGTCAGTAGCGACATTGGATTTACCCATACTGCATCGACAATGTTTAGCGTTAGAGCAACAAGATATTCCAGCATTGATTAAGTGGAATAGCACAGTGCTTGCCTGTCGAGAATCCTATGAATTGCGTTTAACCGACACGGCATTGGCAGACGCAATGATTCGCTTACTGCAGGGTTTATCCATAGAAGGTGATTTATTAAAAACCTTAAACGAGCAATATGAAAAGCCACATAACATCAGTTACGTGACTGCCTTTGCCATTGCCGCCACACACTGGCGCATATCACCTCACTATGCTGCTCTAGGTTATGCCTGGGCATGGTTAGAAAACCAAGTAGCCGCCGCCACCAAACTCACCTTGTTTGGACAGCTCTCAGCACAAAAAGCGATAGATGCGTTAATGCCTGTGGTTGAACAAGCCGTAAGCCAATCCTTATTAATCAGTGATGATGCCATTGGCACATCATTACCCGGCCTTGCTATGGCAAGTAGCCATCATGAAACCCAATATTCCCGATTATTTAGATCATAGAGGTTAAGTTATATGAG
>CAXAHI010000179.1:0-3438 GCA_963968645.1 uncultured Gammaproteobacteria bacterium | reverse complement strand
CCAAAAGATACGGGAACCATTTCACCTTCAGCTTCTATTATTTTTTTTTCATATTTTGAGCTTAAGTATGCCGCCATAACCCCATTACAATTTTCATGAACTCTAATTATAAGTGCATTTGAATTTACATAATTGCCCGGTATTGATATGTGAGGGGTCGGATCAAGCGAGAAATAGCTAGCGTCTTCTTGAGATGCTCTGACTGCTGCATAGTTATGATTAGAAGTGAATATCATCAATGTGATGCAAAGTCTTTTAAATCCAATTGCGTTATTCATCACACCAGTCTCTTTTGATCTTTATTAGTTTTATTGAAAGAATCGAAAAATTCATTACTCTTATTCTCTTCATCAACAGAAAACAGAAATTGCTGCCTATCATTATCGCAACGCTCGGTATCATTCTCAGGAAGTGCGTGACAGGCACTGATGATCTTTGTTTGCTGACGGCCACCCGGAAAACATTGCTCGAGACGGTTAGCTGCAATACCATATACTTTGCCGTGCTCCCCAGCATCATCGTAGTATTCAATATAGGAATAACTGGTGGGTTCTAAATAAAAAGCTAAAACGAAACACGTTTCATGCAGCTCGTTCGCATAATTGGTCGCTAACTCTTCTGCATATTTAAGCTGAGAAAAGAAAAAGCTTATTTTTTGACCTGCAAAGTCGACCATTCGAAAAGGCTGTCTGGTTTGCCAGAGTTGTCGAATTTGATGTGGCAAGATAGGCTTGTATAGCTGTATAAGGCTTCGATTAACCATTTTCATAGTGACTCCTAAAAGATTTTTTCGGCGATATGCGCGGCAAAGAAGCTCGCGCAAGTGAATACAGTGCAATCAGTAAGTAATTCCATGGGGTTACCTCAGTGGACGTTGATGACAGAGTGTATTAAAGCGAATAGAAGTGGCTTCACCAGCTCTTAGAGTGACAGAGGCCTGAGCTGTTATGACAAGTTATGACAACAGAAGAAATAGATTCGAAAAAAGGACATAAACGGGTAAACTAACGATATAAACACTGCTTGAATAAAAAATAAACGATAGGATATCGATTTTATGCCAAAACATATCATCATGATCGAAGATGAAAAGCACATCGCTGAGAACTACCGTGATGCACTGACTAGTAAGGGTTTTAAAGTCTCAATCTATAATGATAAAGCTTCCGCAATGGCCGCTTTATCGGGTGAGCTACCTGATTTAGTGTTAGTGGATATTGGCCTAGGTGACGACGAAGATGCTGGGTTTGATATCTGTAACCAGCTGCGCGCTCGATCAGAGACTTTGCCTATTGTGTTTTTAACCGCAAGAGATAGTGAGTACGACCAAATTAGCGGTGTAAGGTTTGGAGCTGATGATTACCAAACAAAATCAACGCCTATCCATATGGTCATTATTCGGATACAAGCATTGTTTCGTCGGGTAGAGGCTTTTAAGGCGGCCAATGAAGCCCAGGGCGAAGTGGCGCATGGCCAGCTAACAGTGAATGCTGATTGTATGCAGGCTAAATGGCAAGGTCAGTTAATTAATTTGTCGGTGACCGAGTTCTGGATAGTTAAATCACTCACTGAGCGTATTGGTCATGTGAAAACAAAAGATGCATTGCGTGATGCAGCAAATCTTGTGTGTGAGGATAATACTATCACCACGCATATCCGGAGGATTCGTTTAAAGTTTAAGGAAATTGATTCGGAATTTGATCAAATAAACACGGTAGCCGCAACGGGTTACCGTTGGTTAGCAGAAGCGTAATTAGCGATGTCGATAAGAAAGCGCGTTTTTTTCTTAGTATTGGTGATCTTACTGTATCCAGTAGCGGGCATACAGTTCTTAAAGGAAAACGAAAAACAGTTTCGTGAAAGCGAGGCATCCTACCTAAAAGATCGGCTTATCGATAGCGAGCAATGGATCAACTTTTTGCGGCCTAACGCAGGGTTTAAAGGCAATAAAAGCGACGATTCATTATTTTTCTCGCCTTTAAGTTCACCTATTCAGCTTGATGGTTATGTTGATGATAATTGGGTGGATATTCCAAAAAAGACAGATACTGATTCTAAAAATGAAATTCAAGTGACTTGGCAATCAGCCGTTTTTGATGAGTCGCTGTATTTATTATTTTCCGTTAAAGATAAAAAATTCCAACCACAAGACAATCGATCTTTGCTCGCGAATGGTGATCATCTCGGTATACGATTAGGCGACAATCGAACCTACTATTTGCGGTTAGGGAAGTCAGGAAAAGTCATTCCTTATTATCTCAATAGTGTTGATAATCTCATTAATAGCGAAGTCATTGATGCTTATTGGCGCTTAACAGAAGAGGGCTATCGTGTTGAGATCAAAGTCGATAAAAAGAATACGCGTGGCAGGCTTGGATTCTTTGTGGCCAATGCATCGGATAAATACAATCTACTTAAAAAGTTAAAACGAGATGGCCCTAGCGGCGTTGTAGCTAACCTCAATACTAGAGAACGATTGTTAGGTATTTATCCCATCATTAATACTGAGCTTGCGCCTCGCTATCAATTAATCGATTTTTCATTAGAGAAGATTTTAGATCGTACTGTTGAAGAAAGAGAGGGGATGCGCTTACACGTTGTTGATCAAGATTGTAATGTTATGGCAACAGCGGGAACGCTTAATGTTGATAGACCAATTAAAGAAATATCTTGGTTTATAGAGCGAATTTATCGCGCTATATTAGCAAATGATGCGGACCAGCATTATCGACCTGATGCATTTGATTGCAGTGATGTGCTTAATGATGAAAAGCTGACTGAGATTATTCAGGGTGAAGATGAATCAATTTTCTGGGTTAAAGAGTATCAAAATGACTTGATGTTCCATGCAGCGATGGAGCTTAGTATTGAGCCTTATGCGGGCTATGTATTAATTGCTGAGCAGGGGCGCGATCGCTACGTCATGCTTACCGCGTCTAATTTTTTGACCTTTCTTACGGCGTTAATAGGTATATCAATACTGGTCGTGTCTATCACTTTTATTGCTATGAATCGATGGTCAAACCGTCTGGCTTCATTGAATGACAATGCACAGCGCCATGTGGACGAAAAGGGTGATATCACCGGTGACTTTGACACGGATAAGAGCAGTGATGAAATTGGCCAGCTATCGCGTAATGTTGGCGGCTTACTGGGCCAGATTAAAAACCATAATGATTATTTAAAGACGCTGGCACAGAAGCTTTCTCATGAGATGCGAACGCCTTTGGCTATTGTGAGCACATCGCTTGATAATATCGATAGCAAAAATGAAGTCGCAACGATTAACAATAACGATGTCTACCTAAATAGAGCGCGAGACGGCATTCAGCGTTTAAACCATATTATGACCGCCATGGGCCAGGCTAAGAAAATAGAGCAGGCCATTGAGCATGCCGAGCTCGAGTCTTTTGATATTGTCTCCTTGCTGCAAGAAGC
>CAXAHI010000178.1:0-3440 GCA_963968645.1 uncultured Gammaproteobacteria bacterium | reverse complement strand
TAACGATGCACCGGCACATAAATTGGATGGTCTTCTACATTGGGCGCCCACGTAGCCGTGTAAGCCCAGTCAGTCGCATTGCGATTCCACCAGAAGCTGTCGTTGTTAAACCAGTTCTCTTCTTGGAATTTTACCGTGTCGATAATTCCACCGGGTGCAGGTTTGCCTAAGTCATCAATCGTGCCTTCAGTATGAATAATGTCAAAGTCAGGAAACTTGTTATGCACTTTTTGCAACACATCCTCATACACTTTTTCGGTGGCTTCATACCAATGCACTGCCGTTCCATAAACGTATTGTGCCGATTCTTCATCACCCAATATCACGTCGGTCCAATGCTCTAGGCCATCTCGGTTTTGGTCATAAATAAGTAGCTTAATATCGCTGTGATCACTGGCTTGCAATTTTGGCCCAAGCAAATCTTTAATAAAATCACGTTGTGTCTCTGGCGTAAAATGCATGCTCTCCCATTGGCCACTGTTGCCATGCGGTTCGTTAACCGGAGTAAGCCCCCATATATCAACGCCAGCTTGTTGGTATTGATCTAAATAGTTAACGATGTAATCTGCATAGGTAGCTTCATACTGCGGCTTTAAACTACCGCCAGTGCCTTGGTAATCATTTTCTGGCGTGCCAGGAATATACCAAGTATTAATATCTTTCATCCATGGTGGCGCGGTCCAAGCAGAGGCGATAATTTTAAAATCTGAATCCGTTTGCTGCTGTTTAATATCCAGCACTTGCTGAATCATCGGCAAGACATCAAACGTTTGATCTTTAATGCCCGGATATTGCGTATTGCTAAAGCCGTCTTTATCAACGTTTATAGAAAAATTTTCTAGCGCCGCATCATCAGCTACTTCTGCATAGGAGTATTTGCCTTCTACCGAAAAATCGGTTGAGCCAATAGGGGTTCTTGCTATCGAGAAATTAGCGCCATCTTCTGAATACACATCGCGCATAATTTGATCACGCTGCTCGGTCTCAAGATGCGCTAATACAAACGCCGATGACTCAGTGAAAGAAGAACCTATGCCAGTAATCGTTTGTTTAACAACATCAGGACGAATAACTAAACGGGTGGTTTGCTCATTTGCTGCTGCGGTCTTAAATGCAATATTATCTTTTACCGCAAGCTTGTCGCCACTTTCGCTGGTGACCAAAATTTGAGAGGTGCTGGTTATGCCGTAATCTATTTGCGATGAATCAGTAGCCATTGCTGTTGCTGCCTGTGTGCTGGGGTCGGAATCTGTGCTGCAGCTGATAAGTGCTGCCGTTAAACCAATACAAGCCAAAGTTTGCCCAATACGACTTTGCATATTAATAATCCTAAAAAGGGTAACGCCAAGGTGCTTGTCACCTTAGGCTAAAATTAATTGTCTACTATAACGAATGTGCTGTTAAAAATGGAGTCGACTCAACCTAAAAGCCTGCCGTTTAAACGAAATATTATCTTTTCTTCTGTCTTTCACTCGTTCTCTATCTTTCTTTCTCTCTGCCTTTCTTTTTTATCGTCGTTTATTTGTCGTTGCTTATTTATCGTAGCTTAATAGCTTATAGCGCTTTTACTGGTTATTGCATTCGCAACTTATTAAGCGTTAAACGGTCTGCATTTATATACAGTTGTTTTAACGGCTAAAAAAATGGCATTACAGGTGTTTACACGGCCATAAACCTAAAAATGATAAGCAGTTAAATGTTCGGCCCTTTGTCTTAAAAATAAAACCCCCACTTTTTTTAATCGATAGGTGAGGATTGGGCTGTTTGCGGTGTCTACTGCGTTGAAATAGGTCTAAATAGAGTGCTCAGGGTAATTTTTGCCTTAATAGCCTCGTGTTAGGCCTAAACACAACGATGCTGGCTATATCAGAGTTTATTGATGGATAACAAACTACCACCAAAGGACAAAAAAAGCTTTTCCTCTATAACCGTTGCATTTATAGAGCATGAGTCATTTTTAAAACGCTTTTTAAAGCGTTTTTTAGTGCGTCCCTGTGATATTGAAGATGTAGTGCAAGACACCTACCTAAAAGCACTTTGCGCCGAAGAAAGACAAAATATTAGCTCTCCCAAAGCTTTTTTGTTCCGCATAGCCCGCAACGAAGCCCTTAATGAAATTAGGCGTAAGTCGCGTACCACCGTTGAATATATAGAAGATTTAACCAGCCCCGAAGACGATATCGCCGAAAACTCCCTAGAAAGCGAAGCTATTACCCAGCAACGCTTAGGTTTGTTTTGTCAGTCTGCGCTAGAAATGTCCCCACGTTGCCGGCGCATATTTCTTATGTGCAAAGTCTATGGCATTCCTCATAAAGAAGTGGCAGAGCAATTAGGAATATCCGTTAGTGGTGTAGAAAAACAAGTGGCCAGAGGCTTAGCTATTTGTCATGCCTATGTCAGCAAGCTAGAGCAGCCCGTTATGAACCAGCATCAGGAGCGCTATTCGAAGGAGGGCGTATTATGAAGCTAGACATTAGTCAAATTAATCAAGAAGCCTGCGATTGGGTGGCAAAAATTAATACCGCCGAACCAACAGCTGCAGAAGCTGAATTGTTAAAGCAATGGATAAACCAAAGCCCAGCGCATGAAGCCGAAATTAAAAAAATGGCCAAGCTATGGGACGAGTTAAATATCCTTACAGAGTTAGCCGTATCGGTTGATGTACCCAAAATACCATGGGCATGGCCTGGGCAGTGGTTAGCACAATGGTTTAGTGGTTGGGCCTGGCCGGTTGCTATAAAAAGTGTAGCGGCCACCGCAGCTATATTTTTTGTGCTTACGTTAATGTGGCCTCAGCCTAATGTCAGCAGCAATAACCAATATGTCACAACCGTAGGTGAGCAGCAGTTAATTACGCTGCGTGATGATTCAACCGTATTATTAAACACCAATAGCCGAGTGAATGTTGAGTACACCGACAGTGCGCGCAACATCTACCTGCTAGAAGGTGAGGCACATTTTAATGTAGCTCCAAATACTGAAAAGCCCTTTCGTGTTTATGCGGGCAAAAGTTTAACTCGCGCAGTAGGCACAGCGTTTTCGGTTTACTTACAAGACAACAAAGTAGCGCTAACCGTTACCGAAGGCAGTGTGGAGTTTAATGCTGTGCATAAAGCCATCGTCAATAATATATTGCCCGACTCAAGCTACAGCGCGCCTGTTGTTATTAAAGCTAACCAAAGCGCCACCTTTAATCAATTAGCAGAAAGAGTAGAAGGTATAGCAACCGTTACGCCTGCAGAGCTCTCGCGTAAATTGGCATGGCAAACGGGCACATTACAATTTTCTGGTGATTCACTCGAAGATGTCATTGTAGAAATTAGCCGTTACACCTCGGTCTCCATTGTTATTGTCGATCCTCAATTGCGTCAGTTACGGATTGGAGGTTTATTCAAAGTGGGCGAGACTCAAAAAATGCTTAGAACCCTTGAGTCCAGCTT
>CAXAHI010000177.1:0-3448 GCA_963968645.1 uncultured Gammaproteobacteria bacterium | reverse complement strand
ACTTTGGCCGTATATTCAGACATTTTTCTCTCCTGATAATTAACAAATTAATCCCTCTTCAAATACAGGGAATGCTTTGATGCAAGCAACCCACTTTTGGTTCCATTAATATATGGCTTATTCAGCGCATAGCATTAACGGTCTAATATTGAGAGGTTGTTTTTAAAAGAGGGAAATGAAAGATAGAGAGAAGCGGAAGAAGAAAATCCAAAAACATTGACGTACAACACCAAGCATCAAAGCCCTAATACGAGCAATGATGATTAGCCAACAATAGTCATTTATAAAGTAACGATTAAATAAAACACTAAGCCGTCAAAGAAAAAACCAATGTCATCGCTGCGCCAGCAGCAAATAAATATAATAAGGGTGTCATTTGTGGATATTCCAAATAATAAATAGCATTAATATAATGCAGTGGGTCAATTGTCCTATTAGGTTTTGCACTAACTATGCCAAATACCGTTTTATTATATTTTTCTTATAGTTATAGTTTTATTGATAGCAATTTGCTGCCAAAAAGTTATGCTATGCCAAATAACAGGCACTATTTAAGACCATGGCGCACCAAAACGAATAAGCATTATGACGGGAACAGCCAACCACTATGAATAACGACATTAGCTTTCAAGGCTCTCAACAACGCGAATTTCTTGGCCACCCTATTGGCCTTACCATTTGCTTTTTAACCGAAATGTGGGAACGCTTCTCGTATTACGGTATGCGTACCATCCTGGTGCTCTACCTCGTGAAATACCATTTATACAGCGCCGAACAAGCTAGCTTTATTTATGGCGCTTACGCCGGCCTGGTTTATATGATGCCCATTATTGGCGGCTTTCTTGCCGACCGCTATCTCGGCGCTCGCAAAGCCGTTACCTATGGCGCCATACTTCTAGTACTAGGCCATGCACTTATGGGCTTTCATGGCTCTGCCGCCTATCTCGATGGCGATACGGTGGTGCGCGATAATGATTTTATTAATCTGTTTTTTCTGGCGCTGGCTTTAATTATTACTGGCGTTGGTTTTCTTAAAGCCAATATCTCTATCATTGTTGGCGCGCTCTACGGCCCTAAAGATCCTCGTCGCGATGGCGGCTTTTCAATTTTTTATATGGGCATTAATCTTGGCTCTCTCATTTCTACCGCGCTTGTCGGCTATGTGGGCGAAACCTATGGCTGGAACTACGGCTTTGGTTTGGCTGGCATAGGTATGCTATTTGGCTTGCTGGTATTTTTATGGGGGCAACATTTATTAGATGGCCGTGCAGAGCCACGACGCCCTGAAGTGTTAAAAGAAATTGCCTTTGCGGGTATCAATAAAGAATATGCTATTTACCTCGGCGGTATTGTATTAGTCGGTATCAGCTGGTTTTTAATTCAATACCAAAGTGTGGTTGGGCAGCTACTGGGGATTTCTGGCTTAATCATGATTGCCTTAATTCTTTATTACAGCTTAACCCAATGCAGCACCGTAGAGCGTGACCGCTTGTTTGTTGCCTGCTTTCTTATTGCCACCCAATCTATTTTTTGGGCTTTGTTTGAGCAGCAAGCGGCTAGCTTAACGTTATTGGCCGATCAACAATTTGATCGCACTGTTATGGGTGTTAATGTCTTAGCCTCACAAGTGCAGCTACTTAACCCATTATTTATTGTTGTATTTGCACCGCTTATGGCTTGGCTTTGGGTGCGCTTATCGAAAAACAATATTGAACCATCAACCCCTGCTAAGTTTGCGATTGCTATGGTATTGATTGGCCTAGGCTATGTGATTTTTTCTTGGGGCTTAAGTTTAGGCAGCGGTAATGGCAGAAACTTTTTATGGCTGGTATTAATCTATTTATTTTTAACCTTAGCTGAATTGTGTTTAAGCCCTGTGGGTTTATCGATGGTCACTAAACTCAGCACTACCCGTATTGTCGGTATGTTAATGGGTACCTGGTTTTTGTTTTCAGCCATGGGCAATTATGTGGCGGGCTGGATTAGTTCACTTACTGGCAGCTCGGCACCGGGAGCAACTAACGGTGCGCTTGATATTATGGCGACGATATCGGTTTATCAAACCATTGGGCTCGTTAGTATTGCTGTAGGTGTTTTTATCTTTTTATTAACGCCGCTGCTTAAACGACGTATGCATGGCGTGCACTAATCTACAGACTTATTAGCCCAGCTTTTTCATTAACCCAGTAACTGGCATGAGTGAAAATAATGACTGATTTAAATTTTAACAATAAACAACAAGACCGCCGTTTTACTAGCATTGCAAAACGCCGCTTAATTGTGGCCACCAAAAACTCAATGGTAGGTTTAGCCACATGCTTTAAGCATGAGGAAGCATTTCGCATTCAAGGGATTATTGCCATTGTTGCCCTGCCTTCCATTTATTGGGTGGCAGACAATGTTATGGAGGGATTATTGCTTTTGTTTGTGACTGTTTTAATGATGATAACCGAGCTGCTTAACTCTGCAATTGAAACCGCGGTCGATAGAGTCGGTATGGATTATCATGAATTGTCCAAACGCGCTAAGGATATTGCTTCGGCGGCGGTGTTTTTTGCCATACTATTAACAGCGGTTACTTGGCTTACGTTAATCATTACATAACACTGCTCTTCTCTTATCATCTCTTCTTCATAACTTAAATAAAAAAACCGTGATGCTAGTGATTAAGCCACGTTGTCGACTTTTCAAACAATTAGCCCCGCCAGTATTAGCGTCGGTTTATTCATCTTTGCATTAACATCACTTCTCCAGCATTTTATTACATGATAAATAGCGATCAAAGCTGATAAATTATCGGCTTTATGTAAGAATAGCGATCGCTTTTTCAGCCGAAAATTATAATAGCCGTCATAACTTCATAACATAAGCTCACAACAAAGCTTCATAACAAACTATGCAAACAGAACCGCAAACAAAGCCCAACAGCTCTCATCGTATTACCGCTATCGGTGTACTTGCTAGTAGCTGGGGTATTATTGGGTTTTTCTCGCTGGTGGGCTTCGCGATGGTTCGGCTGTCGGCGCATACCCTAGAGGCATTCGCTCAACCCTTTACCTTGTTGCAGTGGGTAGTGCTAATAGTCAGCTTAGTATTTATGGCTTACTCCGAAGGCTACAAGGGCTTTCAAAAAAGCTTCGCGCCTCGCTTTGCTGCCAGGGTCCATTATTTGTCGTCACATGCGAATGGCTTGCAGTTAGTCCTAGCGCCACTATTTTGTATGGGCTTCTTTAACGCGCCCAAACGCAGAATCATTACATCGACATTATTGTCTTCAATGATTATTATTTTTGTTTTACTGTTTAAATTTATACCACAACCTTGGCGTGGCATTTTTGATGCCGCTGTTGTGCTGGGTTTAATTTGGGGGTTAACCGCTACGGCTATTTTTTGTTATCAGGCATTTATGACGTCTAAGCCCGTGGCGGATCCTGAAATAAATTAAGAA
>CAXAHI010000176.1:0-3528 GCA_963968645.1 uncultured Gammaproteobacteria bacterium | reverse complement strand
GCAATTGATGTACTGTTTAATTGCTTGGTTAAATAATTAATAGTGCGCTCTGCATTGTTTAGGTCTTTATTGCGCATATAATTATTTAATTCAGTCACTAACCAATCAACCCATTGCTTGGCTACATAAGGCGAATAAAATTCTATACCAATGCTCACTAACCCTGTTTTTTTATCTTGCGATACGCTTAATACATTTTCTATAAATAATTCGTATGCTTCTATATCCGAAGGCTTGGGTTTTAACGGCGCGCTGACATCACGTACCCATTGCTTGTTCTCGACATCGTAAATGTCGTTATCAAATTCTAAGGTGTTATTTGTATCATCCCATCCGTCCGTCGCCATAAGCGGCACTAACAGCTGGTGATTATCAATAAAGGTTTTTATAAAGCGTCGCGACTTTAATGTTTCTATGGCAACTGTAGTTAGGTCGGTAGCGCCATCCGATAAGTTAATGCCGGCAATGCTGGCCAAGCCACCAAACTGTCCTGCTAAGGCCGATAAACCCCCGCCTTGTGATTCGGCCGCTGGAGCGAGTAATGCCTCGGAGCGATAAATATTGGGAAGCATTAACGCAATAATGACGGAGATAACGGCGAACACTGAGGTAATAGCAACAATTTGTAGTTTACCCTGCCAAAGCGCATCCCATAACTCGCGCAAATCAATTTCATCATCAACGGCTTTGTTGTGATTGCCCTGCACTAAATAAACAGGTTGCATAGGCGTTTCTGAATTCGGTTTTTCGGAAGAGGGCATAGGTTTTGCTTCTGTTGCTTTAATTGTGGTCACGTATTCAATCCTTAAATCACGGTCTTATCTTGATAGGGTATTAAGCTATTGCTAGCGTTAGCTTTTTAGCCTCAGTGATATTGATAGCGGTGCGTTATCAATGGTAAGTGCAATTCGATCTGAGTTTCAAAGCGCTGCTATGTTAGCGTCTGGTCATTCATTACACCACCCTTTGCTTCGGTAAATATCTACGTTGGCACTTCATATCATGTTATTGATTCTTGATAGGTTTCTTTATTGAAGTCACAGACTTATTAATAAACAAGGGTTTAGCGTCTACATTAACAACTACCTACTTTTTACCTACTTACTCATCTACTTACCTCCTTATCTCCTCATCTACTCACCTACTTGTTTATTTACTTATCTATTTTATTTCCAGCGTGGCGTTTATGAGCTGGCCCTTTCTAACTCATTCAAATACTTAACATTATTACGAATCCAGGTATTAACTTGAATTTCTACGAGTGTTTTTTGAACTTAACCTTATATTTTGCCGTCTCAGTAACCCATTAATCATTTTTTAAAGTCTTTGGCAAAATATGAATGTGTGTTATAAAGATTTTATACGGATGTACTATTTTTGCTGGGATGCACACTAATGCAACAAGGTTTTATAAAGCAGCACCAATCTTTTTTTGCGCTTATTCAAGAGCTTGCTGACGCAGCGATTATTGGTCTATCTTTATGGCTAGCCATCTTTCTTAATGATCGTGATTGGAACCACCTCTACCACGTCGCTTTCGTTTCTTTTGCTCTCCTATTCTATTTAACTTCTCGTTACAACGGCCTTTATCAGTCTTGGCGTGTGCAAGCCTTTACCCAAGAGGCTTTAACGGTTCTTAAGTCATTTGCTTCTGTATTTATTATTCTGCTCATTATTGCTTTTGCTCTGCAGGTGTCCTCTACGTACTCACGTTTGGTTATTGGTAGTTGGATGCTACTTTGCCCTGCTTTACTAATTATTTTTCGGTCGGGCGTAAAATTATTTTTACGCGTTAAGCGTGCTTCTGGCCGTAATACGCGTACGGTGGTTATTGCGGGTGCTGGTTCGCTGGGTATTGCATTAGCCGATTCTATTGAGCAAAGTCCTTGGATGGGTATTCACGTGTCGGGTTTTTATGATGATAAATTACCGCCAGGGCCTATTCATAAATCATCAAAAGGTTTGGCAATCCCGGTTATTGGTTGTCTTGACCAATTGGTTATAGATGCCAAGTCTGGCAGCTATGATTCTATTTATGTTGCCTTGCCTATGCGGGCCGAAAAGAAAATGAAAACTTTAATTAATGATTTAGCCGATAGCTCGGCTAATGTGAATTACGTGCCCGATATTTTTACTTTTAATTTAATGAATTCAAGGATGCGTCAAATTGGTGGCATACCTACGATAAGTGTTTATGACACTCCCTTCGATAGCTTTGGCCGCTTTGTTAAACGTGGGTTGGATGTACTGTTGTCATTATGTATTTTGGCGGTCATTGCGTTACCGATGTTAATTATTTATTGCGCGATTAAAATGGAATCGCCAGGACCGGTTATATTTAAGCAGCGTCGTTACGGTTTAAGTGGTGATATATTTTGGGTGTGGAAATACCGTAGTATGTCAACGCAAGATAATGGCGACAATATTCAGCAAGCCAGTAAAAATGATAAACGTCTTACCCGTTTAGGTAGCTTTTTACGCAAGAGCTCATTAGATGAGTTACCACAGTTTATTAATGTGTTGCAGGGCACTATGTCTATTGTGGGTCCGCGCCCCCATGCCGTGGCGCACAATGAGCTTTACCGGCAAGAGATTGACCAATATATGCTGCGCCATATTGTTAAGCCGGGCATTACTGGTTGGGCGCAGGTGAATGGTTGGCGTGGCGAAACGGATACTCCCGATAAAATGCAGAAGCGCATTGAATTCGACCTACATTACATTCGTAATTGGTCAATTATCCTTGATATTAAAATTATCTTTCTCACGCTGTTTAAGGGCTTTGTTAATAAGAATGCTTATTAACGGTTCTGGGGTCAGTGTAAGAATTATTTATTCATACGTTATATAGCCTTACAGGCGTCACATAGATTAAGTTATAAAATCATGAAATAATTGACAAGTGACAATTGTCAGTATAGGATGAGAATGATCAAAAGTATCAAGCATAAGGGATTAAAGCGCCTGTATGAGCGTGGCGATTGCAGTGGTATTAGCGCTAATTATTTAAAAAAAATAGAGCGAATACTGGCCCAGCTTGATGCTGCAGAAACGATTGATCATATGCGTTTACCAAGTTACCGACTGCATGAGTTACGTGGTGATTTATTGGGTTTTTATTCAGTAAGTGTGTCCGGTAATTGGCGAATAGTATTTAAGTTTAAGTGTGGTGATGCTGCTGATATTGATTTAGTTGATTACCACTAGAGCGAGTGTTTGATATGGCAATGAAGAATCCACCTCATCCGGGCCAGCATATCCGTATGGATTGTCTTGACCCTTTAGAGATTACGGTTACGGCTGGGGCCAAAGCGTTAGGTGTAACGCGTCAAGCTTTAAATAATTTGGTCAATGAAAAGTCGGGCATTTCACCCGAGATGGCTATCCGTTTAGAAAAAATGGGTTGGGGTACGGCCGATGGCTGGTTACGTTTGCAAATGAATTATGATTTAAGCCGTGTTCGTGCTTATGAGAAAAAAATTAAAGTGCAGCCTATTCAGCGGGGTGTTTAGTTTTTAACAGTTTTTT
>CAXAHI010000175.1:0-3569 GCA_963968645.1 uncultured Gammaproteobacteria bacterium | reverse complement strand
GAGATGTAGTGTGTCTGTTTCTGACAGAGTTATTTCAATAAAGTGGCGAAGGGATTTTATTTTATTAATAGCAGTTGATTGATAAAAAATTTATTCGGCTCCTTTTATTTTTTCTCGATAAGGAATAGAAAAATGGATAAATTGATTTACCAAATTGCTCCCCGAGTCACTTTAGCAACTAATCAGTTCGTTAACGTGCCAATTATTCTTCAATATGATGACACCCCCCTTGTATCTATTGTGAGAGAGCACGCTCTAGGATTTACCACTGAGATACCAATTTTTCATGCCGATGGCACTTACTTGGCAAAGGTGAAAGGCACTCGCGTTTATCCAACTGACGATGGTAAAAAAGCAGGCATCATAATGCGCAGCCCTAAAGATATGACAGTCTGCGAAATGAATGGTAAAACCTTGTTTGAAATTCACCATGAACAAGGTGATGCCTTTCGAGCTAATGCGGAACTTTACACATCAGCAGGGTGTTTTGTGAAGATCAATGATGCACCTTTGCCTGAAGTCATAAAAAATAATGGAGCAGCCTTACAAGTAGGTGGCATTGTCATGAGTGGCAACACATTTAATGGCTGTCGTATTGGAATATGGCTTAAAAGTGATGGTAGTTGTTCGCTTGGTTGTAACTAGGAAAGTAGTCAAGTGTGCTGACCCCTTGAAATCATCTTGAAATCTTTAATTATGGAATGAAGAGTAGATAACAAACACCACCTGATAGAATAAAGGTGTACAACCACAGCTAACAAAGTGTTGCCCTGATAAACCGGCGGACGCGGCGTTAAATTTCATCAAGTATCAGAAGGAGATTTAAGATTGGGAGCACGTGAATATCATTTATACAGAGCTAAATTTATAAGAAAAAAGGGGGCAGGCACTTTAAAAAAGGATTTAACTCCGTAATTGATGAGGTTTAGATTTTTAATTTTTTTATCGAAAAGAAGTGATTTTTGGTTCAAAGGGCGAAAGAAGGCGTTGATGTAAGGCTAAATCTTCGAATTATTTTTTTTGAAACCATAGCGCTACACTGAGCAACGTATTTTTCTCAGGTTTTTATCTATCATATTTGAATTAAGTGTTTAGTTAGCCCGTATCAGCTAATAAGTGAGCTCGCTTTTTACCAAAGCGTTTGTGTTGCAATGCCTCAAACTGTGTTGTACCACTTAACCAACGTTTACCATTGATATTAAGCCGCTCAAGAATGGGCGGTAAATCAGCGGGGATTGCGCCGCGTTTGGTTTCTAAAACGGCTCGCCCAGTCCAATCTACTAATTCAAGATAAGTAGAGTAGGGCATAGGTATGCCTTCTTTTTCTTCCTCGTTTATATTATCTAAAAAAGGCATTAACGGTTTTAACTCGCCGCCAAAATCGGTAAGCGATTTATGCGTGGATAATTCTTCTATAACTTTACCTAAATCAAAGGTGGGTTTAATCCGTTCTTGAATGCTGGTGTAGTCCGAGTTCTCTGGCATAGTCGCCATGCCTGCACGAATCGGATTTAAATCAACATAGACCATACAAGTAATAAGCGATTCAAAATCATCTAAACTTTTTGAATCAAACCGGGCCTCAAAAAAATGGCCTTTGCAGTTATCTTCTTTGTTGGCTTGTACGGCAATCGGATGGTTAAGGCAGCGCATAAACCAACTAATGTTGCCTAGGCGTTCTCTATAAACCGCTAGTGTATTGGATACGCTATTGCGTTCGGGCTCTGATAGGTTTGCGCCGCTGCGGTAGCGTTGGACGAGCAGGGTACCTTTGAATATCGTTAACCAACGCAGCATAATTTCATAATCGGACAAGTGTTCTGCTTGTTCGGGGGTTATCTTGACCGTTAAATGATAATGGTTGCTCATAACAGCATAGCTGCAAATGTCGACTGCAAAGATACTCGAAAGAATACGTATCCTATCAACAATCCATTGCCGTCGATGCTCATAGCTTTCACCGGTGTGTTGATCGACGCCGCATAGAAATGTTCGGCGAACACAGCGGGAGGTGATGTGGTAGTAGGGTGTATCGTCAATTGAGATTAATTGCTTTCGGGGGCGCGACATCATGTCATCCTCATATCCTTGAAGAGTTAAAATCCTAATTGTGCTTTGCTGGCTTGTCAATTTTTGAAATGTAAAATGTATTCGAGGGCAGTATCTGAAGCTCGACTTTAACTCGACAAACTATTAGAGATACCTAAGTGTTTGTCGAAAAATCATTTTTCCTCGAGCATAGGCTGAGTTGTAATTCGCTGTGAAACTGGGGTCAGATGAAATTTTTCGAAGCCACAAGAAAGCGAGCGGGCCAGTAAAGATTTTTTAATTAACGGATTAATTCGGTCAGGATCAATTAAAAATTCACAATAAAAGATTGGCTTGATGAATTTGAAAACTTGAAATGCCAACTTGGCAGAGCAATGTGGGGGAAGGCCGCATACCGCGCTTTATGTGTTCATCGCTTTACGATTGTTAAATATCATAGCGACGACCTTATCAGTCGCCGCTATTTCACTTTACTTCGCTGCCAACGCAAACGTTAACGTTTGCAACGCATTCGCAGGCACAACCACCAACGCTTGCTGGCTACCTACTTGTAGCTGAGTCTCAATACTCTCTTTGGTGGTATTCAAAATCTGCACCGTCAACATACCTTCATCATTAAGCGTTGCACTCGTATGCAAAGCATCATCATCTAATTGATAAAGATACTTATCGGCTTGAACGGCGACATCACCCGGACGAATCGTTTTACTGAACTGCGATAAAATATAATACAGCGGCGTGTAATAAACGTCGCCATTAGCCGTATCAATCATAATCGGCGCGCCACAAAAATTGCCAACATGGTTAGGGCCGCCATTGCTATCCAGCACTATATTCCAATCAATCCAACCACTCATCCAATGGTTAAAGCTCACAATAATATTGCGCGCATAACGATGCACTGGCGTGTAAATAGGATGGTCTTCTACATTAGGTGCCCAAGTGGCAGTGTAAGCCCAGTCAGTCGCATTGCGATTCCACCAGAAGCTGTCGTTATTAAACCAACCTTCTTCCTGAAACTTCACGGTATCGATAATGCCACCGCCTGCAGGTTTACCTAAGTCATCAATCGTTCCTTCGGTATGAATAATGTCGAAGCCTGGGAATTTCTCATGCACTTTTTGTAGCACGTCCTCATACACTTTTTCAGTGCTTTCATACCAATGCACAGCTGAACCATAAACGTATTGCGCGGCTTCTTCATCACCTAATATTACGTCGGTCCAATGCTCTAGGCCGTCTCTGTTTTGGTCATAAATAAGTAGCTTTATGTCATCGTGTTTGCTGGCTTGTAATTTAGGCCCTAAGAACTCTTTAATAAAATCACGTTGAGACTCTGGGCTAAAGTGCATGCTTTCCCATTGGCCGCTATTACCGTGAGGTTCATTAACCGGTGTGAGCCCCCATAGTTCTACGCCAGCTTGCTGGTAATGATCTAGATAGTTAAGGATGTAATCGGCATAGGTCGATTCATACTGCGGCTTTAAAGTGCCGCCTGTGCCTTGGTAATCATTCTCGGG
>CAXAHI010000174.1:0-3814 GCA_963968645.1 uncultured Gammaproteobacteria bacterium | reverse complement strand
GTCAATCTTCGTCAGATTGTGTGCTTTCTTTTGGTTACTTTTCTTTGCACAAACAAAGAAAAGTGACTGGCTGTCGGGCCACCCCCGACGACCTTGACTGTGAACTTAAAAATTAAAAAAATAAGCATCCATCTATCACGATAGCGCTACCAATTAACCGAGCTCGGATACTCCCTTATGGAAGCGACCTGCTTAACTCCTCTAAAAACTGCGGGCTCTGAAAGTCTTTTAACGCACGCTCAATTTCCTCCTTTGTATTCATCACAAAAGGACCATATTGCACCAGCGGTTCTTTAATCGGTCGGCCGCTTAGTATCAATAATTCGGCACCTGCTGGGCCAGCTTTAAGCAATAGGTTTTTTCCTTCACTGTAGATGCCTAACTGACGAGTTGCTATTAAATCCGTCGCACCTTTATAAACATACACCTGTGCAGGGTTGTCTGCATTAAAAGACAACTCAACTGATTCGTTAGCCGCTAAGTGTATGTCTAGCAAAACGGGCTGTGTTGACGCCTGCGCTAAAGGGCCTTGTAGCAGATGTTGATTGGCCGTGATATTGCCGGCGATGACTCGAAGCAACCCACCTTTAGCTAGCGAAAGTTCTGTTATGGTGGCTCTGGTTAATTCCTGATAAGCCGCTGGTTTCATTTTTTCAGCAGCCGGTAAATTTAACCATATTTGAAAACCATGCAATAAGCCTTGATCTTGCTCGGGCATTTCCGAGTGAAGCACGCCAGCGCCTGCAGTCATCCATTGCACATCACCGGCACCAATCACGCCCTCATTGCCCATATGGTCGCGGTGGCGCATACGTCCGGCTTTCATATAGGTAATGGTTTCAAAACCGCGATGAGGGTGCTCAGGAAAACCACCAATATAATCGGCGGCATCGTCAGAGTTGATTTCATCAATCATCAAAAAAGGGTTGAGCGCCTGGTGCAAATGCCGGCCCGCTAAGCGATGGATTTTAACGCCGTCACCATCCTGCGTTGGCTGGGCTTGGATGATTTTTTTTAACGCTCTATTTGGCTCTTTTCTTAATGTGCTCATTAACTCTCACCAATATTGGCAGCACGTTTATGCTGTGCTCTATTATGGGTAGCGGTAAAATCTTGCTCTGGCCCAAAGGGAATAATCCTGGTGGGGTTAATCGTTAGGTGGCTTGCGTAGTAATGCGTTTTGATATGCGCAAAGTTTACGGTTTCAGCGATGCCAGGTATTTGGTAAAGCTCGCGCACATAATTACTTAACGCCGGGTAGTCGGCCAGTTGCTGACGGTTGGTTTTAAAGTGTCCGAAGTACACGGCATCAAATCGGATTAGGGTCGTAAACAAACGCCAGTCGGCTTCGGTTAATTGATCACCGGCAAGGTAACGCTGCTTTGTGAGTAAGCTTTCTACCCAATCTAACGAATCGAACAAGCTGTGAAAAGCGCTTTCGTAGGCTTTTTGTGTGCTGGCAAAACCTGTGCGATAAACACCGTTGTTGATGGTCTCGTAAATACGATCGTTTAAGGCGTTGATTTTATCGTGCAAATTCTCCGGATAGTAATCACTGGTATTGCCGGTTAAATGATTAAACGCATTATTGAACATGCGGATAATTTCTGAGGATTCATTGCTGACAATGGTCTGCGTTTGCTTATCCCATAACAGCGGCACCGTAACGCGGCCTTCATAGTTGCCATCGGCTTTTAAATACAGCTGGTAAACATAGTTCAGCTGGTAAAGCGGATCGCGCATCTCCCAGCCGTTTTCTAGCATCACTGGTTCGACTACGGTGACATCAATATAATCTTGCAACTGCTTGAGTTCGCGAAAAATCAATGTGCGATGCGCCCAGGGGCAGGCCAGTGATACGTATAGATGGTAGCGTCCTTTTTCAGCTTTGAATCCGTATTCACCGTTGGGGTCTGTTTCACCTTCTGGGGTTAGCCAGTTTCTGAAACGGCTATCTTGGCGTTGAAATTCTCCACCGTTATTATCGGTGACGTACCATTGATCAACCCATTGTCCGTTTTGTAATAAGCCCATTACGCTGCCCCTGTTAGTGTGTTGGCATAAATCCTATTCGTTGTGATTACTATTTGTTTGTCAGTTGAGCATGCAGCAGGCTGTCTACGCTCAAGCTTCCTGCGCCTCGCAATACCAGAGCTGCGCTAATCGCTAGCAAGACAAGGCCGAATTCGTAGCCGTTGTTCGCCATGAATAAGCCGTTTTGCAGGTGAACCATGACAATGGCCACGAACATCGTTATAGCTAACACTATCGCTGTTGGGCGCACCAATAAACCGATAATCAATAGCAGACCGCCAAAAAATTCTGCGCTACCAGCCAATGTTGCCATCAACATAGCTGGCTCAAGTCCGATGGAGGCCATCCATCCTGCCGTGCCCTCTAGTCCATAGCCACCAAACCAGCCGAAGAGTTTTTGTGCGCCGTGGGCGGCAAAAATAATTCCAGCTCCGACTCGAAGGGGAAGGGTGTCTAGGCCGGCTGTGGTTGAAGTGATCTGCTGGATGAGTGATTTCATATTCTTGCTCCAAAAGGTATTTATGGGTTTATTTAATTAATGGAGCCATTTTAGGGATTGTAATATTAGTAATAAGGCCTATTTTTTGTTTAGAATGTTCTAATTATCAGAACAATTGAAAAGAGGCCAAAATGGAAAGAAACCCAATAACAATAGAGGTTCTACAAACGTTGGATGCTATTGATCGGCGCGGAAGCTTTGCGAAAGCAGCTGAAGAACTGAACAAAGCGACCTCGGCCATTTCCTATGCCGTGCAAAAATTGGAGGAACAGTTAGATATTGCCTTGTTTCAGCGTCAAGGGCGACGCTCGGTATTAACCCCTGCAGGGCAATTAATTTTGACAGAGGGTAGAGAGATACTGAGTGTCACGGCGCGTTTGGCGAGCAAAGCGAAAGAGATTGCTACGGGTTGGGAGGCGCGTATTAGTATCGCCCTAGAGTCTCATCAATCCTACGCCACTTTTTTTACTGTGCTTAATGAATTTCTCAAAGAGCACTCCACGATTGAAATCGATGTTACTGAATCGGTATTAAATGGTGGTTGGGATGCGCTTGAGCAAGGCCGGGTTGATTTGCTGGTTGGCTCGCCAGGACCTGTCCCGTTACAAAAAGGCTATCGCGCCATCCCCTTAGTCTGTGCCGATTGGGTGCCGGTAATTGCCTCGCATCATCCCTTGGCTAAACTCGTGATAAACCTTAAGGCTTCTGATAAAGCTTTTGAGTCAGTCTTTGACGAGACTCTTGCTAAAGTTCGCCGCGTTATTACTCATGATACATCGGTGTTCGGTATTACGCGAAGTGCTGGATTGAGTAGTGACGGACAGCAATTTTATGTACAAACTATTGACCATAAAGTCGAAGCGATACTAGCAGGCGTTGGTATTGGTCATCTGCCCAAACAGCGTATTCAAAAGTATCTCGACAGTGGTGAATTGATAGCGCTGAAATTATCTGAAAGCTCTGTGCATGATAATTTTCTCGCATGGAAAATAAGCAACAAAGGTAAGGGTTTGCAAGAGCTCACTAAGCGACTAGCAGTTGCTTTTGGGTAGCGTTCAATAGGGCCAGCACTGGCGAAATCAACCAGATCAGGCACTGTCAATCTTCGTTAATATTTGATCTCGCCTTCGGCCAACATTAGCCTGCTGCGGCAATGATTCATGCATTCATATCTATAGCCGAACCAGGGTCCCTTTGTTTAGCTCTCACGCTTTCACCTTCTGTCCCACACTACGCTCAATATTTTTTTGGGGTAAAAGATTACTCTTTTGAGCTGCTGCT
>CAXAHI010000173.1:0-3881 GCA_963968645.1 uncultured Gammaproteobacteria bacterium | reverse complement strand
TTGGTGCCTTTAGTAGGAATGTTCACAGGCCTCGGGCACCATTCTTTAGTTATAAAATCCCTCAGTGGCAACACCGTGCCGGTTCGCTAAATTGCGTAGCAATTTCACCCCACCCTCTTATTTATTTAATAAAAAATTTCCGGCATCAGGTATCAGCTGCCAATAAACGCTGTATTTCTTGCGCAAACAACCACAATCGATCCTGCCCCCAAAGCGCCAATATTTGCTTGCCATTTTTATCTAATAAGCGAAAGCTAGGCACGCCCCATAGGCCCGCCCCGTAGAGCGCGTGCCTATTTTTTTCTAATAAGTCTTCCCAACCCGGCTTACTGATTAACGCTTTTGCCTCTTGCCAATCGAGACCCGCATTTTTGACTACTGCTTGGAGACCTTTATCGTTATTAGTATTAACGCCATCGGCGAAAGCTGCACGTAGAAAACACGAGAGCAACTCAATACCTTTGCCTTGCTCGCAAGCCCACGGATAAAGTGAATAGCAGCGCTTCACCGGCTCACCTATCGGATCATAAAAACTACCAAAAGGCACACCGGCCATGCGAGCTTCACGCACTGCATCTTTAAAAATATACATGCCCTTTTCGCGCGTTGCTGGCACACCTCGCATAACCATGGGTAAGACTGGCCGTACAACCAGCTTTACACCTGTATCACGCGCGAGCTTAACCGCCCTGTCAAAAGAGATAGCGGTATAGGGCGAACGTAACGACGGGTAGATCTCGAAAGTCAGACTGCCGCTATCTTTTAATTGACCAACCTCAAAGTTTGGGCGAGGCGCTAGAAGCGTTGCCGACTCGGCTGTATTTTGCGAGCGGTTTTTTGTCGCCGTTTTTGCGCCAAGCGCTATCAAACGATTTTCTAAGTGGTAAAGACGATCGACACCCCAATACCACTCGCCATTGTAGTAGAACATACCTCCAGAATAATGCCGCAAGGATTCGCGCCGTGCATTGCCCATGGCGATGCGGGTCTCAACCTGTTCACTGCTGGCACGGCCATAGTTCTCGGCCAGAACCTGCAAGGCTAAGGCATCACCTGACCACATAAGGCTACCCACGTGAGCAGCGTGCGCTATAAAACCTTCGTTATCTTGCGCAGCCAATATAGCCGTCGCCTTTTTTATTAGAGAGGCACCAAGCCGTTCGCGCTTTTCAGGAAAATCCAGCCCATAATATGAGGCTATATGTGCGGCATCGTAGGCCGATAACTTAATCAACAAGTCGGGTTCAACAGCGTTATCGCCTGAGGGACCACTAACTAGATGACAACGCAACTCAATGTCGTAATCCTGCAATAGCGGCTTTAATAGCTGCACTGCAAGATGGCTGTAGCCATCTTCAAGCTGGTGAAAGTATTCGACGACATGACCTGCGCCTTTTCGAATGCGCTGACGTTCTGCTTTATCGCGCTGCTTTAAGGTTCGCTTATCACTGACTAGTCGGTTCAATATTTTTGAGGTGAGCCAACGCATGAGTGGTGATGGATTCATGGTAGCTGCGCCCCCCTGATCCTGAAATTCTGGCGGGTTATATGTTTGTTCTATGTCGTGTTGTGTCATATTTTTCCGTTAGCAGATGCTAAGAAATATTGTTAGATCATATTGATTATATTTATATTGGACATCAAATCAGCGAGTAACTGACTGATCAATATCTGTTGATGCCTGTCTAACTTTAGTTGATGGCTCTATTTCAGTTAACGACTCTTTTTAGTTAACGACTCTATCTTAGCGGGAAGCTTGGCCGCCAGATATTTAAGAGACGGTTTAGCTCATACAGATAAATCACGTCGATCATAATAGTTTTTCATCACAAAGCGATAGTGTTTTATTTTTATCTATTCTGTATGGATTTATTTAACCTAAGCAGAACGTATCAGTGATTTTAAGTTATGAAGCAATAGTGAACGACTCCTGAACATCATCACTAACACGATTAAACGGCTCTTGTCGTTTAGCGGGTAATTAACCGTATTAAGTGCGTTAAGTGTTTTATTGAGCGATCATTATTCTATAAATATTTCTGAGCCCTCCTTAACACAGTATTCTTATTAGCTTAAAAAGGAAGAAAATAATATTGGTTAAAAAAACAGTATATGCTTATCTATATCTAGACGAATGAATGCTTTTTATCAATCCAACTATTAATCATAACTATGAATCTACGAAAACGTCAGCACGCGCGACTACTGTCAAAACGCTATAAGCAGGAATGTGAAATGAATGACGTAATAAAAAACTCAAGTGTCAAGCTATCATAAATATTTCGCCCCCAATAGCCACCCTGTCATTAAGTTTCAAACAAGGAATAAATGGGTGCAAATGGACTTCACTCAACCAAGATGTCTGCGTAATATATAGCCATATTGATAGTAATCATGTTGTCATCGATTAGTTATAACAAATCGATCTATGGGAGGCATAATTACCTTGATAGCGCCATTCGCTCGACGTTGATGTTACTTAGCGCAACCCTTCCGGCATCCATCTTGACTCTCGGGGCGGCGCGCGCTATAAATTGAAACGTTTAAATTCAAACTTAAAAAGAGATAATAATAATGAAAGCATTTAACATAAAGCGCTTCATCGGCACAGCCGCCGTCATGACGCTAACCATAGCCAGTTTAAGTGCCCAAGCAGCCGAATTAGTTTACGAGTTTAACGGTACTGTTGATAACAATCCGGCTGCAGGCGGTTTGTTTACCGTAGATATTGGCGGCAGCATCAAAACATTCTTTTCCGCTGATGCAGGTGGTGATGGCACTATCGACGACGGCAGCCCTGGTGACTTTAACGAGACTTTGGGCTTTATTGATGATGGTGCGGCAGCCGGCGGAGTTGCCGACGCGGCCAACAGAACACCTACGCGTTTTGCCGTAAGAAACATCAATGACAGTCTTGTATTACCTGCACTTAGGTTCGGCAATACAACCGCTTCTACGTTGACAGTTGATAACTTAGGTAATATAACTGGCGGTAGCGTTAGCTTAAATGTAACAGCCGTTCCTACCAATGCGGTTCTTGACTTAACCATTAATGCCAGCGCAAACACTTGGCAATTATATGGTGGTGCTGGAACTATACTGCTCGCTTCAGGCACAGGCGCATTCAACTTTATTGCTAATTACGAGTTTAATGGTACTGTTGATAACAATCCGGCTGCAGGCGGTTTGTTTACCGTAGATATTGGCGGCAGCATCAAAACATTCTTTTCCGCTGATGCAGGTGGTGATGGCACTATCGACGACGGCAGCCCTGGTGACTTTAACGAGACTTTGGGCTTTATTGATGATGGTGCGGCAGCCGGCGGAGTTGCCGACGCGGCCAACAGAACACCTACGCGTTTTGCCGTAAGAAACATCAATGACAGTCTTGTATTACCTGCACTTAGGTTCGGCAATACAACCGCTTCTACGTTGACAGTTGATAACTTAGGTAATATAACTGGCGGTAGCGTTAGCTTAAATGTAACAGCCGTTCCTACCAATGCGGTTCTTGACTTAACCATTAATGCCAGCGCAAACACTTGGCAATTATATGGTGGTGCTGGAACTATACTGCTCGCTTCAGGCACAGGCGCATTCAACTTTATTGTTGAACCTGAACCTGAACCTGAAGCCGCAAACGTACCTGTAATGCCAGCCTTCATGATGGTACTTAGCGGATTGGGTTTGTTACTGATTGGTCGTCGGCAATTAAAGTCGTACGTTAAGGCTTAATCATTTTTTCAAGTGGCGGCAGATTTACCCTTATTTTTTCGTAAATCTGTCACGCCTTTGCCTTAATGTTGTTTTACCGTTAGGCCATTAGGCACTGCAGTAATTTCCTCGCAACTGTTTATCTAGTAACTGCTTATCTAGTAACT
>CAXAHI010000172.1:0-3905 GCA_963968645.1 uncultured Gammaproteobacteria bacterium | reverse complement strand
AAAAGTAACTGGCTGTCGGGCCACCCCCGACGGTCTTGATTGAAAACGCTAAAAAATAAACTAAAAAACCAGAACATTAAGAATACTATCAGATACAGCTTAAAGATCTAGATTTTGGCTGTCGGGCCACCCCGACGACCTTGACCTTAAAACTCAAAAAAAAGCACAAACCATTACTTCCTCCGAGCTCCCCCGCCCGCTTTAGCCCCAGCGGCTCCAGCTGACCCACCTCGATTACCCGGCTTTCTAGCAGGCCGCTTCTTCTTAGGCCCAGCACTCGCATCACGACGCTTATCACCACCACCAGAACGACGACCTTTATTAGACGACTGCTTCGGCTTAGGCTTACGCGGTGGACGACTCGTCAAACTCGACACAGGTAAAACATGCAACGGCTCAAAACCATCCAATGTCTCACGTGGTAATATTTGATTAATCAAACGCTCAATATCTGCCAACTCATCAAACTCATCAACAGAAACTAATGAAACCGCCTCACCCTCGGCACCCGCTCGCGCAGTTCGACCAATACGATGCACATAGTCAGCCGCTACATTCGGTAAATCAAAATTCACCACATGCGGTAACAAATCAATATCCAAACCCCTAGCCGCAATATCAGTTGCTACTAATACTTGTACTTCACCTCGCTTAAACTCGGCTAATGCACGCGTACGAGCACCCTGACTTTTATTACCATGAATGGCTGTGGCCATAATATGCGCCGCTTCTAACTCTTTAGTTAAGCGGTTAGCGCCATGCTTGGTGCGGGTAAAAACAAGTACCTGCCCCCATTTGTTGTCATGAATAAGCTTAGTCAGTACCACTGATTTGCGCTTTTTATCAACCGGACAAACCCATTGCTTAACTTTAGCGGCGGTTGCATTAGCGGGTGCTACAGAAATCTCTACTGGCTGATGAACAATCGTTCTGGCTAAGGCACGAATCGGTTGTGAGAACGTCGCTGAGAACATTAAGTTCTGACGCTTCTTAGGCATAAGCGCTAACAGACGACGAATATCCGGCATAAAGCCCATATCCAACATACGATCCGCTTCATCTAATACCAATACTTCTATCTGATTAAAACGTATAGCATTTTGGCCATGCAAATCTAATAATCGGCCTGGTGTGGCCACTAAAATATCAGCACCTTTGCGTAGTTTGATCATTTGCGGGTTAATCTTCACGCCACCAAATACAACCATCGATGTTAATGACAAATGCTTGCCGTAGGTTTCAATGCTTTCTGCTACCTGAGCGGCAAGTTCACGCGTAGGCGTCAATACTAATACACGCGCCTGATTAGCGCGTACTTTCGGCCCATCTATCAATTTCTGCAATATCGGCAGCGTAAAGCCGGCTGTTTTACCCGTACCTGTTTGTGCTGCTGCCATTACATCGGCGCCGCTCAATACCGCTGGAATAGCTTCAGCCTGAATGGGAGATGGCGTTTCATAGCCTTTTTCAGCAATAGCTTTAAGAATCGGGGCTGATAAACCGAGAGTGGAAAATGTCATGAGGGACTCTTTGTCTGGTAATGATAATCTGGTAATAAGGCTCTGAGTGAGCAAGCGCGCGAGCTTACAGACAAATGGCACTATAAGCCATAGATCAATAAGTCACTAAAAGAGCGCCATTATCAAAGTCGTAACGTCACAGTCGCTGTAATAGTCCATAATAACGGTCGTTTTTAGTCGCACGAGCCCACTTCTCAAGAGCCCACTAACCATGCTAATTGAATACCGTCTAATACAATGCCTTGCCATTGGTCATATCGTACTAGGCATTAGCTTTCCCTTTTTAGGTCAAGTTAATGTCGTGAATGAGCTGCTAATTGCCGGCATGTTCCCCAATCAGGCGCTAAGTGCCGATACTGCCGCACAGGCCAGCTATTTAATTACCTTATTTGGCCCAACCGTCGCCAGCTGGGGCATATTGCTTCTACTTTTAATTAATACCTTTATAAAAGCACCCAGCCTCTATTTATGGCGCGGCATGATTGCTGCGGTATTGGTTTGGTATATTGGTGATACGAGCTATTCAGGATCACACGGTGCCACTGGCGCAATCATACTTAATAGTATGGTCGCCATTCTATTGCTGGTTCCTTTATGGCGTTTACGTCAATGTATTAATCAATAGCAGCAAAGTAGCCTTATAAAATAGAAGTAGCCCCATAAAATAAAAACAACGAGGCATAGAGAAAATCATGACGACATCTGCCAGTACACTTCGCGTCGGACGACGCTACCGCGCTAACCGTCTAGAACCACACTATGATGCTGTTGTTATTGGCTCGGGGATTGGCGGCCTAACAACCGCTGCCTGTCTGGCTAAAATGGGTAAGAAGGTCTGCGTATTAGAACAGCATTACACCGCCGGCGGCTTTACTCACAGCTATGAACGCAATGGCTATGAATGGGATGTAGGCGTTCATTATATTGGCGACATGGGGAGCACCCGCTCTACCGGCAAACGTTTATTCGATTACATTACTAACGGTAACCTTAAGTGGGCGCCAATGAATGATGAATTTGATCGCGCATTTATTGGCGATAAAACTTTTGGCTTAAAAGCCGGCAAGGTTGCTTATCGACAAGCCTTAGTCGATGCCTTTCCTGATGAAGAGCAAGCGATTGATCAATACCTTGCTCATATGCGTACTATCAAAGCAGCCATGCAATCACACACCATTGGCAAAATTATGCCTGCATGGTTAAAAGGCATAGCCAGTGTATTTTTCAATAAGCAGCCTCCAAAGGCATTTTCAAAAACAACACGCGAAGTGCTTGAAAGTGTAACCAGCAATCAAATGCTTATTGCCGTGCTCACTTGCCAGTGGGGCGACTGTGGTATGCCACCGGCCGAATCCAGTTTTGTCATACACAGTCTTATTGCGCAGCACTATATGCATGGCGGTTACTACCCTATTGGTGGTGCATCGCAAATGGCAAAAACCATTATTCCTGTCATTCAATCAACCGGTGGTGAAGTGTTTACCTATGCTTCGGTCGAAAAAATATTAACCAATAAAAAAGGCGTTACCGGTGTTCGAATGGCCGATGGTCATATCATCAACGCATCGACAGTGATCAGTAATGCCGGTGTATTTAATACCTTTAACCATTTGTTAGATGACACCACTGCACAGCGCGCAGACTATCTCGAAAAAATCCAAAGTGTGTCTCGCTCCATGGCGAGTATTTGTCTTTATATTGGTATTAAAGATACTGCAGAAAATTTACAACTACCCAAAACGAATTTCTGGATTTACCCTAACGAAAACTATGAATCGGTATGCGATGCGTTTAAAGAAAACCACCACTATAGTGATGATACCGTTTTACCGATGGTTTATATTTCATTCCCATCGGCGAAAGATCCTGACTTCAGTAATCGCTATCCAGGTAAAGCTACGATTGAGATCGTTGCGCCGTGTATGCATGAATGGTTTGCCCAATGGCAAGATAAGCCTTGGGGGAATCGCGGCGATGATTACAATGCGCTTAAAGAAAAGTTATCTCAGCGATTATTAGATTATTTATTTGAAAAGCTGCCGCATTTAAAAGATAAGATTGATTTCTATGAACTTTCTACAACCTTGTCGACTGATTTTTTCTGTCGTTACGAACAAGGCGAAATATACGGTTTGCAACATGATCCCAAACGTTTTGAGCAGCAATGGTTAAAACCTAAAACAGACATAAAAGGTTTATATTTAACCGGACAAGATGTACTGAGTTGCGGTGTGGTGGGTGCGATGATGGCAGGGTTAATTACTGCTATTCAATTGGGTGGCTTTAAAGGTTTAGCACTGGCTAAGAAAATATTTTTTGATAAGCCTCAGTAAAAGAACGTGCATGCGCTATTTTTAGTTAGAGCGACTTGACTTTAGTTAGAGC
>CAXAHI010000171.1:0-3909 GCA_963968645.1 uncultured Gammaproteobacteria bacterium | reverse complement strand
AGCAAAGAAAAGTGACTGGCATGTCGGGCCACCCCCGACGGTCTTGATTGAAAACTATAAAAATAAAAGTAAAACCTAAGAATGCCCCATCACCACTAAAAGCTTACACACAAAACTCTGAGTTCTAAAGAACTGGCTTCCAGCTCTCACCCCATCCCCGACGACCTTGATACTAAACGTTTTAAAGTCATTACTTTAATGAATTTAAAACTCTCAAATTTATTGATCAAAATCAATCCCCCTAAATCTACACAGATTAAACTCCCCTCAAACGTATCCATTTATAGTAATCATCGGTACAGAGGCGTCTCAAAATGAAAATCCTTCGTCACGGCCTGACAATCGGTATTGAGCGCATCAATACTCACTTTTTCTTGACCTTAAAATGTGTGGGTAGGCTGACTCATGAAGATTATAAGCTGATGACGCCACTAATCGACTCAGCATTAAATGGCGTCCAAGATGCCAAGGTCAAGGTTTTTATTGATGCGACAGAATTTGATGGCTGGGATTTACGTGCCGCATGGGACGATTTCAAATTGGGACTGCCTCATGGTCGTGAGTTTGTAAAAATCGCTATTGTTGGCCATCAGCGCTGGCAAATGATTAGCGCAAAGATTGGGGCATGGTTTATTGCGGGTGAAATCTGTTTTTTTGATAGTAGCGATGATGCGTTTGAATGGCTTGAGCTTACTAAAGCGGGTTTTGACAATAAAGTGGTTTAGGGTTAGTTAATTTTAAACTTAATAGAATCGTTGGAGATTGTTATGGATAGCAATAGTTTGATCGCTTTTTTTGGTTGGTGCACCATTCTAAATGTTTGTGTTTTTGTTTACTGGGCGGGTATTGTTTTACTCGCACCACAATGGATTTATCGTCATTCCAGTGCATGGTTTGATTTTACAGAAAATCAATTTAGCGCCATACAATATGTTTTTTTGGGTGGTTTTAAATTGTTCATTATATTTTTTAATCTTGTTCCTTATATTGTTTTTCGAATAATTTTTTAAGGCAGGAATGCTAAAAGTGCATTGTAACAACCATTATTTAATTGGCTTATATTTAAGTTTATAGAGAGGGGAACGTTATGTATAAAAATATATTAGTGGCTATTGATCTTGAAGGTGGCAGTGAACAGGTGTTAGCTAAGGCTGCAGAGCTAGCCGGTGTTAATTGCAACTGTAATTGTAATGATGATTGTTCTTGTCAGTGTCATCAAAAAAACAATATCTTTTTATTAAATGTAGGCCATTTTCCTGTGCCAACTTATGCCGGTGTTTATGGTGGCGGCGCCTATGGTGGTCCTGAGTATTATATTGATTTTAATGATGTTCGAGAAAATTTATTGCCAAAGCTGGAGTCTATGGCTAAAGAGCATCAGTTAAATGAAGCAAAAGTCGTAGTGGAGTTTGGACGACCTACGGATTTGATTATTGAAGTGGCTGAACGTGAAGAAATTGATCTTATTATATTGGGCAGTCATGGGAAACATGGCGTTGCATTATTGCTCGGCTCTACAGCAGATGGCGTGCTACACCATGCGGAATGTGATGTATTAGCGGTGAGAATTAAAAAGTAACTGGTAGATATTAAATCCGAATGGAGGTTGGACCTAATGAAGAAAATATTGGTAATAGCAGATAGAGTGGGAAGTGATCAATGTGCTTTTCATAAGTCGCTTGAACTGGCGCGGCTTACAGTGGCTGACATTCATATTGTGTCTTTTTGTTTTGAGCCATTAAATGAGCTTGAGAGTGATTCCAATGGAGAGGGAAAAAACTTTAGCCTAAAAGATTTAGTGATTCAGCATACACAAAGAAAATGGGATGAATTCATTAAAGCCAATAAGCCAAGCCAAAATATTAGCCATGAAATTGTCTGGGAAAAGCATATTCATGAATGGGTTCTATCGCACTGTGAGAAAACGCATTATGATTTAATTATTAAAACAGGCCACCGTAGCGAGTCATTATTTTATACACCAACCGATTGGTTGCTGTTTCGTGAGTCGAAAGTACCTGTTTACTGTGTGTCAGCGAAAGCTCATGCCGCTAAAAAGATAGTGTTAGTGGCATTGGACCTTCGTTCGCAGCGAAAAGAAAAGCAATTACTCAATAACGCTTTGCTAGAGTCTGCTTTTCAGTTGGCCGTACAGACCGATGCCGTTTTGCATTGCTGTTATGCAATAAAAATCCCCACTTTGGTAAAAGATTTTGATTTGATCGATGTGACGGCTAAAATACATCAAGTCGAAAATGAAGTGCGTGAGCAAGCGAAATCCTGGTTTGATGCCTATGATATTGATAAAAAGCATTTGCACATCAAAGAGGGTGAGCCATGGCAGGTGGTGAATAACTTTGCGAGGAAATTAAAGGCTCAATGTGTGGTGGTAGGGTCAATGGGCCGAAAAGGTGTTTACGGAAAAGTTATTGGTAATACGGCAGAGCAAATTATTCATCATGCCGCTCAGGATGCGAGCTCAGATTTGCTTGTTATTTAGTAAATGTAAAATCATAGCTGTTTAGCCTAGATAAGCACGAATGTTAGTTGACCTAGGTTTAGCTTGTATCTCATCATAAGCCTTCCTTTTTTAGGAGGTGCTTATGGATACGCGATCAAATTGCCCGCACAACCAGCGGGTTTCATGTCTTGACTGCTCGTTAAGAGAGGTGTGTCTACCTATTACGCTAGAAACTGGCGATATAGAAAAGCTAGACAATATTATTACGCGCGGCAAGCCCTTGCATAAAGGTGATCATATTTACCGCCAGCATGATTCTTTCTCCTCTATTTTTGCTGTGCGTTCTGGCAGTATTAAATCCTATTCTATTGATGAAGACGGCGACGAATTAGTGACTGGGTTTTATTTTCCGGGTGAGGTATTGGGGATGGATGGTATTGGTCAAAGCCAACATGCTAGCTCTGCTGTTGCTATGGAAACGTCTTCAGTATGTCAAATTCCTTTTAATTACTTAGGTGAGTTAAGTCAGATTATCCCATCGTTGCAGCAAAACTGTTTTCAAATAATGAGTCAAGAAATCGTCGAAGATCGACGTTTAATGGCGTTGTTAGGTAAGAGTCATGCCGATCAGCGCGTCGCTACTTTTCTATTGATGCTTTCTAAGCGAAAGTCTCGGAATCGTTTATCTGGAGCGGAGTTTAGACTGCCAATGTCGCGAGGTGATATGGGTAATTATTTAGGGCTAACAGTAGAGACAATTAGTCGGGTGTTTAGTCGCTTGCAAAAACAGCAGGTTTTGTTGGTTAACAATAAAGATATTACTATTTTAGATATGGATGGTTTACGTGTTGCGGGCGGCGCGAAGATGGCGGCGATATAAATTTCGCTGTTTACTGTTCCTGCTTTTATGTTAAGTGGCGCGTGCTTGATTTGGATCAACGTTATGGGCTTCAGCTTTCGTTATTGTGTTATTGGTTTTTAATATGATGAGGGAGTTGGTTATGCATGCTGAAGATAAGAGTGTTGTAAAAAATATTGTTAAAACGCTAGCGATGATTGTTTTTGTGGCGTTTTTTTTGATTTATGTATCGATGGGGTTTGGTTGAGGCGGGGTGGCCCGACAGCCAGAATCTAGATTTTTAAGCTGTATCTGATAGTATTCTCATATTCTGGTTTTTTAGTTTTATTTTTTTGAGTTTTAAAGTCAAGGTCGTCGGGGGTGGCCCGACAGCCAGGAGCCTGAGTCTTGTGCACGAGCTTTTAGTTATGATCGTATATTCTGATATTTCATTTCTCTTGTTGAAGTTTTAAGTTCAAGGTCGTCGGGGGTGGCCCGACATGCCAGTCACTTTTCTTTACTTGTGTAAAGAAAAGTAACCAAAAGAAAGCACACAATCTGACGAAGATTGACCCCGATATAACCTATTCGCTTTGGGGTGGTTTTATTC
>CAXAHI010000170.1:0-4015 GCA_963968645.1 uncultured Gammaproteobacteria bacterium | reverse complement strand
CAAAAGCCATTAGCGAAGCAAAGCCCAAAGGCTTCTTGCAGCGTTTATCGGGCAAGCTAAGTAAAACCAGTAGCTCACTGGGTGATGGCCTAGGCCGCTTATTACTCGGCAAAAAAGAAATTGATGACGAGTTACTCGAAGAAATTGAAACACAATTGCTTATCTCCGATGTCGGTATCGATACCACCACTCGCATTATGGCAAAGCTCGCCGACAGCATTGAGCGTGAAGCATTATTAAATTCAGACGCGCTCTACGAGCAACTCAAAACAGAGCTGGCCGCCACGCTAAGTCCTAGCGACCAGCCCTTCGTCATAGACCGCACACAGTCACCATATGTTATTTTAGTGGTAGGCGTTAATGGCGCCGGCAAAACAACGACTATCGGCAAGTTAGCCAAACGCTTTCAGCAGCAAGGCTTATCCGTTATGTTAGCCGCAGGTGATACCTACCGCGCCGCTGCCGTTGAACAATTGCAAGTTTGGGGCGAGCGTAATGATGTGCCCGTAGTCGCGCAGCATACCGGAGCAGACAGTGCCTCAGTTATCTTTGATGCCTTACAATCGGCTAAATCTAAAGGGGCTGATGTTCTTATTGCCGATACCGCTGGCCGCTTACACAACAAAGACAACTTAATGGAAGAGTTAAAAAAAGTGGTTCGCGTTATGGGTAAAATTGATGCCGCCGCACCACAAGAAATTTTATTAGTACTGGATGCCACCACGGGGCAAAACGCCATAGCACAGGCTGAAAAATTCCAATCCATTATTGGCGTTACTGGCTTAGCCGTCACTAAATTGGATGGTACTGCCAAAGGCGGCGTTCTTTTTGCGATTAGTGAAAAACTGCAATTACCGATTCGCTTTATTGGCATAGGCGAACAAGTCGATGACCTACGGCCCTTTGATGCCAATGAATTTGTTAACGCTATTTTTAGTGGTACGGATGTCTAATGATACGCTTTGATGGCGTCACTAAACGCTACGATTCAGGTCAAGAGGCACTGTCTAATGTCAGCTTTGAGCTGGACGCCGGCGAAATGGCTTTTTTAACCGGTCATTCTGGCGCAGGAAAAAGCACTCTACTCAAATTGATTATGTTGATGGAGCGCGCCTCTGCAGGTGAAGTCTGGATTGACAATCAAAATCTTGCCAAGCTCTCTAAGCGACATGTTCCGTTGCTGCGCCGCAAAATGGGTGTTGTCCATCAAAACCACCAATTATTATTTGATCGCTCGGTTTACGACAATGTGGCGCTGCCATTAATTGTGGCTGGGTATCATCCCAGAGATATTGGCCGTCGAGTTCGCGGTGCGCTGGATAAAGTGAAGCTGCTCCACAAAGAAAAAATGAATCCGCAAATGTTATCGGGTGGTGAGCAACAGCGTATTGGTATTGCTCGCGCAGTGGTCAACAAACCTCCCTTTCTTCTTGCTGATGAACCCACCGGTAACTTAGACCCTGCGCTCAGTGCTGAAATTATGCAGCTGTTTAAAGAGTTTAATCAGGTTGGCGTCACCGTATTGGTCGCCACTCATGATTTAGCTTTGATCGCCAGAATGCATCACCGCTCTCTGATTTTACGAGACGGCTCTTTAATCGGTAATGGAGCGCCTAAACAGGCACCAACTACCGACACTAACATGGACGATAACTAAGCCATGTTTAAATCAACCAAAGCCAATCGACGCACAGGTGAAAACCGATCTGACTCTGGACAAGGAATCAATTCCTCAAACCATTCTGTCGCGAGTCGAATCCAATCGTGGCGTAGCCATCATCGCCTAGTGGCGACACAAAGCATTAAGCGATTAATCAGCACGCCCATATCAAGCGTGCTGACTATGCTGGTACTGGCCATTGCTATTACCCTTCCTGCCGCGTTGAACATTGCCATTACTAATGTCGCTCAACTGACCGGTCAAGCGAATGACCATGTGCAGATGAGTCTTTATCTTCAAAACGGCATTAGCGATTCAGAAGGCCGTAAGCTTGCCACTCAAATCGCGGGCTGGGACAGCGTAACCAGTACTCGCTATGTATCACCGCAAGAAGCCAAAGACAGCTTTAAGGCAATGGAAGGCTTTGCAGAGATTATCGACAGCCTTCCACAAAACCCATTGCCCGGCGTAGTAGTTGCCATTATGAGTGAGCAATCACTTACCGTAAATCAGGCAGAAAGGCTGAGAAAAAAAGCTACCGCATTAGAAGGTGTCGCCACCGCCAAGATTGACTTAGAGTGGCTACAAAAACTGCACGCTATTATCGGCCTAGCCCAGCAAGTAGCCGCGGTACTGACTGCGCTATTGGCTATTGGCGTCGTATTGGTGGTTGGTAACACCATCAAACTCGCCATCGATAGCCGTCGAGAAGAGATTATTGTCACTAAGCTCATTGGCGCTACTAATGCCTTTGTACGACGACCCTTTCTGTATATGGGCCTATGGTTTGGTATCGGTGGAGCCCTCATGGCTCTCACGCTTATCAATATATGCAAGTATGCGCTCACTAGCGCCATAGAGTCACTATCATTGGTTTATGGCGGCGATATTGTATTAGCCGGTCTCGGATTCACTAACAGTATTACACTTGTATTAATGGGCGCCATGCTCGGTTGGCTAGGGGCTTGGCTAGCCGCAAGTCAGCATATTCGGGCCTTAGAGCCGCGTTAATGAGGAACTCAATAGCAATTTAGGCACTCGCTCACAATTTTTCACCAGCCCGCTGCTCCAATTGCTAACAATCCTCATATATCTACCGTATACCTTTAAGTATCAATACTTTGCATGAACTTTTGTTACATTCGCACTCTAAGATTAAGAGTGCTAAAATTGTTGGCCATTTTGAAAATGGTTGGAACTCAATAGTGAATTTAAGAGTAGTGAAGACTTATTTGCATTGTATTTAAATTAACCACTTTAAAAATTCAAAACCGCCACCATATCAATAAGCGGCAAAGGGTTTTTAAGACTCATTTTTAATTGTGACGTTTGGATTTAGCCAAACGCTCATAATTTATATAACAAACAAAAGGCACGCATACAGACATTATTATGAACACGCAACTTCAAACCATTCCAGTCCTCACGCCCGGCGGCAACGTCAATGCGTATATGCAAACCGTTAGCGGCTTTGACATACTCACGCTTGAGCGCGAGCAGGAACTCGGTAGACGTTTAGCGTTTGATGATGATCTAAATGCTGCACGAGAATTAGTTATGGCGCACTTGCGCTTTGTCGTGCATATCGCTAAATCTTACAATGGCTATGGCCTAGGCCTTGCCGATTTAATCCAAGAAGGCAATGTCGGCCTTATGAAAGCGGTAAAACGCTTCGATCCCGATAAAGGCGTTCGCCTTGTTTCTTTTGCTGTGCATTGGATTAAAGCTGAAATTCACGAATACATTCTACGTAATTGGCGCATCGTTAAAATTGCGACCACCAAGGCACAACGCAAATTATTTTTTAACCTGCGAGGCGCCAAAAAACGCCTGTCTTGGTTAAGCAATGATGAAGCACATGCCATTGCTAATGATCTTGGCGTTAACGTTAAAGACGTACAGCAAATGGAAGGTCGACTCTCTTCTTATGACCTTGGCTTTGATGCGCCCGCCGATGCGGATGATGAGAAAGCCAGTAATGCGCCGGCCTATTATTTAGAAGACCACAGCACAGACCCCTCATTAGCTGTCGAAGAAAAACAGTGGGCTGGACAACAAGCCAACAGCTTAAGATCGGCAATGAGCGTACTCGATGAACGTAGCCTCGATATTCTTCAAGCACGCTGGTTAAATGAAGAAAACAAAGCCACCTTGCATGAACTGGCAGCTAAATATGAAGTATCTGCTGAGCGAATTCGTCAATTAGAAAAAAATGCGATGAAAAAACTGAAAACCGCTATGGCCGCTTAAGCCTTTCATACAAAACGAAGCACACTAGCCAAAACTTTTAAAAACCGTCACCATTGTGGCGGTTTTTTTATACCTGTACTATTCATGTTTTGGGCATGCTATTCA
>CAXAHI010000169.1:0-4066 GCA_963968645.1 uncultured Gammaproteobacteria bacterium | reverse complement strand
AGCGTTTTTTGCTGCGCGCCTGAAGGGCGTCCCGTAGGGTGAGCGTAGCGAATCAAGAAAAGTGACTGGCATGTCGGGCCACCCCCGACGGTCTTGATTGAAAACGCTAAAAAATAAAATAAACAACCAGAATATAAAAACAATATCAGACAGAGTTTAAAGATCTAGATTCTGGCATGCTGAGCCAAACCCGACACCCTTGAACTTAAAACTTAAAATTTAAAAACCCCCAGCCAACAAATTTAAAGCTCAACATTCAAATAAACATTCTGAACATCATCCAAATCATTCAGCATATCCAAAAACTTATCCAAAGTTTCAGCATCTTCCCCAGTCACTTCCGTCAAATTTTGCGGCAAAAACTGAATCTCATCAACCTCAAAAGTCAACTCACCAAAAGCATCTGCCAGCGCATGTTTCGCTTTACCATATTCCGTATTAGGCGCAAATACAGTCACCAAATCATCTTCAGTTTCAATATCGGCAACATCAACATCAGCCATCATCAATGCTTCAAATATAGCTTCTTCATCTTGGCCTTTAAACGCCAGAATCGTCGAGTGATCAAACATATGACTAACACTGCCTTGCGTGCCAATTTTGCAATTATTCTTAGTAAAGCATAAACGGACATCGTTAAAGGTCCGTGTCGCATTATCGGTAAGACAATCGACAATCACCATGCAGCCACCAGGGCCAAAGCCCTCATAACGCGCAGTCTCAAAATCTTCACCGCCACCACCTTTGGCTTTCTCAATGGCTTTTTCAATAACATGGGTAGGCACTTGATCTTTTTTAGCACGATCAATAAGGCCGCGTAGAGATAGATTGCCATCAGGGTCAACGCCGCCAGCTTTGGCAACTACGTAAATTTCACGACCATATTTGCTATAGACCCGTGCTTTAGCATCGGAAGTCTTCGCCATTGAATCTTTACGGTTTTGGTACGCTCTACCCATTTTGGTGTTGCTCCACGCTTAATAATACAAAATATAGTATTTACTCATGATATTGGTCTTTCATAAGCAGGTGGGCAGTTTACTAGAAATAAAACTGGACACAAGAAGTAGTGTGTTTAACTGGCTTGAACCGATAGATATGCACTACAATTTAACTTCTATGCGCTATTGATTAAGGGATTCTTTTGAATAACGATAATAATAAGTCTAAACCATCAGCCTTTGACACATTTTTGCATGAATACGGTGATTCATTAAGTTTTGTCGGCGGCGCGGCATTTGTCTTTGCTATTTTGCAACTTATCTATTTTCAGCTGTATGTCCATTCACCTGCTTTTTATACTTATTTAACTGTTTGTGCCGATCTCTCTACTCAGTTGCTTAATCTAGTGGGTGAAGAGGTTGCCTTAAAAGGCCGGACAATGGTCAGTGCTGCAGGGCCTACTGTTACTGTTGTTGAGGGTTGCGATGCATTGCGAATCCACAGCGTTTTAGTCGCTGTTATTATCGCTTACCAATGCAGTATTAAAGATAAAGTCATCGGTATTGTTCTTGGTGTGGCGCTAATGTACTTGTTTAATCTTGTACGTATTAGCTTCTTATTATGGATTGATATTCATGCAACGGAATGGTTTGATGTTTTTCATCATACTATTTTACCGTTTGGATTATGGTTAACGGCAGTGATTTATTTTTATTGTTGGGGTCGTAAGGTTTAATATTCAATAAGCTATTTTTTACGACTCAGGCTGTTGATTAGCGGTAAAGCCATCGAAGGGTAGTCGCTAATAATACTGTCGACGCCTAACTGATAAAACGCTGTTATTTGTTCAGGGTTATTCACTGTCCAAATCGATAAATGCATATCCGTTTTTTTAACTTTTTCAATGAATTTTGGCTTAGCAATTTTTGTGTTAATGCAAAAATATTGGCAATCTAAATCACGAGCAATAGACAGGGCGTTAGTTTTATAACTAATGACGCCAATAGGAATATGAGGAAATTGCTGACGCAATTTTGCGAGAAAGGGATAATCAAAAGAAGTGACGACAATTTTTTTTGTGCTGCTTTTTGTTGGGAATAAAGCACCGATCTTTTCAATCATTAAAGCATGTTCACTGCTTTTGTCTAATTTTACTTCTAATTGATAGCACTGTATTTCTGGCGTATTTTTAAGATAGCGCTGCAGTGTTGGTATACCGCAAGCTGTTTTTTTCGACCAAGGCGTACCAAATTGTCTGGCATCTAGGCGGCTGAGTTCACTAGCCGTTAAACGAGCAATTTTCTGATTAACGCCTGTTGTTCTTTTAGCGTTACTGTCATGCACAATAACTATTTGTTGATCCGCCGATAAGCGCAAATCAATTTCAACTCGTCTTACGCCACGTTCAATAGCATGGCGAACACCTGCAATAGTATTTTCGGGCGCTTCACCTGCTGCGCCGCGGTGACCAAATAATTGCATTGAGTGTTTCCTTTATAAAGGCTTATTCGTTGCTATTGATTCTAGCTATTCATTATCGCTATCAATGGCATAAGGAAGTGCCGTGATATTGATTGTCGTTTTGTCTTTAATAGATAATGATGCTTGTGCTGCTGCAGTAACTTTAATAGCGACTATGCCATAGCTTTGTATTACTGATGTGTTTTTAAGATCGCTTGCAACACTTACTACGATTCCTACTAATTGTCCTTCATCATTTAAGCATTCATCGCCGATGCCAATCTGACTGTTCGCGGAAGTTGTCGCAAAAGGAAAGCAGCGGCGCTTAACCTTGCCACGGTATTTCATGCGCGCAATAATTTCTTGGCCGGTATAGCAACCTTTGGTAAAGCTAATGCCACCTAAGTAATCCAAGTTGAACATTTGCGGAATAAATTCACCGACGGTTTGCGGCTGTACAAAGCTGACACCGGCGGTAATCCATCGATACTCCCAAGCAGCAGAGCCACACCATTGTGCATCTATAGTCTCAAGGCTATCAATGAAGCTATCGATAGCGGTTCTTTTAATCCATTGCACCGATTCATTGTTGCTGATTTTTAAAGAGGCGAATACATCAGTATTAACTGGGTCGGCATTAATATTAGCAAATCCAAAAGCAGCATACTGATCAGACATATCGGTTAATGTTGCCTTCGAAAATACCGCGTATTTATTGAGTGCGGCTAGCGCTGTACTGACAACAGCTATGGGCAGTTGTAATAAATAATGATCATTGGCTGCGCAGTATAAATAAAAGTTTGCATGCATGCGGCCTTTAGGGTCGCAGTGAGCGGCTAATGTGGATTCACCTATTGCTAAGGCTTCAACATCGGCTGTTAGCTGGCCTTGTAAAAAACGGCTGGCATCTGGGCCTTCAATGCTAATAAGGCCAAGCTGGTGTAATGGGTGAATGCTGGCTGCATTGATTAAGCCCGTAAAGTAAGGTTCGCTATCAAAATAGCTTTGCCCATTGTGGTGGCTGTGCGCAGGCAAAGCGCCGAGGCTATCTTGCCACCAAGTTTCCAGCGTGATTGATGAAGCTGACATGCATTGTTCCTGCTTAAAAATAAGACTTAGGGTGTACTTGTTTCTACTGACTCATTGTCGTTTAGCTTGCCATCTTAAACAATATCAATTCGTGGATAAAGCTTCACTATATCAAAACTAATATCACTTATTTTCCGCTTTGCTTCGTCGCTGAGAGGGCAGTAACGTAAAGGATAGGGTATGATAGCCTGATGAATGATTTCAAGACAGATTTAGAAAGAGCAGAGTTTAATCGGGTAATCTGGCATAGCCGTCGTGGAATGTTAGAGCTCGACTTGGTGTTAGAGCCTTTTGTGAGAAACAGCTATCGATTACTCGATGCTGATGGTCAGGCATTATATCGACGCTTGTTGAGCTGTGAAGACCAAGAGCTTTATAATTGGTTCTTGAAAAAGGAACCCGCAACAGATGCCGGTTTAATCAGTATGATTGAGACTATTCTGACTGCTAATCGTGAGCGCGCACAACAGTTATAGGTATCACTTCGCGAGTCGAATTTTAACGTCTTAAATGCAAATTCAATAGCTAGGTCTTGGCTTAATTTTGGCTTAACTATGGCTTAACTATGGCTTAA
>CAXAHI010000168.1:0-4117 GCA_963968645.1 uncultured Gammaproteobacteria bacterium | reverse complement strand
GAGGGTAAATACCAATTTCACCCATTGATGCTCTAGCAAACACAGCATCGACTAAGCCAGAGTATATCTCTTTTTCAGCACTTACAATATCAACATGTATAGTCTTCGCCATGATTGTTCTCCTTATAGCCTATTAAAGCTTAGTAGCTTTTTCGACAGCTTCATCAATGCTACCAACCATATAAAAAGCTTGTTCTGGTAAGGCATCATAATCACCATTTAAAATACCTTTAAAGCCAGCGATAGTATCTTTCAATGAGACATATTTACCTGGGCTACCAGTAAAGACTTCAGCAACAAAGAAAGGCTGAGACAAGAAACGCTGGATCTTACGAGCTCGGGTGACTGTCTGTTTATCTTCTTCTGATAATTCATCCATACCTAAAATTGCTATAATATCTTTCAATTCTTTATAACGCTGTAATGTACCTTGAACACCTCGTGCCACGTCATAATGATCATTACCAATCACTAAAGGATCTAATTGACGACTGGTTGAATCTAACGGATCAATTGCTGGATATATACCTAACTCGGCAATCGAGCGAGACAACACAACTGTTGCATCTAAGTGAGCAAATGTCGTTGCAGGCGATGGATCTGTTAAATCATCTGCTGGTACATAAACAGCTTGGATAGAAGTAATAGAGCCTGTTTTCGTTGAGGTAATACGTTCTTGTAATACACCCATTTCTTCGGCTAGAGTTGGTTGGTAACCTACTGCTGATGGCATACGGCCCAACAAAGCTGATACTTCTGTACCGGCCAAAGTGTAGCGATAAATATTATCGACGAAGAATAAAACATCACGGCCTTCATCTCGGAAGAATTCTGCCATTGTGAGGCCTGTCAAAGCAACACGTAAACGGTTACCTGGAGGCTCGTTCATTTGACCATAAACCAACGAAACTTTATCAATTACGTTTGAATCTGTCATTTCATGATAGAAATCATTACCTTCACGAGTACGCTCACCCACACCGGCAAATACAGAGAAACCACTGTGTTCAATCGCTATGTTACGGATGAGCTCCATCATATTGACAGTTTTACCAACTCCAGCACCGCCAAACAGACCAACTTTACCGCCCTTAGCAAAAGGACAAACTAAATCAATAACCTTGATACCAGTTTCTAATAGCTCATTACTCGCAGCAAGCTCATCAAAATCTGGAGATTTACGGTGAATACCCCATTTAACTTCTTCACCGATATCACCCTTTTCATCGATAGGGTTACCTAGGACATCCATTATCCGGCCCAGCGTTTTCTGGCCAACCGGCACTTGAATAGTTTCACCGGTATTGGATACCGCCAAGTCACGTTTAAGGCCATCAGTGACACCCATCGCAATCGCGCGGACAACACCATCACCTAGCTGCTGCTGAACTTCAAGCGTTAAGCCTTCTTCTTCAACCATCAAGGCATCGTAAACTTTAGGTATGCTGTCACGCGGAAATTCCACGTCGACGACCGCACCGATAATTTGTACAATCTTTCCAGAGCTCATCTTGCTTCCTCTTTCAATACATTTAGGTGATTAAACCCGTGTTATTTACTTTATACCGCTGCCGCACCAGCAACAATTTCTGATATTTCTTGTGTAATAGCTGCTTGACGCGCTTTGTTATAAACCAGTTGCAAGTCATCAATAAGATCACCCGCATTATCCGATGCACTTTTCATAGCAACCATTCGAGATGCTTGTTCACAAGCCGCATTCTCAACTACGCCTTGATAAACCAACGACTCCATGTAACGAACCAGAAGGTTATCTAGCACTTCTTTAGCATCAGGTTCATAGATATAATCCCAATGATGTTTTAATTCTTCATCTGGCGCTTCAGGCTTATTAGGCAATAGCTGCATAATTTTATTTTCTTGTGTCATCGTATTTACAAACTCATTAAATACTAGATACAAACTGTCAATATGGCCTGATTCATAAGCATCGAGCATCACTTTGACACTTCCAATTAGCTCATTTGCACTCGGTGTTTCACCTAATTGAGTTACTTGCGCTGCTAGTGTCACCGGCAAACGACCAAAAAAACTGGTAGCTTTCTTACCAATTGCACAAACATCGATTTCAAGACCTTTATCTGCTTTAACTTGAATATCTTTTAGTAAGGTCCTAAATAAATTATTATTCAGACCGCCACATAACCCACGATCGGAAGAGACGACTATATAACCAACTCGTGTTTTCTCTTCTCTCTCCTGTAAATAGACATGCTTGTATTCTGGGTGTGCAAAAGCCAAATGCTGAATCACATTATGAATTTTGTCCGAGTAAGGGCGCGTTGCAGCCATTCGCTCTTGGGCTTTACGCATCTTACTTGCAGCCACCATTTCCATCGCACGCGTGATCTTCTGCGTATTTTTGATGCTGCCTATCTGAGTCCGTATCTCTTTACCGCTAGCCATGCTTTATGCTCCGCTTACCAGCTGCCTGTTGTCTTAAAGCTTTCAATTGCTGAACGGATACCGCCAGAAATATCATCACCAAAGCCACCAGTATCATTAATTTTAGTCATTAGCTCAGCTTCATTTGACTTCATATAGGACAATAAAGCCGCTTCAAAAGAGCCCACTTTCTCAACGTCTACATCATCAATAAAGCCTTCGTTAGCCGCAAATAAAGAGACTGACATTTCGGCAATAGATAATGGTTGGTACTGTGCTTGCTTCATTAACTCAGTAACACGTTGACCACGTTGAATTTGGCTACGAGTTGCCTCATCAAGATCGGAAGCAAATTGAGCAAACGCCGCTAACTCACGATATTGAGCTAAATCGAGGCGTGTACCACCACCTAGCTTCTTAATGATTTTAGTTTGAGCAGCGCCACCAACACGAGATACTGACAAACCAGCATTAATAGCAGGGCGTATACCCGAGTTAAATAAATCTGTTTCTAAAAATATTTGACCATCAGTAATTGATATAACGTTAGTCGGCACGAAGGCAGAAACGTCACCAGCTTGTGTTTCAATGATGGGTAAAGCCGTTAAAGAACCTGTTTTACCTGTGACTGAACCACCAGTCTGTTTCTCAACATAATCTGCACTAACACGTGATGAACGCTCTAATAAACGAGAGTGAATGTAGAAGACATCACCTGGATATGCTTCGCGACCTGGTGGCCGACGTAATAACAAGGACATTTGGCGATAAGCCCATGCTTGTTTGGTTAAATCATCATAAATAATTAAAGCATCTTCACCTTTATCGCGATAATACTCACCCATTGAGCAACCCGCATAAGGTGCAATGAACTGTAATGCTGCTGCGTCAGATGCTGCTGCTGCAACGATAGTCGTATGTGCCAATGCACCATGCTCTTCAAGTTTACGTACTACATTAGCAATCGAAGATGCTTTTTGACCAATCGCTACATAAATACATTTAACACCTGTACCTTTCTGATTAATAATCGCATCAATCGCTATCGCTGTCTTACCTGTTTGACGGTCACCGATAATTAGCTCTCGTTGACCACGGCCCACTGGAATCATCGCATCAACTGATTTCAATCCTAACTGAAGCGGTTGATCAACAGATTGACGTGAAATAACACCTGGCGCAACTTTCTCAATAGGAGATGTCGCTTCACTGGTAATTTCACCCTTACCATCAATTGGGTTACCTAATGAGTCAACAACTCGACCCAATAAGCTTTCGCCAACAGGTACTTCTAAAATACGGCCAGTACATTTAACACTGTCGCCTTCAGTAATATGCTGATACGGCCCTAGTACCACGGCACCAACAGAGTCGCGCTCTAAGTTAAGTGCCATACCATAAGTATTTCCGGGAAACTCTAACATTTCGCCTGCCATTACATCGGCTAAACCATGGATACGTACTATACCGTCGGTAACGCCGACAACAGTTCCTTCTGTACGTGCTTCAGTAGCCCCATCAAAGCTTTCAATTCGCTTTTTAATTAGGTCGCTAATTTCTGCTGAATTCAGTTGCATCTTAATTCCTCTATACAGGCCATTAGTTTATAACGTTGGCCAGTCTGTTCAATTTACCCAAGGCTGATCCATCTATGATCAGATCACCGGCTCGAATAATCGCTCCACCTAATAAGCTTTCGTCTACTTCAACA
>CAXAHI010000167.1:0-4166 GCA_963968645.1 uncultured Gammaproteobacteria bacterium | reverse complement strand
TGTTTGCTGGTAAACGCACCATGCAATCACACTTTAATTTACTAAAATAAAATAAGGGGTAACATAATGAATGCATTAAATATGCTTAAAGATGTGGTCGGCGCTCTAACAGGACTTGCAGTGTCTCTAATTGTTTTTGGTGTGGCAGCCGGTGTAGTTTTTGGCGACGTTCCATTCGTAGGCGGCGTGTTAGATAATGCGTTAGCCTTGGTAGATCAGCTTGGTAGTGCAGGATTAGTAGGACTGCTGGTTGCTGGATGGTTGATGACTAAAATCGATTAGATTTTAAAAGGTATAAAGTGAAGGGGGCTCGAAAGAGTTCCCTTTTCCACTAAAGCGATTGATAGGGTATTACCATGTCAAAAATGTTCAAAAAACTAAAAAAACTTTTGTGGGAAGCCGCTGAGATACTTGGATTAGTACTAGCTGTTGCAGTGCTTGTGTCGAGCTTGTTTGGACCAGATGTCCCTTTCTTTGGTGGCATTATGGCAAATGTTCAAGGCGTTATTCAGGCGCTTGGCTCATCCGGCCTTGGTTTAATTATCGCGGTAATGATTATCCTTAACATTTGGAAGAGTCGATAACTGACTAGACAATAACTTTTATCCGCAGTCGACTGCTAGCCCTTTAGTTGCCTTTAATCATGGTTACGCACGTGCCTCTATCAAAAGGGGACCCCCTCGGAATACCTTAAAATAATATTTTATTCAAAAAAGCATATAAATCAATAACTTATAATCTATTTGCTATTAATTTACGTGCTATATTCAAGCTGTGCCAGCTTGATTTGGCTGTTCAAAAATTAATTAATCAAATAAATAAAGGGGTAGTCACATGAGTGCATTAAAAGTGGTAAGACTGGCAGCATTAGCGATAGCCGTTATAGGCGCTTTTGTCGTCATTCCCGAAGCTGCATTGGTTATGGTATTACTGGGTGTAGCATTAGGCTTTTTGAGTGATCAAGCGGATAAAGACAATAGAACATTTTTCCTAATATTTGCATTAGCGTTAACAACAATGTCTGGTGCTGCTGACGGGCTGCCAGTGGTGGGTGGTTATATCACGACCATATTGGGTAATTTAAGTGATATTATTAGCGCGGCGGCCGTGGCCATCATTATTATGGTGATTAAAGACCGCGTTATGGAATAGTTTTAGGCCCTTAAGAAGAAAAAAAGCCCCGATCTTTTAATCGGAGCTTTTTTTATTGTCCATTCTTTACTAGTACTAATCAACAGTAAACGTCATGCCGGCGTGCTGTATCAAACGCTCTGTAAGTCGATCTCCCATTGCAGTAGCGGGGGTTAAAAAACCACCCCCACAATCTTCTTTTGTGACATCAAAAGCCAAGCATAGGCTTGCTTGGGCAAGCATTTTTGCAGTACACCCGTAGCCGGGATCACGATCTCCAGTCACTCTAACTGTTAGGGTTTCCCCATCACCATTTTGCCCCAGCAGACTTATATCAAAATACCCCGCTAATTGAGCTTCTGGACTTGGTCCTTCGCCAGGCTTTGGTAGAACAAAGCGCTGCATAAATTTCCTTAGAGGGTTTATTATCACGCTTAACGCAAATAGTCCTAGGCCCGCGGTAAGGCCAATTGCCGAAACTCTGCCTTTAAATCCTTTTCCGGTCATCATTTGTTCTCGGTATAAAAAGTCGTCGCCATAAGCCATGTCTAACAGCATATTAGAGCGGAGTACCACACGAGCATTAATGGCTTCCATGATAAAAGGCGCCGACCAGCGCTGAAAGTCGGTATCAAACGCGGGACCTTTTATACTCACCTGAGGATGACGAAGATCTGATTTTTCAGGGCATAGTATGTATGGATTATTCATTTCTTTACGTAGTTTAGGGTCATTTTTTGCAGCTTTCACCGCTTCAATCATACTAGCTAATGTACCCCCTGATGCTCCGCCTTTCATAGCATTCACCGCTAATTTAATAGTGCTAAAATATTTATCAAAGCGCTTATGTCCCTGCTGCTGTAAAAAATACACGCCAAGATCTGAAGGTATTGAGTCAAATCCACAGCAACTGACTATACGAGCACCAGATTCCTTAGCGGCATCCGCGTACTTGACTATCATCCGCTTGATCCAATAGGCCTCACCGCAAAGGTCGCAGTAGTCTGTACCATTCTCTGCACAGGCTTTAATCATTTGCTCTCCATAGAGGGCGTAGGGACCTACCGTAGTAGCAATGACTCTACTTGACTGGCAGAGCTCTGCCAGTGCGCTTGCGTCATCAGCGTCAGCTATGATGATTGGTAGTTCGGCAGCTGCTGCTCCCAGCGATAATCGTAGTTGCTCCAGTTTTGAGGAAGAGCGCCCTGCAATAGCCCACTTGACAGTGCCGCTAAAACCAATATGTTCGGCTAGATACCGTGTCATTATTTGGCCAACGAAACTGCTGGCTCCATAAATAATTAAATCAAAATCTCGATTGGTCATTGTCTGAATATTCCTTCAGTGTGAGGTTTTATAGTGCCTATTAAATCGTTAGTATGATGGCTATGCCAAATACACTCAACAATTTACCGGTGCTTTACTCGTTTCGCCGCTGCCCATTTGCAATCAGGGCACGCATGTCGCTCGCTCATTGCAGTATACAGGTCGAACTTAGGGAGGTGTTGTTGAATGAAAAGCCCAGCGCGATGTTAGCGGCCTCAGTAAAAGGTAGCGTGCCAGTTTTAGTGTTGCAGGATGCGACTATTTTAGATGAGAGTTTAGATATTATGCGCTGGGCCATTAACCGAAGCTATCCCGGTGTTAATGACCCACGCAACTGGTTGATCGTCGATGAACCAGGACTTGCGGATAGATTGATTAACATTAACGATACCGCATTTAAGACTGCACTTGATGGCTATAAGTATGGGCGATTGGGTCATGAAAAATCTCCTAAAGAGTACCGCACTGATGCTGAGGTATTTTTAGGCCAGTTAGAAGCTTTACTTGAGCAAAACTCGTTTTTATTAGGTGATAAGGTGAGCTTAGCCGATGTTGCTATATTTCCATTTATCCGCCAATTCGCCGGTGTTGATCAGAGCTGGTTTTATGAAACAGACTATCGGAAATTACAGCAGTGGTTGACGGTTTTCTTACAATCAGAACTCTTTACTCAAACCATGTTAAAACACGACGTGTGGCAAGAAAAAACGATGTTCTCATAGTCCTACTGTTTTTAGAGTAAAAAGAAAACTTTATTATGGCCTATATTTTCCTAAAACACGGTCACAAGTTGGTATCATGTCGCGCTAATCGATTAGCCATTCTGGCGTTCCAGATTTCGTATATTCGGGCCGTTGCTCAGCGCTTCTAGAGCAAGGCGCTAAATTTGTTGTAAGGAATGTTAATGTTTAGTTTTTTTGAGCGCCTCGTGAACCCCTTTCCAAAGCAAACCGCTCAAAGGCCACCTGAAGGTGTCTATCAGTTCTGCCGCTATTACACTCGAGGTATGGAGCCTTGGCTACTTATTATGGCGAGTTTGACGGCAATTACGGCAATTTCTGAGGCGCTCTTATTCGGCATTTTGGGTCAGGTGGTTGACTGGCTAACGACCAGTGATCCTAAAACTTTTATGCAAGAGTCTGGCAGTTACTTGATGGGTATGGCCATTTTTATGTTGGTCTTAATTCCAGTTGCTAATGGCTTGCGTTCGCTGATTGTTCATCAAACACTGATGGGCAACTTCCCGATGACCGTTAGATGGCAGGCACACCGTTATCTGCTTAATCAAAGTTATGGTTTTTTCCAGAATGAATTTAGTGGGCGTATAGCTACAAAAGTAATGCAGACAGCACTTGCTGTTCGCGATACGGTGATGAAGTTACTTGATGTATTGTTATTCGTCATCATCTATATAGCGACTGCACTGGTTTTGGTGGCAAGCGCTGATGTGCGTCTGTGCGTTCCGCTTATTATCTGGCTCTTACTCTACATCATGGTCCAACGCTATTTTGTACCAAAGATGAAAAAAATAGCTATGGCGCAGGCCGATGCTCGCTCTTTGATGACTGGCCGAATAGTTGATAGTTACACCAACATCATTACTCTCAAGTTGTTTTCGCACAATAATCGCGAGTCAGAGTATGTGCGCGATGGGATGAGTGAGTTTTTAGATACGGTCCATCCGCAGATGCGCTTGGTAACCAAACTCA
>CAXAHI010000166.1:0-4201 GCA_963968645.1 uncultured Gammaproteobacteria bacterium | reverse complement strand
GGTTATGGAACAAATAAAAGAGACCTTAGAAGTACCGGTAATTATCAAAAAGTAAATAGTCGTCTTTCGCCCTACTCAACAAGCAATATTTTCCAATATCAGCCGCCTGTAAATACCAGCCTTATCGGGGGATTCCCCCATAAATAGTCGCTCTCAGACGACCATCAACTTTCCACCCATTAGAGACTGCGTTATATGACGTAGATGGCTAGTGACTTAAGCGAATAGGAATACATCGCGCAATCCATAGAATGATTCTCAGTGGGTTCTTAAAGCAATTTATTTATTCAATGGCTATAGGAGCTCGATATTTATGCCCATTAACACTAGGCAATCGTGATTATATAACTAACCTTCTGGGGAATTAACACTATGAAAAAATTCAGCAATACTTTGAAAATAGCTATATTGACAGCAACAGTTCCATTCGGAATGTTAGCTTCAACTAGTGCATCTGCCGAGCTTTCTGCATCAGCTACTGTTGCTAGCTCTTACTTATGGCGTGGTTTTGAACTGGGCACAGGTTCAGCTGCTATATCTGCTGATTTAGTGTATAGCAACTCTGGCTTTTACGCCGGCGTTTGGGTTTCATCTGGCGATGCGACTGCTGGAACAGAATATGACTTATTCGCAGGTTACGGCGGATCAATAAGCGACGCTATCAGCTATGACCTTTCTGTTATCACTTATATTTACCCAACGGGTCAGTTTTCTAAAACTGAAGAGCCAGGTGACTTCTCTGAAGCCATTTTAAATATCGGCTTAGGCCCTGTATCTTTAACTTATAAAGATAATATCAGTGGCGGCACGGGTGGTTATGCATTCAATGAAGATTATGCTTACTACTCAGCATCTGTTTCAGCCGGTGATTTTGGCTTTGCTATAGGTGTTCATGATGAAGGCGCTGACGTTGCAGACTCAGTAACAGGTGATTCAACTCACTTTGATGTTACTTACTCAGCAACTGAAAACTTAGCGTTTACTTTTAGCAAAATCGTTGATTCTCAAACAGGTTTTGATGAGCCAGAAGCAACCGTTGTTGCGTCTTACTCAATTCCACTTAAGTAATTTATTAAGTTGTATTGATTTGAATCTATGATCGATTATCTACGCCCTTTTTGCCTTGCTTAAAGGGTTGTAGATAAACTCATTAACGTCTTATTTCTTTTTTTTATTTTTATTTTTAGCTCTTTATATTTTTTTTCTGTAGTAATTTTTAATTTTCCAAAATTTAGTCTGTTTGGCTTTTTAATTTCCGAATCTCCATGCCTCATGTTAATCATGGTGCGTGGTGCTCCCTTGGCTGGTTCTGCCAGCCTTTTTTAATTCTGTCGATTTATATACTCAAAGCATCCCTTGCTTATTAATACTCCTCGTACTTTACCCCTGCCATTTAAAATAATTAACGACTCTTATTAAGCACCCCTAAAGAAATAATCGCAGCAGTTGTTCTATTCTCCACACCTAACTTCTTATAAATTTGCTCAAGATGCTTATTCACTGTTCTTGGACTCATCGATAAAATGATGCCTATTTCCCGATTCGTTTTACCTTGACTAATCCAAGTCAACACATCAGATTCACGATCCGTCAAAGCAAATTCCTTTTTTAACAAAGCAGTATCAGAATCACCGGTAAGGTCAACAATACGTAAAAGATATTCATTAGGCGCTACTTGATTAACATAGCGAATATCAAATTCTAAACCGTCTTTTTCAATCCGCACACCGCGCTGAGGCTTCACTTCTGCACCAATTAACTGACTGATTTTCTTAGCCAGCGCAACTGCACTCCCCTTACCTGACACACCCAGCGACTCAAACGCCTCATAAGCATGCGGCGTTGCCCATAGAATTTCTCCATTGGCATAAGCAGAAAACAAATAATGACCCGACTCATCCAGCGCCTCTCTGGCACGCATAGTCGATTGAGCACTCGCAAGGTGTGCACGCATTCTAACGAGCAATTCATTGTGGTTAATCGGCTTAGTAATATAATCAATACCGCCAACCTCAAAACCCTTTATCACGTGCTCGGTATCACTTAAGCCTGTCATAAATATTACGGGGATATGCTCTAAATCAGGATTGGATTTAAGCGCTAAACAAGCATCAAAGCCGTCCATAACGGGCATTTTTGCATCCATCAAAATAATATCGGGCGTAATATTCTCCGTAATCGTAATAGCTTGCTGCCCTTCTAAGGCCACTAACACGGCTAGACCTTCAGCGTTCAATAACTGACTAAGCGCACTGACAGCTGCGGTATCATCATCTACCACTAGCACTACACTTTTTTTCTGTTCGATTTTTATAGCCATTCTTTACCTATTTAAAAGTTTATCTATTTAAATTGATCTATTTAAAAACTATCTTTTAAAAATCATCACACTAAAAATCTATCTATTTAAAAGCTATCTGTCTAAAAGATTACTTATTTCAATAAATTGTTGCTGCTTTAATAATTCACGAATGCGCCGTATAAAGGCTGGCGAAGCTAATGTTAATTCTTCTAATAGATTAATCCTGTCGGCCAAGCCTTTTTCATACTTTACTTCGGCCATACCTTTTAACGTTAGCCTATCCGACAAAGGCGGATAATCACTCTCAACAAAATCGTTAGAGGATAATGACGCTGCCGACGCTATTGGTGCTCGCATATAACGCCAATTAAGATCCAATATGGCACCTATTTTTTCCAACAAATAATCGATATTTATTGGCTTAGGCAGGTAATCATCTTGACCATAATCTTCATGTTGTACGGCATCACCTTCACGTACATTCGCCGATATAAAAATAATGGGCTTACGAATGTTTTTATCGCGCAATGCTCTTGCTAGCTGCAAGCCATTCATCCCCGGCATAGAAACATCTAACATAAATAAATCGGGTAAGTACTGCTCGGTCTTAGCTAGGCAATCCATGGCATTACTCGCTTCGGTAACGGTAAAACCTATAGGCTCCAAAATATTCATCATCATCTGTCGATGAACAGGATCATCGTCAACCACCATTAAGAGCTTACGATCACCGCTATAACCTTCAATATCTTTTTGTGAAACAGGAATAAGCGTTGGCTCTCTGACACTGCCCATTAATAACTGCACTTTAAAAACACTGCCTTTATTTAACTCACTGGTTAGAGAAATATCGCCACCCATAATTTCTGTTAGCAGTCGCGTAATCGTTAAACCCAATCCTGTACCGGGTACCGCAGTAAAATCAGGATTATGCACTTGCTCAAAGGGATCAAATATTCGCTCCTGATCCTCTATATCAATACCTCTACCAGTATCCTCCACAGTAAAAATGGCTGTTTCGCTGCGATAATCCACAGTAAAACGAACCGAGCCCTGTGTAGTAAACTTAATAGCATTCGATAATAAGTTAATAAGTATTTGACGAAGATGCTTTTCATCAACCCGCACATACTCAGGTAATTTACTGCCAAACTCATAAGAAAAATCGATATGCTTTTTATCGGCCTGCAATTGAAACATCGAAACAATCTGCTCAAGCAAGGCAGGAAACTGTACCTCGCTCGGTAATATATCGAGTCTGCCCGCCTCGATTTTAGAAATATCCAGCAAGCCTTCAATTAAATCTGCTAAGTATTCACCGCTACGGCGAATAATCAGCACAGATTCACGATGTTTATCACTTAAGTGATTATCCTTCTCTAACAGTTGGGCATAGCCGAGTAGTGAATTAAGAGGAGAGCGTAATTCATGGCTAATACCCGACAAATAACGGCTTTTCGCTTGGTTAGCCGCTTCTGCAGCCGCTTTTGCTTCTTGTAGCGCTCTATCAGTTTCAGAGTATTCAGCGATTTTAGCTTTAAGTCGCTGCGTTTTAAGTCTGGCTTTCATCTGCGACAAACGAAAACGATCATAATAAAGAGCAAAAAACCAAGCACCTATAAGGCCAATAACCCACAAAATAAAAGCAGTCTTTAGTAAAGCCATTTGTAATAGCGAGGTATCAATCGCCATTTGTGCTGTCACCTGAAAATAAATCAGTGATAACACGCTGGCCAAAATAAAAGAGATGTAAAAAAGCATGCCAAAAAATACAGCTCGCTGACTACTAAATCGAGCATTCCAATTTTTATCTGTTTTATTGACTGAATTCATAATATCGCTTGCACAATCCGCAACGGGCTTAATGGCAACATGCCACTCCCAAAGATCTTTTCTCTT
>CAXAHI010000165.1:0-4209 GCA_963968645.1 uncultured Gammaproteobacteria bacterium | reverse complement strand
TAAAAAGCAAGTAAAAAGCCATTAAAACAGTGGCTTAGAATGGTTAGTTAAATTGGCTGGTTAAATATATAAGCGTTAGCAATAACGAGAAGTCTTAATTAAAAGCATCATTCAATAGCCGTTTTGACAGAGGCGCAAGCCAAATCAGCAGTAGGCCGCTATCAATGATGTAGCTGCTCTAATGGAAACAGGCAGGAGAACTGGCTACCCACGCCCACTTCACTTTGAATATCTAATTCTGCTTCGTGGCGAGCCAGAATATGCTTAACAATCGCGAGACCAAGACCTGTACCGCCCGTTGATGAAGTTCTACTCGAATCAACCCGATAAAAACGTTCGGTCAGTCTAGGGATATGCACAGCATCAATACCATCACCATTATCAACAATTCGTACTACGAGGTTGTTGTTGTGAGGGAAGCACTGAACTTGTATATGGCCATTTTGCGAAGTGTACTTAACCGCATTTTGCAGCAAATTACTAAAAGCACTTCGTAGCTCCAGATAGCAGCCACTTATTTGTAAAGTATCTGTAAAAGACGCATCTAATACTTTAAATTGATCTTGGGCAATATCCAGATCAATCGTTTTATTGGGAGCGGAGGCTTGAGCATCATTGATAACACTCGCCAGAATAGCATTTAGATCGATGACCTCTATGTCATCCTCTTTAACCGGAAGTGCTTCAAGGCGTGATAGCCAAATAAGGTCTTCTACCATAGAATCCATTCGATGCGATTGTTCTAACATTTGCTCAATGGCGCGGGGCCAGATATCGGGTAAATCGTCACTATGGTCACGAAGTGTTTCTAAATAGCCTTTAATTACCGTTAATGGCGTGCGAAGTTCATGGGAAACATTGGCAGCAAAATCACGACGCATAGTTTCTAACTTAAAAACATCGGTCACGTTTCTTGCGAAAATAAGCGTATGATTTTGGCGAAAAGTGGTTGCCTGCAGTTCAAGATGAATATCTAAAGAGCAAGGCGATACAATATATAAAGGTTTTTCAAAATCACGGGCCTCAAGGTAGGTCAATACTTCAGGAGCCCGCACTAAATTATGAAAAGGCTGCTGTCTATCTCGCTCAAGATTTATCCCTAACAACTGGGAAGACGCTAAATTACACCAGTCGATAGAACCTCGAATGTCTACCACTACCACCCCGCTTTCTAACGCTTGGAATGATTCTTTAAAGTAATCCAAATCAGATTTAAGCTGAACTTTATCTCTACGCAACTGATTCAGTAAGCGCAGCACCTGATCCATAATGGTTGACCAGAATAAGTTAGTAAAAGGCTTTTCGATATGACCGCCTTTTGCTAACCATTCATCTAAGCGGCGATAATAATAAAGATGACTAATTAAGTAGATACCTAGCGCAATAGAGAGACCTAGCCAGATATTTCCTAGTTGATAGCCAACCAAGACGCCTATAAAAGATAAAAAAGATATCTTCGACAGCTCACTGCTAAATAAAGATTTCATAACTGGGCTGCGTCAGCGAAAGAGTTATAAAAGGAGTAAGAGGGATAAGAATGCATCAACTATTTACCGTTTAAAAATAAAGAGTGAACACATTATTAAATAAGTTAATGTGCCGGCTAATTAAGTCGCTAGTGTAGCCGAAAAACGATAGCCAGTACCACGTACGGTTTGAATATAATCAGCAAGCTCAAACTCGTCACTGTTATAAGACATTAATACTTTACGAAGACGCCTTATATGCACATCAACGGTGCGTTCTTCGATATAGATATTAGCGCCCCAGACCTGATCAAGTAGTTGCCCGCGAGAATAGACGCGATCTTGATGGCTCATAAAGAATTTAAGCAGTTTAAATTCTGTAGGACCAATACTTACCGGCTTATCATTCACTAGGACCACATGGCCAACGGGGTCTAGGCTAAGCCCTATCACTTCAATCAATTTGTTGCTCGATTTGCCATCAGTACGTCTGAGCAAGGATTTTATTCTGGCGGTTAACTCGCGCGGCCTAAAAGGCTTACTAATAAAGTCATCGGCCCCAGAATCTAGAGCCTGTACCGTATTATGCTCTTCGGCTTTGGCTGTTAATAAGATCACCGGGATATCTTTTGTCGCATCTTCTCTGCGAAGGCGACGAAGTAGTTCAATGCCGCTGATCTCTGGCATCATCCAATCAAGCAAAATAAGATCAGGACATTCATCAACAATTAATGGCATAGCCTTAACGGCAGAAGCGGCTTCAATACACTGAAAACCGGCCAACTCTAGAGCCACCGTTATCATTTCTCGGATAGCATCTTCGTCATCAACAATAAGAATTTTATAAGCAGTCATTTATTTAGCTATCTCTATAAACTGAAAAACGCCGTTACTATTTTGTTGCATAAAATAAATCAACTTACAGGGTGAATTATAGATACCCTAAAAATCTATTTAAACCGGCTCGGGATCGGCTAGGTTCTATATATAAACAGGTTCTATGTATAAACAGGTTCTATATATAAACAGGTACTATGTGTAAACAAGATATAGGTACGAAGGCTAGCCTAGCAATATGACACTAATGTGACAAGGCAGCAATTAAACTGCCAAGCGGGTAAGAAGCTTACCCGCAGGAGGGAATGTATCGTATGTAAATGTATGTAGATGAACGTCTATAGATGAAACGTGTGTAGATCTAACCTTTATATTCTAAGATTTTAAGCGTATTGGTTGAGCCGCCTTTGCCGTGTAAATCGCCACAGGTAATGGCCACTCGATCGCCAACTTCTAAAGCGCCACGCTCGGCTACTAACTCAATCGCTTTTGCCCAAAGGTCTTCTTCACCATCCATCACATCATGATAGATAGGAATAACACCGCGATATAGCGCCATTCTTCTACAAGTAGCTATGTGAGGAGAAATAGCGAAAATCGGTAACACAGAGCTTAAGCGTGAAGCTAATAACGGTGTAATACCTGACTCGGTAAGACAAATAATAGCCGTTACTCCACTCACATGGTTAGCGGCATACATAGCAGACATGGCTATGGATTCATCTACACAATCAAAGGTGCGATCAACACGGTAGCTCGACTGACGCATCATAGGGTGTTTTTCTGCACCCAATGCTGTCTCGGCCATGGCCTTAACAACCTTAACAGGAAATTTACCCGCAGCGGTTTCACCCGATAACATGACAGCATCCGTTCCATCTAAAACAGCATTAGCAACATCAAACACTTCAGCACGCGTTGGTACTGGGTTGGTAATCATCGACTCCATCATCTGCGTTGCAGTAATAACGGGCTTATTGGCCTGACGAGACAGTCGGATAATTCGCTTTTGAATGCTGATAAGCTGAGCATCACCAATTTCAACGCCTAAATCACCGCGTGCAACCATCACAGCATCGGCTGCATCAATAAGCTCTTTCACGCTCTCTTCAGTTTCAACGGCTTCTGCACGCTCAATTTTGGCAATAATCTTGGCATTGCAATTGGCTTTTTTAAGCGCATCTTTAACCGGCAGTAAATCATCACCACAACATGGAAAAGAAACAGCGACGTATTCAAGGTTCAGATCAATAATAACTTGAAGGTCTGCAAGATCTTTCTCGGTAATAGCGTCGGCCGATAAACCACCGCCTAAACGATTAATACCCTTGCGAGACTTTAAAACACCGGCTTGAGAGACACGACAGTTAACGTCTTTTCCTTTAACCGATTCAACTTGCATGCGGATTAAGCCATCATCCAGTAACAGCGTATCGCCGGCCTGTACACTTTCAGGTAATGGTGTATAAACCACGTAAACACGGTCTTTTTCGCTATCGGCTGTGCTTTTATCTGTGGTGAGAACAATGGCTTGGTCTTCATGCAATTGTTTCTGTTCAGTCTGCAATTCACCAATACGAATTTTAGGTCCTTGTAAGTCACCGAGGATACCAACATGACGATTACGCTTTTCGGACTCAGCTCTAACGATATTAGCGTTCTGACGATGCTGATCATGGGTGCCGTGAGAGAAATTTAATCGAAACACATTAACGCCAGCCTCAATTAACTCGCCGATAACTTCTGACGTACTTGATGCTGGACCTAATGTGGCAACAATCTTAGTTCTTCTTTTACGAATTTCTTTGGGTGTCATATAAATACTTTAAACCTAAGTGAAAAAAAATTTGATGCTAAAACGAAGCCTTCAATTGTAGAAGACTTTGTTCGCGATAATAACTTAATA
>CAXAHI010000164.1:0-4215 GCA_963968645.1 uncultured Gammaproteobacteria bacterium | reverse complement strand
ACTAAGCGCATTCAAAGATCGGAAAAAAAAAGGGACTGTAAAAAGGGGTAAAGAGTGTAGTTTAATGTTATCTTCGATATGCGTCTTGGGTATGGGTGTCCAGGGCGCTTTTTCAGGAAAAAAGCGCAGCAAGATTTTGGATTTTGGGAACCATGGCGTTGGGCAGATAACGGTAACCTTCGTTTTTTTGGCAAGCGCTTTGGAAAACTGCGCTGTGAAGGCGCCTTGAAAAGGTAAGCTGGGTTTGGGATATTCCAAACTTAAAACAACTATATGTTTTTTCATTAAAATCGATTCCTATATCCTTAGTGGATAATCTCACTTTTTTTATTTTCTGGAATAAATCTCTGGAAAATAGAGCATTAATTTAAACTCTTCATGGCTGTAAAATCTTTCTATATGCAGTCTCGATAACGAGTATCTTTTAAGTGATTTAGCTTTGTTGATACCTGAAATATAAGAAAGGCCGTATTCATATCCGGCTGCCTCTGCTGCTTCTTTAACCTTTTCTGTGAACTCATTTTTTCCACCTACAGGGTAGGCGATACTCAAACAGGCTTTGTCCGTTAGGGTCTCTATGCTCTTCTTAGACGCTACAATCTCTTCTTGCATCTCAGCATCTGTCATTCGAGAAAGAATAGGGTGAGAGACAGCATGTGATCCAATTTCCATATTATTGGATGCCATTTCATTGATATTTTTCCATGTCATGGGAAGTTCAGATGCAGGTATTGTCTTCGTACTAAAATCAAGATCTCGATACAGGGATTCGATGGTCTTGAGCCGTTCTTCGTTAGGTATTTCCTTTAGTTGATCAAGGACTATTTGAATGGCCTTTTTTCTATTTTCTTTTGAGCAATCGAAATGATATTTTTTATTGGCGATACTAAACGAGAGATTTTTTGCCACCTTAATGGCATGAACTACTTCGTTAAACCAAAAAGTTTTATCGGCGCCCATATAGCCCGTCGAAATATAAAAAACAGCCGGAATATCAACGCTGTCTAAGAGTTTATAAGCATTGCTATAATTGTCAGAAAATCCATCATCAAAGGTGATAATCAGTTCACGCCCTGTCAGTGATTTATTGCCATCGAGTCGATCAGATAATTCAGCAAAGCTAACAATGTCATAGTGTTTCTTTAAAAAATTAATTTGCCACAGAAACGTTTTTGAATCGGCACTGATCAGCTCTTCATCAAATAGGTAGCTGTCATTATCATCTCTATCAAGAACTCTGTGATAGGCCAGAATAATGACCTCTTTTTTAAATAGTCGTCTAAATCTAATAAACAGCCCGGCTATGCCCAGCCAGCTGGTGGCTATTGCTAAGTATTTCTTTTTCATAATGTCTTTATGGCCAACCTTTTAAATCCATAGGCTAAATATGGTCGCTTATCTGTAATGACATAGAGCAGGTTAAAACTGATTTTTCTGCTGTTTAAGGGCTTGCTGTTTGCTATAAGCTTCAACAATGTCATTAAGCTTTTCCTTTTCGCTATCACAATCACTTTTACAGTGAGTAGAAAACAATACAATCATCGGTATTTGAGTCGTGGCTAATAAATACCTTGCTTGATGTATTTTAAAATCGAGTGCAGAGGGAGTTGAGTAATCGCCTAGTTGATAACGATAAAAAACGATTCTTGCTAAGCCGTTTGTCAGGCCGATTCCTTGCTCGATATTCCAATGTTCTGTGTTGTCTGTGGAATAACTCAATTCAGCATATTCAGACATCGTAAGGACTTCGTTAGTTCTGCTTATTAATTCTCTTCCTTGCTGTTCGCTGGTATATCCCAAGGCTAAGGCGTCAATTGCTTGATGAGGGCCCAGGTTCTTCCCCATAAGGAGGTCCTGTCTCATAAGAAGGTGCTGGCCCGTAAGGAGGTACTTGCCCATAAAATCTACGTTATAGCCGCTGTAGTTGGGCTTCCAATAATTGTTGTTCTTATTTATGACAAATGTGTAATCCAATATGACGGTTGGAAACACGGCTATAGCCATTTGTTCATTGCCAATAAATTTCGCTTTGCTGGGAAGTAATGCCGGCATTGACCAAATAATGATGACTGCCAGTAAGTAATACTTATTGATGGGTTGATAAAAAGCCTTATGCACATAGTCCTTATGCACAGCGGGGTTACGATGTTGTTTAGCGGGCTGGCGCTGAAGGAATGGGCGGTTAACCGCATACAGCCAAAGCGGTAGCATCATGATATATACCAACCATCCAAGCCAATCATGGCTTTGCATAATGGCATGATCGACACCCAGTTTATGGCCAATAACAATAAGTATTGATATGCGTAGCCAGTTGGTAAACAACGCCAATAAAACCGATAGCCCGATGATGAAGGGAATATAACGATGCTTTATCGGCTGCAGCATTAATAATAAAATACTTAAGGCCACTGATGTTTGTAAGTATTTTAAGCCTGAACAACCTTGTGCTACATGAATGATGCCATTGGGGATATGTATATAGCTGTCCCGAATTAGCATCGGTATATTCATTGGCTGAGTGAATATGGGTGCAATATCTACTGCCAGCGCTTGCAGTATTGGCGTTAGTAAATACCAAGAAGGTAGGGCGGTTCCAATAAGCATTGTCGGTAAAAAAATTTTCGCCGCTGCATCAAGGCCTAAAGATAAGCCAATAAATAAAAGCCAGCCAGCAATCAATAAGATAATCGAGATAGTTTTGATATCTAATATGAGTGAGAGCCACATGCATACAGCGCTGAATAAAGCTGTAATAAAAAGAGCAATAATTGTGTGGCTTGAGGTGTGCCTTCGATCGGGTTTTAAAGTCCCTATACTAAAAAAGCCATTGGCTATGGCTATTATTAATAATACATAACCAGCCTCTTGGTCATCAGGTGTTATCCAATGGGTATGTAAATTAACGACAGTGGTGTGGTATGACAATGAAATAACTAGAAGATATACAGAGGTAATAATTAGATATTGCCACTGTATAGTCGTTATTTTTGAAGGCTTTTCGAGCAAGGTTTATTCCCTAGTGTAAATGAATGGCCAGTATTTATAAGCTGGCCAAGTGCATATTGAGTTACTGACCGCTAGCCGTTTGTGCGTCTTTTAAATGCGCAGCGATAATAGGATTGTTAGGGTCAAGGTTTTTAGCCTTTTGTAAAATTTCTACTGCCTCGTTGAATTGTTTATTCACAAACAATATCCATCCATAGGTATCGACTATCGAGGCATGATCAGGTGCGAGTTCATAGGCACGTTTTGCTGTAGCTAATGCCGCTGGATGAGATAATTGCTGATAACACCAAGCCAAATTATTAAGGTTAATGGCTGAAGTCGGTTGCTGTCGTTTTATTTGTTCTAAAATAACAACAGCTTTTTGATAATCTTCTGCTATTAGATATTCATTGGCTTGAGAGCTTAAGGCGGCTGTACTGTTTGGGAATCTATTAAGCCATTCAGATAAGAATGATTGTGCATTCTTATTATTGCCGTTGTTTAATAAGAAATAAATTTTACTAGCAATTTCATTCGTCGGATTTTTCTGCCATAGCGCTTGATAAGTTTCGATAGCGGCTATAAAGTTATTTTGCGCTCTGTAAAGGTCACCTTGTAACTCTTCACCCATGACACTATTGCTCATCGTAATTTGATGCACTAATTTTTGTGCTTCTAAATACTGCCCACTTTGAATCTCCATTTCTGTCAGTAAAACAAGTAACAATGGTGAGCGTGGAGCAAGCATAAGCCCATCCATAGCACTTTTTCTTGCTGCGTTTATATTGCCTTTACTAATATTTTGTTTTGCATCTTCGTAATGTATAGCGAGGGCCACCGATTTCGTCAGTGCTGTTTCAGGTGAGTTGTTCATTAATTTTTCTTGGTATGCATGCGCTTTTTCAAGCTGACCTCGCTCTGCATAAAATCGACCTAACACTGCAAAACCATTGCTTGGATTGTTTTCACTCGCGAGCGCATTAATGACTTGCTCAGCCTGTTTGATTTCAGCGGCGGTTTTAGCGCCGGCTAACATAGTTGCGATGGGCTGAATTTTATCGATTCTTATTAATGAGGCAGCTCTCAGCGCTGCTAATTGTTCAGTGTAAGGCAATGTATCTCGCGCAATCAATGCCAGCTTCATCGCACTGTCATAATCGAGAGGATTAACCGCTAAAGCTTGATGATAATAATCACTGGCCTGTTGCCATTGTCGCTGGCTATAAA
>CAXAHI010000163.1:0-4253 GCA_963968645.1 uncultured Gammaproteobacteria bacterium | reverse complement strand
GCTTTAGATATACTTTAATTACATGTCATCGATATATTGACCACTCTGATAATAACTCGCTAGGTAATAGCTATGACCAACATACATAAAACTTTTTCTAAATCGATCTCTTCAGCGCTATCTTTAAAAATGACTTCATTAAAAATAACTTCATTAATACTAACGGCCTTAATGTCATCAACTGCACTTGCTCAGGAACTAGAAACTGATGCCGCTAATATTGCCGCTCAAGTCGCCACTGATGCTGCTGCCGCTGCTGCCGCAACAGAAGCCGGATCTGCAGAAGCCATTGCTGCTGCCGAAGCTGCCTTAACCGCATCTGTTGAAGCGCACAACGCAGCACGCGCCGCTAACCAAGCCGCTCGCGAAGCAATATCACCAGAAGCTAAAGAAGTCTTAAAGGCAACTCGTCCAGAAGCCCGCGAAGCCGCTAAAGCCGCATCAAAAATTGCTCGTGATGCAGCAAAAGAAGCTGGATTAACTAAACAAGAAGTCCGCGAAGCCAGTCGTGATGCCGCCCGCACAGCAGCAACAGAAATCGTTAAAGCAGCACTTAGCGAAGCCGGTATTGAGAATGATCCTGCCGTAGACGCTGCACGTGAAGCCGCTCAAGCCGCTCGCGAATCAGCGAAAGAAGCTATGCATGCTGCTCGTGAAGCTGCCGCTGAAGAGTTTGGTGATGTTCGGTCAACCGTTCGCGAAGCCTTAGGCGATGCTTTTCGTGAGCAGCGCAGAGAGTACCGACCTCGCCCCAATAAATAAGTGACTTATACGCCTTAATTAATGGCCTGTTATGTTTAGTCAATCTCCCCTTTGCGACCAATAAATTTGGTCGCTTTTTTTACACGAAACGAATGCCTATAATAAGCAGTAGCTTTATTACAAATAACCAGTATCTTTTTTATAAGCAAACAGTATCTTTATTTTTAGCATGCGTCATCTGGCAAGGAATATAATAAAAAATATAACAAGAAAACTAAACTCAAAAAAAGACTTAAACCATGATAAAAAAAACAGCATTAATCAGCCTATTACTTCTAACAAAAATACTTAGCGCCAATGCAGCCGATCTCAGCTACTCAGCTGAACTCACGCTACTATCCGATAGCGCTGTCACCATAGAAGCCGCTGATATTGGCACAGACATGGATGCCAATAGTGATAGCGCTGTAGCATTTATGTTTGGCACTGAATATCAATTAAATAAGAAACTGTCTGTCAGTTATGAATTTTATAATGAGGGCTATCAAGACCTCAGCGAAAACGACACGCAATACCATTCGTTTAATGCCAGTTATGATAGAAATATTGGCCCCTTAGATTTCTTTTTAAATGCTAGCCATATGGATATGACCTTAGATGGTGATGACTTTCTAGTAATGGATTTAATTATTCCGTCACTGTCTTACTATTTTGATTCAGGTATTTATTTAAATCTTAGTCATACTTGGATAGACAAATCATTTGAAAAATTTAATGACTTTGATGCAAAAAACAATGCGACTGGCATAACGGCCTATTACTTTTTTGCCGACAGTAAAGCCTATATCTCACTCAACTATACGCAAGGCGAAGAAAGCGCCAATACTGACAACAATGATTATGACGAAGACACCACAACCCTCGCCTTTCAATATCCTGTGAGCACTGGTGATTATAAGAGTAAATTCAATATTTCTTATTCTGCACGTCAGCGTGATTATGCCAAGGTCACGGATACCGTTAATGTTAAATCTCGTGAAGAAAGAGACCGCCTTAAAGTCTACTTAAATACTGAACTCAATGATCACTGGGCATTGCGAGCCACTTATGACTTTAAAGATCGTGACAGTAATTTAGCGACATCCACTTATGAAAGCCATTACTTTGGATTTCGTGTAACCTATAACAATTGATCTGCTCGATTACGCTAAAACGCGATAAGGTGTAACTAAAATGCTGCTTGTTGTTGATGACAACCCTGAAATTCGTGAGTCACTGGCTCAATATCTTGAGAAAAACGGTTTTGATGTCCATCAAGCAGCCGACGCCGCTGAAGCCAGGGAGCATTTAGCCCAACAAAGCTATGAGCTGATTATTCTTGACGTTATGATGCCCGGCGAAGATGGTCTTAGCCTATGCCGCTTTATTCATGAAAGCATTAAGACACCGGTTATTTTATTAACCGCCATGAGCGAAGAAACCGATCGTATTGTTGGCTTAGAACTTGGCGCCGACGACTACCTCACCAAACCTTTTAATCCGCGCGAGCTACTGGCACGCATCAAAGCTATTTTTCGACGCGCAGCGCTTATCGCAGAGCAGGTCGAATCATCAAGCACTAATGCTAAACCGGTAAACGCTAATCAAGAAACAGAAACTTATACCTTTGGTGATTGGATGCTAGATGTCAATCAGCAACTGCTTAGCCATAAAAGCAGCACTGCAGATAATCAAGCAGCACAAACCTTAAGTACCGGTGAGTTTCGTTTACTTATGGCATTTTTAGAACACCCAAAAAGAGTTCTCTCACGCGACCAACTACTCGATATTGTTAGCAACCGCTCTCTCGCAGCCTTTGATCGCAGCATAGATAACCAAATAAGTCGTCTACGCAAAAAAATTGAAGCCGACCCAAAACAGCCTAAATACATAAAAACCGTTTGGGGCGGTGGTTATAACTTTGGCTATCCCGTAAATCATAGTGGTGGATAATGTTTAACGCACTAATCCCCCACTCCTTTCGTAATCAGATTCTTTTATTGTTATTAAGCAGTTTAATTGTCGCGCAAGTCGTCAGCTTTTTTTTAGTGGTTGGCGAAAGGAGCTTTGTTAGTATCACTCAGCGGGTTGATAGCAGTATTTATCAATTCAGCACCTTCGCCAATTTGGTTGAAACAACGCCAGAGTACTTGCATGTAGAATTACTCGAATCCGTTAATGATGAAAAAAGTTTTTTTCGGCTCAATGATACTGAGCAATTAATTGCTACAAAGCCCGCCAAGGTAAACCGCGTTAACCTCGAAGCCCAGCAGCGTTTTATTGAATACTTAGAACAAAGCGACTATAGCATTGGCAATCCTGTCATTATTGTTACCGGCACGGGCGACGAAGCGTTCTCGCAAGTTGAAAAAAGCTATCAAGCCCTTACTGATGGTCTAACAGCAGCGGCCAATAAGTCTATCACTCAACGGGCATTTGGTCTTTCACCGGCTTTCGATCGGCTAGATATAGAAGCTCAGCTACCTTCAGGCCTATGGCTATACGCCTCATTTAAAATCGAAAAACTCTCTATTGGTTTGCAAGCTCGGCTAATTAGTATTGTCGCTTTAACCATTATTATTGTTGGTATTACCGGGTTTCTTATCACCATTAAAATGACTCACCCGATATCTCGCCTAGCGGCCGCCTCCGAAAAACTCGGCAAAGGACAAAGCGTACCGCGGCTTGAAGAAAAAGGACCGAATGATATTCGCGAAGCACTGTCCGCGTTTAACAATATGAACACGCGCCTAACACAGCTACTTAGTAGTCAAAAACAAATGTTAGGTGCCATAAGCCATGATTTACGTTCACCGCTTACCTCACTACGGCTGCGCCTAGAATCCGTTGATGACGGCGAACAAAAAGAAAAAATGATTAACACCGTAGAAGAAATGAATGAGATGATTGCTGCCATTCTTGACTTTACACGAGTAGACGCCGAAGAAAAAAGCAGTGAGGTTTCTCGCCCTGTTGATTTATATAATTTCTGCGACAGCTTAATTGCGGAGTACACAGAAACAGGTCGAGCTTGCAGCTTGGATTATCAGGGTGGTGAAGATCAAGTGTTTAACTGCCGCTATATTAGTTTACGGCGCGCGCTTAGAAATATTATTGATAATGGCTTACGTTATGGTGAGCAAGTTTCATTGAGCGTTAATCAAATTGATGCCGACACGATTATTTTGATATTCAGTGATAGAGGACCTGGTTTGCCTGAAGATGAGCTGAAGAATGTGTTGAAGCCGTTTTATCGGCCTGATAAGGCTCGCCGGATGACGGATGGTGGGATTGGTATGGGCTTGTCGATTAGTGAGAGTATTATTAAAGCGCATGGTGGGAGTATTGGTTTGGCGAATGGTGATGCTAGCCATAGCGCTAATAAGGGATTGCGCGTTTCGGTGACTTTGCCATTGTGATACTGGGTGGTTTTTTCGTTTAAGTTTTCAATCAAGACCGTCGGGGGTGGCCCGACAGCCAGTCACTTTTTGTCTACAGCAACAAAAAGTAAC
>CAXAHI010000162.1:0-4270 GCA_963968645.1 uncultured Gammaproteobacteria bacterium | reverse complement strand
CACAAGACTCTGGCATCTGCCTATCGGGCCAGCCCCCGACGACCTTGAAATAAAATATAAAAAAGCCAACCCTAATTATTATTCTAAATAGTGACTAAAACCCCAGCTCATTCCAGCTAGCTTTCAAATATCAAACCGTTCTCGAAATAACAAAATCAGAAATAATAATTAACTCATCTTTATAAGCTGATGGCGCTATCGAATTCAATGCCGCTTTAGCCAGCCCTGTTTGCTCTCTTGCATGCGTCAATGTTATCTCAAGCGCACCGCAGCTCTGAGTAATATCAATGACACGTTCTATTTGGGAAATATCTTTCTCACTAATCGCTTTTTCTAAAGTGGCATGCTGCTCTTTACTGTTATCCGAATTATCACTCGCCGTTATGCGCAATGCTTCAATTAAGGGTAGCGTTAACTTCCCCTCAGCTAAATCATCACCCACATTTTTTCCAAGATCAGCGCTATTACCACTGTAATCCAAATAGTCATCAACTAACTGAAACGCTAAACCTAAATGTAAGCCGTATTTTCCTAAGCTATCAATATCACTTTGGCTAGCACCGGCAGTGACTGCTGATGCCTGACACGCGCCTTCAAATAACTGCGCCGTCTTGTTGCGGATAACATTAAAATAATCATCTTGGCTTAGTGTGAGATCACCAATGGCCATAAGCTGCTGAACTTCACCTTCAGCAATTTTGGTTGTGGTGTCACTGAGTATTTGCATGACTTGCAAGCTACCAATACCGACCATGAGCTGAAACGCTTTGCTGTAAACGAAATCGCCAACCAATACGCTAGAGGCGTTGCCCCAGTTTGCATTGGCAGTGGGCTGTCCGCGTCGTAAGGTCGACATATCGACAACATCATCATGAAGCAATGTAGCGGTATGTAAAAACTCAACCGCTGTGGCGAGTTGAATCTGTTTGAGATTATTAGACTGATTAAGTGCGCCAGCAGCGAGTAGGGTAATCAACGGACGGATGCGTTTACCACCACCGGTAACAAGGTATTGGCTAATATTTTCAACGAGGCCGACATCGGATGTCAGTTGCTTGGCAATTAAATCATTTACTGCCGAAAACTCGTCAGCAACAATATCGTAACTGGATTGCATAAAAAATCTCAAGGGTGACGGCGGGTAAGAAAAATGGCATATTTTTGTTAATGGCGCGTCTAAAAATAATCGTCTTGCATGCTAGGGCTTGCTCCAAAAACTGTCAAGCGATGCGCGTCTTTACGGGTACTTTAACTGCCTAAAGGTAGTTTAATGGCAGCGCGGTGTGATTAATGACTTTGCGTAATACAAAGCTCGAATGTACGCCTGTCACCCCTTCAATTTTTGTTAAATGCCCTAACAGAAACGCTTCGTAGTGTTCCATATCGGGTATCACGACTTTAAGCAGATAGTCGGCCGACTGGCCTGTGACTAAGCTGCATTCGACAATCTCAGGAAAGCGCTTAATCTGCTCTTCAAAGTTTTGAAAGCGCTCGGGGGTATGTCTATCCATACTAATACTAATGAGCGCGGTGAGCTTTAAGCCCAGCTTGGATTCATCCAATAAGGTGGCATGGCCACGAATAATACCCGCGTCTTCGAGCCGTTTGACTCTGCGTGCGCAAGGTGTGGGTGATAGCCCGATACTGTCAGCGAGCTCTAGATTACTCATCCGATCATTATTTTGTATTTTCTCGAGTATCCGTTTATCGGTTCTATCTAGGGTCAGGGTTCTATTAAGGTTCAATGGCTGATCTTTCATAAGCGGTCTCTTGCCAGTCGTTATAGCTTGTCGTTTATAAGTGATAGAGGTATTGGTTGATAGCTGTTGTTCATTCTATGTCCTTTAACTTTATTATCCAATAATTATATGAATAGTAGGTTAATTAACTCATATTTAAGCTTATTCTGTTTTATTTGCAGTTATTCTCTCCAGTATTACGTCTATACTCTTTTCAATCTGTTATTTTTAATTGTTTTTTCGGATAAAGTTCTTTAACTAATTGAATTTTATCTCGTTTTTGAGGTTTGTAGCATGAGTTCATACAATTATAAGAAGTACCAGCCGCATATGCCGGTGCAATTGCCCGACCGTACTTGGCCAGACCAAGTGATTGAGGCGGCGCCCCGCTGGTGCAGTGTGGATTTACGTGATGGTAACCAGGCATTGATAGAGCCGATGACGGTTGCGCAAAAGCTAAAGTTGTTTGATTTACTCGTTAAAGTGGGTTTTAAAGAGATTGAAGTGGGTTTTCCTGCGGCATCACAAACCGATTTTGACTTTGTTCGCTGCCTTATTGAAGACGGTTTAATCCCTGATGATGTAACTATTCAGGTGTTGACGCAGGCGCGTGAAGATTTGATTAGCCGCTCTTATGAGTCTTTAAAGGATGCTAAGCGAGCGATTGTTCATGTTTATAATTCGACATCGACAGTGCAGCGCGAAAAAGTATTTGGTTTGGATAAAGATGGCATTAAAGCGATTGCCGTTAAGGGAGCGCAATTAGTTAAGCGTTATGCCGAAGCGCAGCCAGAAACGGATTGGCATTTTCAATATTCGCCAGAAAGTTTTACCGGCACTGAAATTGATTATGCGATAGACGTATGCGATGCCGTTGTTGATGTTTGGCAGCCTACGCCTGAACGACCGATTATTTTAAATTTACCGGCTACTGTTGAAATGACTACGGCGAATGTTTATGCCGATCAAATTGAATATTTTTGCCGACACATAAAAAACCGCCGCAGCGTTGTAGTGAGTTTGCATACGCATAATGATCGTGGCTGTGCAGTTGCCGCCGCTGAGTTAGCTGTACAGGGTGGCGCTGATCGCGTTGAAGGAACCTTACTTGGTAATGGCGAGCGCACCGGCAATATGGATATTGTCACGATGGGCATGAATCTTTATAGCCGTGGTGTTGATCCGCAATTAGATTTTTCTAATATTGATGAAATTATTCAAGTCGTTAAAGCCTGTACTAATTTACCGGTCCACCCACGTCACCCTTATGCAGGCGAGCTTGTTTTTACGGCGTTTTCTGGCAGTCATCAAGATGCGATTAAAAAATGTTTGGCGGTGCAATCTGATGATGAGCCCTGGGATGTTGCTTATTTACCGATTGATCCTTCTGACTTGGGTCGCTCATATCAAGAAGTGATTCGTATTAATAGTCAGTCGGGCAAGGGCGGCATTGCTTATGTGTTAGAGCAAATGCATGGCTTACAATTACCGCGTTGGTTGCAAATAGATTTTAGTACCGTTGTGCAACAGCATGCTGAAAGTACTGAAGCAGAAGTATCGCCCGATGTGATTTGGGAGTTGTTCCAGCAGTATTATTTAAATCAGCAAACGCCATACAGTTTAGATGCCTTTCAAATTAGCCACAGTGATAATCGTGACCATTTAAGTGCCACGTTAAAGCACGAGAATAAAGCCGTGTCTGTATCAGCTGAGGGCGCAGGCGTTGTTGAATCATTTGTGACGGCTTTATCTGAGCTTGTTGATGAAGAATTAGTATTGGTAGATTATTCAGAGCATGCGATAACGAGTAGCGCGAATTCAGAAGCGGCTTGTTATGTGCAAATGAATATTCAAGGTCAGCGTTTTAGTGGTGTTGGTTTAAGCCGCGATATTGTTGATGCTTCTTTGCAGGCCATTTTATGTGCGGTGAATAACTATTTGCGCGGCGGCTAGATAGTTTTAGCCGGCATATGTCGATCGTATCGATACAGAGGGGCTGTTCAAGGAGATAGCCCCTTAATCGATCATTGATGGATCGATAATATCGCCTCAATAGGTATAAAAAAGCATTGATATGACTTGCGCCAACACCACTGCATTCACTACCATGTGCGCTGAATGAATAGCCCAAGTGAAGCAGTAATGAGTCATCCAACCTTTATTCCCATTGTCGAGATAAATACATGAATCGCGACCGTCGAGCAGCGTATTTACAAGCGATGGGCATTGAGTCGTGGCTGCCTATAAAAGCGCTACCCAGTGCTGAGTTAGGCCATTGGGTTGCCGATACAGCGGTGTTTAATCCCTCGGCTGCGGCTAATACCGCCTTACGTCAGTCTTCTACTGGTACAGTTAATACACCTGCGGATGCCCCTCTAAGCGTCACAGCGCAAAATATTATCAATCGAAGTCAGGCGTTGGCTGAAGAGCTCAATATGGATGCGCCGGCTAGCGCGCAGCCAAAAGCGGTTGTGACTGCTGAGGCATCGAATATTCCTGCGGCAGCGGTTGAAGCCACATCGACGTCAACA
>CAXAHI010000161.1:0-4441 GCA_963968645.1 uncultured Gammaproteobacteria bacterium | reverse complement strand
TGACGCTTAATGTGCATGAAGGTATTTTTTCGCCTGCTTGAATAGTCATATTATTTCTTGCCCTGTTATTTATTAATAGAAGGTTATAAGATTTTAAATAGAGGATGCTCTATAGAGCATTGCCAAAAAAATCATTCAATGAATTATTAATGGAGATAATTATCTAAAGACTAGCGATTACATTATAAAATACGCACATCTAAATATTAACCTCCACTAATTCTACCTGAAGTTTTTAATCTTTGCTGTGAGTTTTTTCAAGAGCAGTATCTTTATCGATTTGCACTAACTGAAAGCCATCTTGCAAGCGCCAACGCCATACGCTTTCGATATCCTGCCCAACACCCTTTTTAGCAAAGCGGATTATCCTTTCTTGCAAATTGAGGCTGGCGGTCAACATAAATCCATCATCTAACGCTTCAACTACATAGAAAAAACTATTTACAGGCGACTCGACGCAGCCACGCCAAATAAGCTCCCACTGCTGAACATCATTTTTTTGCAATTCAAACATTTCAACAGTGTTGGCAATATCCACTTTTCGGGTTACATTTCCGATATCACTATTCACTACCAGTAACTGCCATCGACCACTAGGCCTCTGTGCCAAATCAAAACTCTGAGGAGAAAAATACTCTGGCTCATCACAATTGAGATTACCCCATATTGGCTGTCGCATTCTTAAATCATTACTACTATTTGCCGAATACATTACGCTACGTTTAGCCGTGACTAAATGAAGCAGTGATAACTGGCCGCCTAAATCGCCCGGCTCTGACACATCAATAAACAGCATGCCGCTGCCATCAGGTAACGACTCAATGGCCTCCGATTCAAACTGACCCTCTTCAAAATAATTAGCACCATCACAGCCCACCAACGCCCCGACTAAGGGCGCCAATAGCAAGATGCAAGCCGCCAACTTGGAAGCAGCAATCATAGAATGTAAAACAGTTAATGACATTAAGAGACTCGTATGAGGTAGCAAGTGAGACATGGTATGATTTGCTCTTCATAGATTCAACCAGATACAGCCAGATACAAAAAGCGCCATACTATGCACACAAAACCATGCCTGCAAAGCTAATAGACACCTTTGGTCGAGAAATCGACTATGCCCGCCTGTCAGTCACTGATCGCTGCGACTTCCGCTGCGTGTATTGCATGGCCGAAGAGATGACATTTTTGCCCAAAGCTGAAATCCTCTCTTTAGACGAACTATTGCGTATCGCCTCAGCATTAATTGATAGCGGCATAAAAAAAATCCGACTCACCGGCGGCGAACCGTTAATCCGTAATAATATTATGTGGCTAATTGAATCCATTAGTAAGCTAGAGGGTTTAGAAGAATTAACCCTAACCACCAATGGCTCGCAACTCAGTAAATATGCAGCCGATTTACGACGCTGCGGAATTAAACGTATTAATATCAGTATTGATTCACTGCAAGCTGATAAATTTAAAGCCATTACCCGCACGGGGCAATTACAGCAAGTACTTGATGGTATTGATGCCGCGATTGATGCAGGCTTTGAAAGCATTAAATTAAACAGTGTTATTTTAAAAAATCGTAATGATGATGAAGTTTTGGCGCTGGTTGATTTTGCACGACAAAAAAATATTGATATTGCCTTTATAGAAGAAATGCCCATGGGCGATATCGTCGAGCATAATCGTCTTTTATCATTTTGTTCTAGCGATGAGCTACGAGAAACTATCGATAAAGCATTTAACTTAATACCCAGTCATAAAAAAACTAACGGCCCAGCAAAATATTATGCGCTTGCCAATAGTCAAACTCATGTTGGCTTTATTTCTCCTCATAGCCATAACTTTTGTGGCGAGTGTAACCGCATACGCGTTACCGTAGAGGGGAGATTACTTTTATGCTTGGGAAATGAGCATTCGGTAGATTTACGAAGCTTATTGAGAAACAAAGAATACTCTGACGAAGATTTAACACAAGCCATTAAAGAGAGTATGGAGATTAAACCCGAACGCCATTATTTTAATCTTAGAGAAAAACCACAAATTGTTCGATTTATGAATACAACTGGCGGTTAATCAATCGATAACCCTGCTTTAAATAGATTGATATTTTTATTGTAAGCATCAAGACAAGACGCACAAATACAATGCTTTTTCTTTGATGCCAATGGCAGTAAATCCAGCAGCCCTTGAGGGACACTCTTCTCTCGACACCAACAAGCATCAATAGCATTAACACCGCATAGATTATCTGACTGGCAAAAAGGGCATAAATAATCATTTTGAATGTCTGACATACTACCCTTTATATTCCATCGCGTAATGCGTCTATTTAAAAGATAAACAAGCGACAGTTTCAAAGTGATAAGTTGATGGGAATAAATCTACCAATATCACTTTATCGATTGTGAATTTTCCTTCTAACTTTTGAAGATCTCTCGCCATAGTTGCCGCATTACAGCTAACATAAACCAACTGCTTAGGCTTGCATGACTTAACCCAGTCGCCAAGCGCAGGAAAACCCTTACGCGGCGGATCAATTAATACGCTATCAAATTGCGTGGATGAAGACAGCTTCTTAAATCGCTTAAGCGCACCTTCATCAAACAAATCAATTTTTAAATAATCATCATGTGTATTAGAAACAACATCTACCATTACACGCAATAATAACTCATCACTTCGCTCTAAAATATTCTCTGACAGATTTCCATTACCTGAGAACAAATCGAGTAACCGGCTTGGAGGTTTTTTAGCGCTTAAAACTTCATCGCTAACCAAGTTTTTTAGCACGGCATTCATCGCATCATTGACTTGTGTAAATCCGCCATCTGCGTAATCACTATTCCACGTTTCCTTAACTGTATCCGACTCATCAAGATAAAGTTCGCAATGCCCTTTACCCTCATGCGATTCCGTCCACGTTTTATCATCATAGAGCGCATCAAAATTACTTTGTAATTCTGGACGAATCATTTTGCAATTCGGAATCTCGATAACTTGATCGGTTGCGGCATCCACCAAGCCAATATATTTATGGCGATAATGCAATTGCATTCTATTACGATACGATAATCGCTCAGGTGCGGCGATGACAGTGATAGATTCCTCGCTTAAATGACCAGAACGTAAAAGTGGCTGCATTATTTTAGTTAATGCATCCTGCTTAAAGCCAAGTTCGGTTTGATAATCCGTATGAAGATAATGACACCCCGGACATTGCTGAAAATGCTCGCACTCGGCAGCAATACGCTGTGGAGACGTCTCATCGACAGATTCCACCTTGGCAAACTGCACACCTTTACTGCGCTTATAAATACGCGCAACACCCGACTCGCCAGGTAATGTTTTAGCGATAAAGGTGATAGCGCCATCTTGCTTACACACACCCTGCCCTAAGCCATCCATATGTTCGACACTGAAGCTATGCTTTTGCAAGCCTGGTTTTGGCTTATTAGAGCGCCCACGGCTAAAAGTGCTCGTGCGTTTACGAATACCGGCATCCGGCTTATTAAAATGCGACAAGGGTTATCCTTATTAGATCTGATTTCAGATACGCATTCTAATCAAATCTTAGGTAAAGCGCAGGTTTATTAAGGTGAAGTATGTAATGCGCAATGAGTCGATGTACTTTATGACGGGGCTCTTGTTGAAGTTAGAGTAAAGTGAGAGTGAAGTGAGAGTGAAGTGAGAGTGAAGCTAAAGACGCAGGTGTGTTGTGGAAAATAAGAGCACTCTATTTAGCTGGCAGATGAAACTCAATGACATTCTTGTCGGGATCACGAATAAATATAAAGGTAGCGCCTTCTGAGGTAACTATAGGGCCTTCGGTAATTTCATAGTTTATGGATTCAAGGTAAGCCTGCGTAGATTGCATATCGGTTACTTCAAGTGCCACATGTGTATAGCCGGTATATTTTTCGGGGAGATCCATGAGCATGTTGAGTATCTGTTTTTTTGAAGCATTTAAAATAAAGTTGATATTGATGCCTGAAGGATGCTCCATGATGGCAACGGGTTCTGGGCCAACGGGGCCGACTATGAATTTAAAACCTAGTTTTTCATAAAAGGCTCGAGTGATTGCTAAATCGGTAACTCTTAGGCCTATATGATTAATTCTGGTGATTTCTTGCATTGTTGAATCCGCGGTTTGCTTATCTATTTGCAATGAGTATCCGCTATTTTGAATGGTGCTGCGGAATTGTTGGCTGCTGTGTATGGGACAGTCATGAGAGGTATAGTGCGGAAATATTAATGGCCGATGGTTTATTTTACATTTGTTATTAAGTTTACGATCGTCGGGGGGCGACAGCCAGAATCTAGATCTTTTAGCTCTGCCTGATAGTGTTGTTATATTCTGGTTTTTTAGTTTATTTGTTTGATTTTTCAGTTCAAGACCGTCGGGGGTGGCCCGACATGCCAGTCACTTTTCTTTGCTTGTGCAAAGAAAAGT
>CAXAHI010000160.1:0-4462 GCA_963968645.1 uncultured Gammaproteobacteria bacterium | reverse complement strand
GAGCCCAGATATTGACGACCAACTAAGTCGAGTGAAAATCGTTTTCGTAGGCGCTGCTAAGGTGTACTGACTAAAAATATCCCAAAGCGAATAGGTTATATCGGGATCAATCTTCGTCAGATTGTGTGCTTTCTTTTGGTTACTTTTCTTTACACAAGTAAAGAAAAGTGACTGGCTGTCGGGCCACCCCCGACGACCTTGAACTTAAAACTTAAACAAAAGAAATGAAATCTCAGAATATACGATCATAAATAAAAGCTTAAGCACAAGACTCGGGCATCAAGCTATCGCCCCCCGACGCTCTTGACCTTAAAACTCAAACAAGAGAAATGAAATATCAGAATACCCCATCACCACTAAAATCTCACGCACAAGCCCCTAACTTCTGTCTAATGTCTAGAGAACTATTATTTAAAGAACTCAAGAAAACATCTTACTTTTCACTGCCTCACGATAATCAGAAGGCGACACTGACACAAACCGTTTAAACAGAGAGCTAAAATAGCTACTGTCATTTAACCCTGCTTGCTCTGCAATTTCAGCAACACTCAAATTCGTTTCTTTTAATAAATCTTTCGCATACTCAAGCCTAATCTGCCTAAGATAGTGCTGCGGCGTTTGCTGTACCGCTATATTAAAACGCCGATTTAAGGTTCGCACGCTTATACCCAGCATTTTCGCCATATTCCCACTCGTAATTTTTTGCGAAAAGCTTTCATTTAACCAATGCTGTAAACGCACTATATCTTCATCAGAATGCCGCGAAGACTCTCCTTCATTAAACATACTCTTTGCATAAGACTGCCTTATTTCAGGTGAGAAGTTAGCTTCTACCCGGCTAGCAATATCAGCACCATAAAGATTACCGATAAAGTAAATAATTAAATCGGCTACCGAGTTAACGCTGCCAGCACAGTAGATATTTTGTGAGCGGGTAATTAAAAAATCTTTTTGTAGCTGCACAGTAGGGTAGCGTTTTTGAAAAGCATCAAAGTGTGCCCAATGTGTGGTGGCGGGGCGCTTATCTAATAAGCCTGCTTCGGCAAAAAAACAACTACTAGTGCCTACTGCGCAGAGCATGGCACCTTGGTCATGCCATTTTTTTAGTAGCTCCAGTAAAAAACGCTGCTGCCTAATAACGGTTAATGGATTACGCCAAATCGCGGGCAGTATCACCAAGTCGGGTGTTTCAATGTTACGAGGGTGGCTGTCAGTGAGTATGGTGAGCCCGCCTGCGCAATGTATTTTACGGTTACTGCCATAAATTTTGGGGGGCGGTGTATCGGTATTGTTTAAAACCCGATTAGCATCGGCAGCCGCATTTAACATTTCCATTGGCAGGCTAATGCTCGATGAAAGGCAGTGATCATAAGCAATGAGTGCAATGGTAGTCATATAAGCGGGCCTGTAACTAAGGGCGTTATTGGGTTTGTAAAGCTAATACGCCGGTAGCAAAAAGTTCGATAATTTAACTAAGGGGCTATTATTACCAATATGGCTGAATAATGATAGTAACTGGCTAATATACAATAGTTGTTTTTCTGACCAGCTAATAGACTAGCTACAGTCTAAGTACTGGTGATAAAGCGTATTTGTCTTTTTTGGCCCTCGTTTTTCTGAGGCGTTTTAATTTAAGGCTTGGCTTTATTTAACTTCTTATTTTCATTTTTTTGGCGTGGCTTTCTTTAGTAGTAAACATTTTTAGTTAGCAGCGCTTATTTTGAGGAGATTCATTCGTGGCAAATTTGCCGGTTATTGTTGGCTTTGGTGGTATTAACCCCGCAGGTCGTAGTTCCTTTCATCATGGCTATCGCCGTTTAGTATTTGACGCCTTAAGTGCTGAAAAAGCAGAGCTTACTTTAAGTAGCCTTGCGCCGTTAATGGGTATTAATAAAAGCGCTGCACTGTTTAGCAGTGATGGCGCCATGGCCACAGAAATCCTGCAAGGCACTTTGGTTAGACAAATGGAGCAGGGCGTTATTGATGCGGCGGCCGTCGACTATAACCAAAAAATTATTCTGCAAAACAGTGACAGCGCGCCGCTATCATTTGATTTAGCAGTAAAGCATTTACCCGCAACTATTCCTGCTAGCTGGCAGGTAGAAAGAATTAGTGATCAACAGGTACGTGTAAATGTAGTTGATGAGCAAACGTTCTTAGTGCCGAGTCAGCGTGAGTTAAAAGTACAAGCGGCCGGTCAGTTACCCAGTGGTTTTAATCCGGGTGCAGATTACGCTTCGCATAACCATCCTCGTGGCTTACAGATGACAGTATTTGGTGCCTCTGATGCCTTAGCCTCTGTGGGTATAGATTGGGAGGTGCTGTCGCAAAAGGTAGCGGCAGATCAAGTTAGCGTTTATGCAGGCAGCGGTATGGGTCAGTTAGATGCTAACGCCAATGGCGGCATGATGTCGGCGCGTTTTAATGGTAAGCGTACTACCTCAAAACAATGTCCGTTTGGCTTTGCCGAAATGCCAGCCGATTTTATCAACGCTTATATTCTTGGCAGCCTAGGTACTACCGGTACTAGCATGGGTGCTTGTGCTTCGTTTTTATATAATCTTCGTCAAGGCATTACTGATATTCAAAGTGGCCGCTCGCGTATTGCGATTGTGGGCAACAGTGAAGCGCCTATTGTGCCAGAGGTAATTGAGGGCTATGCGGCTATGAGTGCGCTGGCCACCGATAAAGAATTACGTCAGCTCGATAACGGTATTTTAAATTATCGCCGCGCATGCCGACCGTTTGGTGAGAACTGCGGTTTCACTTTGGCTGAATCTGCGCAGTTTGTGGTGTTGTTTGATGACAGCTTAGCAGTTGAGTTAGGGGCCAAAATGTATGGTGCCGTAACCGATGTATTTATTAATGCCGATGGCCATAAAAAATCGATTTCGGCGCCGGGTGTGGGTAATTATTTAACTGTGGCAAAAGCCATGGGTAGTGCGCGCGGTTTATTAGGTGAAGAATCTATTCAGCAGCGCAGCTTTATTCAAGCGCATGGCACAGGGACACCGCAAAACCGCGTTACTGAGTCCGACATTCTTAATCGTGCAGCGCAAGTGTTTGGTATTGATAGCTGGCCTGTGGTCGCTGTTAAGAGCTACTTAGGGCATTCAGTGGGTACGGCGGGTGCCGATCAGCTAGTGGCCAGCCTGGGTGTTTGGGAAGAGGGTATTCTGCCGGGCATTCATACAATTGATGGCCCCGCGGCGGATGTAGCTTGTAGCCATTTGGATATTAGCCGTCACCATAAAGATGTGGGAGCCAAGAGTATGGATGCCGCCATTATTAACGCCAAAGGCTTTGGTGGTAACAATGCTTCGGCAACGGTTATTGCCCCGCATATTGTTGAGCAGTTGGTTGCCAATAAGCATAAGTCGTCGGCATGGTCTGGGTATCAGGCGCGTGCTGAGAAGGTTCAAGAGCAGGCCAATGCTTATGACCAATCCATGTTAAAAGGTGAGGCAAAGCCAATCTACCGCTTTGATAACAACGTATTAAACGGTGATGCATTAACTTTTGATGCTAAAGAAATTAAAGTGCCTGGCTATGATAAGCCAATCAATCTCAATATCGATTCAGACTATAAGAAATGGTTAGATTAATATGGACGCCTTAACAGCATTACTTAACCGAAACTCTGCCGCCAAGCTTGCCGACCCAGCCCCGCAGGGGGATGATCGTGAAGCGATTTTTCAAGCGGCATTACGTGCGCCCGATCATGCGCGTTTACGTCCATGGCGTTTTTTGACGGTCGAAGGTGATGCTCGTTTAGCGCTGGGTGAAAAAATGGCTGCGGCAGCCTTATTTGAAAATGCAGAATTAGATTCGGCAATTCATGCCAAGCAACTCTTAGCACCCATGCGTGCGCCTTTAGTGATTATCGCGGCAGCAAAAATTATTGAACATCCTAAAGTACCAGAAATAGAGCAATTACTTTCGGCCGGTTCGGCGGTATCGCAAATGCTAACCGCGGCGCATGCTTTAGGTTTTGCGGGTATGTGGCGAACGGGTTCTGTGTCTTTTAGTCGTATGTTTATGACCAGCATAGGCTTGGCAGAGAATGAAACGATTGTTGGATTTGTTTACTTAGGCACAGCGCAAGGCCGACAAAAAACCTTACCTGAGCTTGCATCTAATGATTTTTTCGAGCCATGGCCTGCAACAAACAGCTAATAACTTATTAGCTGTTTGAATGGCTATTGCTGATAAAGATTATTAACGTCTATAGCCACTATTTTTTCTATCTGTCCTTTTTATACGCTCCCGTTTTTTACATTCTACCTCCTGTTGTCTATCGGTCTGTCATATAAATGATAGGGATAAACTAGCAAGCTTTTACGAATATAGGTAGTGATCTTAGTAAGACTTTCCCATTCATTCTAATGCCTCTTATGGCTCTTACTTTTTTCAGTGATCCTCTTCAGCGAAGCTCTCCATCCTCTCTATATGTTCTCTATAT
>CAXAHI010000159.1:0-4495 GCA_963968645.1 uncultured Gammaproteobacteria bacterium | reverse complement strand
TCGGGGTCAATCTTCGTCAGATTGTGTGCTTTCTTTTGGTTACTTTTCTTTGCACAAACAAAGAAAAGTGACTGGCGTGTCGGGGCCACCCCCGACGACCTTGACTTTAAAACTCAAACAAAAAACTAAACCCTTAGAATAGAAGAAAGCTATCAGGTGGCGCTGAAAGATCTAGCTTCTTACTGTCGATTCATCCCGACTCCCTTGACCTTAAATCTCAAACAAAAAAACCAAACCTTCAGAATACCCCATCACTATTAAAAGCTTATAAGATTAAGAGAAATCAAAAATCACGCAACAAAAAAGCCATCGTGATTTAATCAGAGGTGCATCCCAAAACGCCAGCGCCTCTAATCACCTAGCCAGCCTTACGGCAAAATAATATCAGCAACATCATCTGCTAATACATAATCATTACCATCAGCGACAAGCCTAAACTCTGCATAACCATAAGTAGATGCCGCTGGTAATCCCATGCTCGCAGTATTTAACGTAGCAGTCGTTTGGCCCGCAGTAATTGTTGTTTCACCAACAACGCTGTCTAGTCTTTTGCCAACGGCATTAAACAGAATAGCTTCGTACAACACTTCAAGTGAGTTGCTAGTCGAGCCCGTACGGCTAATTGATACACCGTTAGCTATGCTTTGCGATCCAACTTCTACTAAATTAAAGTTACTATCGTTAGCCGCTTTAATACGAACAGGGTTAACGCCAAGCATAAAGACATTCACATTGTTATACATAGAGAAGCTTGAGAAATAAAAGTTGCCTTTATCATCCCAAGAATCAAAGCCAGTAATAAACGCCTGTGTCGCCGCCGTTGAATCCAACTCGCTGACTTTCGCTAATTCTGACGTAGCACCTGTGGCTATATCAAATTCCCAAATGGAGTTAGGGTAAGAAACATCACTGACACCAATATAGATTTTTTCACTATCAGCGGATAATTGAAAAACCCACGTTTTGGGTGTGCCAATACCGCCACCCGTAAAGTTCGGTCGCCCCACAAAACTCCATGTCGCTGTCGCATCAACAAAGCGATAAATATTGCCTTGGTCATCGGCAGTATAAAGAATCTCATGATCTCTATCCCACTGTCCCACTTCTAAAGCGTTAGGCCCTTGAAGTTGAAAGTTCTGTAACTCACCGAACCCATTGTTAGAGCCAGTATCAAGCGCAGGATCGTAATACCACATATGATTAAATGTACTCGCAGATTCCCCCTGATTCCATTGGCCTCGTGAAGAGCCGCCAGAAATATACACACGACCACGAGAATCTACAAACATATAGCGATTGGTATAAAAGAAACCATTCCATGCGCTTGGTTTGCCTAACACTGTGGTTTGGGCATTCGCAATATCGTAGCGGACTAATTTATTTTCAGGAATCGACATGCCGTACAGTAAGTTATTCGTTTCATCTTTTTGAATGGTCACTATCTGCATGGTCGGTTCGCCCACGCCACCAGGCTCCGTTACACTTAAATCAAGCAGATCATTATCTTGTTGGTCATAGCCATACCAATGAAAGCCGCGCGTATTTAAATAACCGTTATTCATATTTGAGTTGTCGAGTGTGGCGACATAAACACGGCCATCATGCTCTAAAGGTCGGGTATGAAATTTTTCGGCCGATTCGCCAGACTGCCAATTGCCTACTGCTTTCGATGAAGTTTCTGCATCACCCACCCAGCGCACAACATCATCCGATTGGTGCAGTCGGTAAAGCATTGAATTATTAATATGGTCGTGACCAGAAATATAAATATCGCCTTCAATATCTGAGCCAACAGCCAACCAACACTGATCAGGTCTATCACCATTGGGCGCATTGGGTAGCTGCCAAACGCTAACGCCATTTACGTTACCCGAACGGATATCATCATTAGGAATAGCAATGCCCGATGTGGTGACACTAAAGGCATCGCCAATATCATCAAGAATTAACATCGTATCTATTTGAGTTGATAACTGCGTCGAAGTGCTTTGTTGTAGCGTTAGCACCTGGCCGTTAGAAACAGTACCGCTGGCATTGGTGAACGCGCCACCATCAATAGAGTATTGGCCGTTGCTAATGCTAATAGAAGCCGGCTCACTGACACCCGAAACCAATATAGAGTTAGACGTAACAACCGAATTAGGTGCCGCGTTTATTTTATTTACAAAGCCAAATATATTTTGGTCAGCAACCGTGGTGACATTAAACGGTGCGCTAACACCGCCAATGGTTAGCGTTGCCTGCCTCAAAGTAGAGAAGGTAGAAGCCGATGTTTGTTTAACAACAACGGTATCACCATTGTCGACCGAACCATTGGCGCTGACAAAAGCGCCGCCATTAATCGCGTACTCACCGTTAGAAATAGCAATGGCTGTGCTGGCGTCAATGCCAGATACCGTAATGCTATTGGATACGTTAACGGTATTGAATAGCGCATCGGTAACGGGAACAAAAGTAAATGCATCGGGCGTGGTATCAACAATAATGATAATACAACCGGTTGCATCTACGTTACTGCCTGCTGGTGTTGCAGGGCATTGGTCTAAGCTATCGTCAACACCATCGCTATCTTCATCGGCACCCGGTAGGCCATAAACTTCTATTTCAAAAATAGAATAACCGTAAGGGGTAGCACGATCGATACCTAACATTCGCACATAACGGTAACTGCCCGATAAAGCGATAGTGTCAGTGCGGGCGCCCATGGTGCCGCCAGTCTGAATTGAGATAGTGGTCCAGTTGCTATTATCGGCAGAGCCTTGAATTTGGTATACAGATGCACTTGCGCCTTCCCAATCAATAATAACTTCAGACAGCACATAGGTAAGGCCTAAATCTAATTTTAGCCATTGGTTATCAGAAAACTGAGAGCTCCAGCGAGTATTTGAATTACCATCAATTGCTCTAGCAGGGCTACAGCAATTCGATTGGCCAGTTTCTTGTGAACTAGCTGTTGCTGTTGCCGAAAGTAATTGGGGTAGAGGAGGTGGCACAGGAATATGTGCAACTAATTGTATGCGTGTTGCCGTACCCGCATCGAGATCAACCGGTAGTAAGAAAACAATAGTAAGCGCTAACATTCCCGCACTTCTGCGGCGGGTCGCCGATGAGCCACTCACCAACAAAAATAATGCCAGTGCAGCGGCACCTATAAAGCCCACCATTGGAATATTCGTGGTCTCCACTTCACCCGGAAACGACTCGCGGTTAAAGGGGTTTGAATCAAAGGCATATTCAAGAATATCGCTAACGCCATCGTTATCTGAATCAATACCACCTGGGTCAGGTCTTGGCGTAATGGAACCGACTTCACCTTGAGCAACCGCTGCAGAAGAAACAACCGTTAACGGCACAGCAATATCAAAACTCACCGAACGCCCATCGAGAGAGCCCGTTACCGTAATAGAAAGATTACCCGTAGCATTAAGGGCAGCAGAAGTACTCACATCAAAATTGAGGGCGGCAAGGTCACTACCACCACCAGCAACCGAGGCAGGAATAATGCTAGCGGACGCAGAGCTGACAATGCCTGGCGGTACATTATTAATAGTAATCGCTTCGTAGCTGGTCGCAGGGTTGTCATTAACCAGAAGAATATAAACCTTATTACCCGTGCTATTCGACTCGACATCGTAAGCCAGACCAAAAGACGCCCATAGGCTCGTAATAGCCATTAGCGCAAACGGCAAAAGGGCTTTATTTAAAGAGGATATTAAAGAAAGCTTTAAAAAATGCGCAAAAGAGGCAGTCAATCGGTTTATAGAATTATGCATTTTGGTCTCGTAAGTCATTATTATTGTTATGTATTTCAGATAATCGCACAGTAATGGTGCAAATGGATGGACCTGAAATACAGTATTTTATTTTTAGTGCTACCTGAAGCTCTAAAAGCCTATAAGAGACTCGCTAAGACTATAGCCCACTTAATTAATACGATTAGTGGCTTAGAAATGATCAATATACTAATAAGTTTAGCAATATATAGAAAATAAGCGCGAATAGCTCGCTAAATAGTCGCGTTAACGGGGCAGTATGGGAGTGTTAAAAGCGAGGGTAAAACCGCCTAAATCTTCGTCTGCATTTTAATGGTTCTCTCTGTAGCGGGCCCATAAGGGGGCCGCATACCTGCAATACCGGTTACATCGAGCTTGCTTTGTTTATAAATAGATTTAGCGTGGCTAAAATTCTTAAACCCATCATAACCATGATACGAACCCATGCCTGCAGGGCCAACGCCACCAAAGGGCAAGTCTTCTTGCACCATATGCATAATCACATCGTTTAAACACACTCCACCCGATGTCGTACGGTCTAGCACATCACGCTCTTCTTTCGTGTCGCTACCAAAATAATATAAAGCCAATGGTCGCGGGCGGCTGTTAACGTAGGTAATAGTTTCTTCAAAGTGCTTATAAGTTTTAATCGGTAACACGGGGCCAAATATTTCTTCTTGCAGAACGCGCATATCGTCGGTGGCATGCTTAATCACTGTGGG
>CAXAHI010000158.1:0-4561 GCA_963968645.1 uncultured Gammaproteobacteria bacterium | reverse complement strand
CCGACGACCTTGACCTTAAAACTCAAACAAAAAAACTAAACCCTCAGAATATAAGCACATTATCAGATCGAGATAAAAAATCTAGATTCTGGCTGTCGCTCCACCCCCGACGACGAAAGCCCGCTTCGTCTCTCAAATGTAAAATCCCGAAATGTAAAATCAACAGACCAACCACCCTCCAAAGCAGATTACTTAATGAACGGACATCCGTTCTCATGGTCTACATCTCGCACAAAATCAACCGATAACCCCTTAACTTTCGCTTAACGTCATTGCCCGCCAAACCCCTCAAGCGAATTAATATTAACTATGGATAGTCTTGGTTCTAATTTAATGCATTTAAAAATAGTAGTACGGTTAGTTTTTTCATTTATGCTGCTTATTCAAAGCAGTGTAAGCGCTGCCCAAACACCCAGTGCCGCCCAAATTGAACAATTCAAGCAATTGCCCGCCTCGCAACAACAAGCCTTAGCTAAGCAATATGGCATTGATTTAGGCAGCCTCACCAACAGCGGATCCCCGCAACCCAATATCAATGAAGGTGCAATCAATAATAATCGGCAACCCGTAACGCCAATTTATAGCGAGTTATCCAAGCAGGCAGTCGAACTCGATCCACTGCTTGAATTAGCAGAAGAAGAGCCAGAACCACTAGCTCAATTTGGATATCAATTATTTGAAAATGCGCCCACCAGTTTTATGCCAGCCATTGATATTCCCATACCCTCCGAATACGTGATGGGTCCAGGCGACAATATTATTGTTCAGTTATACGGTAAAGAAAATATAAGTCATGCACTCACCATTAATCGCGAAGGTGAAATTCAATTTCCTAAACTGGGGCCCGTTGTTGTTGCTGGATTGAGTTTTACGCAGGTTAAAAGCTTAATAGCCGACACCATAGACGAACAGATGATGGGTGTAAAAGCGTCTGTCACCATGGGTGCGTTGCGCTCAATCCGTATTTTTATATTGGGCGAAGCGACGCTGCCAGGTTCCTATACCGTTAACTCTCTATCCACCATGACCAATGCACTGTTTGCCAGTGGTGGCATAACATCAATGGGATCACTACGTAACATTCAGTTAAAGCGAGGCGGCCAACTGATTACCACGCTAGATTTATATGACCTGCTATTAAAAGGCGACACCACAAATGATGCGCGGCTATTACCCGGTGATGTTATTTTTATCCCGCCCATTGGTAAAACCGTAGGGGTAGGTGGCGAAGTGCGTCGCCCCGCCATATATGAAATCAACAAAGAAGTCACAGCCGGTCAAGCCGTTGCACTTGCAGGCGGATTTTTAGCAACAGCCTATCCACAAGCATCGCGAATTGAGCGCATTAATAATAATGGGCAGCGAATATTAGTCGACGTGAATTTAAAAACGCGACAAGGTAAAAGCCTCGCCATAAAAGATGCCGATACCTTACAAGTATTTTCGGTGCTCGATAGAGTAGAAGACATTGTCGAAGTAGAGGGCCATGTAAAGCGACCGGGTGGTTCAGCATGGCGGCCGGGTTTACAGTTTACTGATGTCATACACAGTGCCGATGACATGCTTCCCAATGCTGATCTTAATATTGCATTAATAGTGACAGAACAAGGGCCAACCCATCAAATAGTAGTAAAAGCCTTTAGTCCTAAAGCGGCTTTTGCGGCGCAGGGAAATAGCAATGCAGCAAACCCATTACTCACCGCACAAGACAGAATTATTATTTTTGATTACAGCACCGATAGAGTTGAGTTGCTGCAAGACATAGTCGAAATCTTAGCGGTTCAGTCGAGTGTTGATCAACGTCGGCAGTTAATTACGATTAATGGCAATGTGCGGTTTCCGGGTGAGTACCCGTTGGCCAGTAAAGCCAGTGCAAAACAGATGATAGCGTTGGCGGGCGGGCTTACCGATAGAGCTTTTAGTTTGGGGGCAGAGTTAACGCGTTATGTCATCGATGCGCAGCAGCATCAAACTATAGAGCACTTTAATATTGAGTTATCGGATAGTCATAACTTTGCATTACAAGAAGAAGATTCCATTCATATAAAGCAGTTACCCAATTGGAAAGGTACCGAAACGGTTGAGATAGAAGGTGAGGTTATGTTTCCTGGCACCTACACCATTCAGCGCGGTGAAACCTTATCGAAAGTGATACAGCGGGCGGGTGGTTTAAATGATTATGCGTTTATAGCGGCCAGTATTTTTTCACGTGCTGAGTTACGTGAGTTAGAGAAAATACGGCTTGATGAATTACAGCAGCAGTTAGAGTCTGATATTGCCACTTCGAATATCCAAGAGGGTGGCGATAGTATTGCGCAAGAAGAAGCCGAGCAGTTATTAGAGAGCATGGAAGAGATAAGACCAACAGGACGCATGGTTATTAATTTGGCGAATATTCTTGAGAAGCCAGAAAGTTATGACGTGGTATTAAAAAACGGTGATCGTTTAATAGTGCCGGCGCAAAGGCAAACAGTCACGGTAGTGGGTGAAGTGCAGCATGCGACATCGCATGTGTTTGAAAATAACTTATCGGTAAAAGAATATATTGAGCGCAGTGGTGGCACCACTATAAAGGCCGATAAAAAACGTATTTATGTGGTTAGGGCAAATGGCAGTGTGTACTTGCCTAGTGGGTCACGTTGGTTTAAGCGTGGCGATAAAGGTATACAGCCCGGCGATACGGTGGTGGTGCCGTTAGATGCCGATAGGATGAAAGCGTTGACGTTGTGGAGCAGTGTTTCAGAGATTGTTTATAGGATGGCTTTAGGTGCTGCGGCAGTGGCGAGTTTTTAACCACTGCTGTGTGGGCTTTAAATAATCGTCTGTGTCTTGGGTTATACGCTAGGCCTATAAAACCGCATGTTAGGTTCGTAGCTGGCTTGTAGGTGAGGCTGAAAGGTAAGGCTGTAAGGACGAGCTCAGTAAGTAGAAAAGCAGGTGAGGGTGTCAGTACATTAGTCGGCAGGATAGATAGGTCGATAGGTATGAAGATAGAAAGGCCGATAGTTAGATTAAGTAAATGGCTAGAGAGCAAAATCAAGTCTACGGGTATAAAGCGGTTGCAAGTCTATGTTTTACAACTGCTTATTAAATTAAATAGCTGCTGCTTAATCGCTTGTTAGCTGCCTTAATAGCTAGAAAGGACACTAAAGAAAACTTAAAAGGGAGATTAAAAAGGAAATTAAAACGAAGTCGTAAAACAACCATAAGTTATTACTGTTATTTTTTTCATGGTGCTTTAGAATATGTACAAAGGATTAACAGCAATTAAAAATATTATGGACGATATTAAAATCACACCTTTCAACTGCAAGCGCTGGCTTTTAAAAGCCATGCTCGCGTCAGTTTTAGCATTCAATATTTTCAGTTCAGTGTCTGCCGCCCCTTGGGTCGATAGCGGCGATCAACGTCTGCGCCATCATATTCAGTTATTAGCCGATAAAAACATTATTACCGTACCCATTACCACATGGCCCTTAATGTGGAGCGGCGTTATTAATGATGTTAGGCGTGCAGATCATTCCCAGTTAAGCGAAGAATCGCTATGGTCTTTGCACTATGTAAAGCATGCCTTTGCTCGTCAAACCGAAGGTGCGCTTAGGTTTAATGCTCAGCTATCGGCAGGTGAAAATACTCAAGCGGTTAAATATTTTGGCGATGCTCGTCGCGAAACATCCGAGGCAAAAGCCAGTATCGATTGGATGAACGATAAACTGGCCGTTCACCTTGCTGCCGGTTATGCCGAACAACCACTCGATGGTGATAAATGGCGCGCCGACGGTTCTTATATAAGTTATGCATTGGGTAACTGGGCTTTAACGGCAGGTGCTGTTGATCGCTGGTGGGGCCCCGGCTGGCATTCCAGTCTTACCTTATCCAGTAATGCCCGACCCATTCCCGGTTTAAGTTTACAGCGCAGAAATTCAGATGCATTTAAAAGTGCTTGGCTATCGTGGATAGGCCCATGGCAGTTCACTAGCATTGCTGGTCAACTCGAATCGGACAGGCATATACCCGATGCTTATTTTTTAGGTGCGCGCATTAGCTTTAAGCCATTCAATAATTTAGAGCTTGCCTTAAGCCGCACTGCGCAATGGGGTGGTGAAGGTCGGCCGCAGAGTTTAAGTTCGTTAAAAGATTTAATTATAGGCAACGATAACCGCGGCGATAGCGGCATAAGCCTAGATGGCAGTAATGAGCCGGGTAATCAGCAAGCCAGTATTGATGCGCGTTATAACTTCTCCTTAGCGCAAACAACTAACGCAATGTATTTTCAATTTACTGGCGAAGACGAAGCAGGCGGCCTGCCGTCACGCGGGCTAGTGCAATTAGGATTAGAGAGTAGTTTTCTTTATCGCAATATGCAGCACCGTTTTGTATTTGAAGCCAGTGACACCTCATCCGAAAGTTACAGTACTAAGCGGCCTAACTACGCTTACGAGCATTTTATTTATAAAAGTGGTTATCGCTATAAACAACGGCCCATTGGCGCAAGTATCGATAACGACAGTCGTTTATTAACACTCTCCGCCGACCATTACCTAGCTAACGGCAAGCAGCT
>CAXAHI010000157.1:0-4571 GCA_963968645.1 uncultured Gammaproteobacteria bacterium | reverse complement strand
TAGAAGCATAGAAGCATAGAAGCATAGAAGCATAGAAGCATAGAAGTATTAGAAACATAGAATTTTAAATAAAAACACAGAAGTATTAATAGAAACACAAAAGTATTAATAGAAACGTTGTGAAACACCTATAAAATTAATGCCCCGCAAGAGGCAGAACATTAAACCCCTGCTGGTTAAGCAAATAAGCCACGGTAGAAGCACGGCGGCCCGTAGAACAATAAGCCACATAACGCGTATTCGCATCCATTAATCGTGATTTCAAACTCATTAAATGCATAGGCAAATGAAAAGCATCGGCGCGATGATCATTTTCATATTCTTGCTGCGATCTAACATCCAACCAACGCGCACCATTGGCAACTGTTTTAACCGCCTCTTCAATACTTAGCGTGGCGACTTCTGGCTCACTCATTAACGCTAAAAAATCGCGTTTATGCAGCCCCATAAGTACACCGTTGGTTTTCATAGTGACAGTTGCATTACGCGTAGTTTTATTCAGCAAAGCATCCTCACCAAAACAACGGCCGGGTGTTAATTCAGCAACCACCGTTAATTCGGCATTATGCTCACAGCTAACATGCGCACAGCCCTCTTTAATTAAATAACAAATATCGCCCTGCTCACCCTCATGCACAATCACCTCTCCCGCCTCAACCACTCGCGCTTCAAAGCGATCGAAAATCGACTTAACATTATAGGGAGGGATTTTATGAAACAGGTTTGAACGCAGTAAGGTATTCATCCAGCTGGCGTCTTCATCAAAGTGTCTATTGGCACTAAAATCCAGCGCCAAGGTTTTAGCCACTTGGTCCCAGCACAGCATTGCATCGAGCTGGCTTCTATTCAGTAAAAATATCTGGCAATCTTCAACGGCGGTAACACCCACGGCAGTGGGAAAACTATCACCTAAAGAGAGATGGCTATTTTCAGTGCCGCCACAAATACGTAAAGGCTGGCCATCATCTAACTCGACATCAACACTGCCGCTGACTAAAAACAAATGGCTATCACGCAATATTTCCGTGTTAGCGATGCTTTGACCTAGCACTGCCAAATCCATTTCATGACTACGTGAAATTGTTTTTAAATGATCATCCGATAAAATATTCAACGGTACAAAAGAGCGCAATATATCGATGTTAATAGTATTTAAAGGATCGGGATGACCCAGCAAAGGAATGGGGTTATCGGTGGACTTATTAATTAGTCCATCGGTAATAAAATAGCGGCCATGACTGTTCTTTGAACGATAACTTGCCATAACATCTAAGCCTTATTTAATTCAATTGGATGGCTGCAACCCTCTTCGTCCCTGTTGACCACCCGAATGAATAACCGCAATAGCACTATGGCTATTGAGTTTTCCTTCTCGTAATTGATTCCAGAGTGCAAATAAAAGTTTTGCCATATAAACTTGATCAACCGGCTCTTGCAGCTGTTTTTCCAACTGCTGATGAAAGGCCAAAAGATCTTTATTTACCCTAGCATAGCCACCGCAGTCGTACCCATCCAAAACCCGCCAAGGCTGAGATACAGTTCCCTTTTTTCGAAATTTCTCCGTTTGGCTGAATAAGATTTGTTGTAATAGAGCATCAATATCGTGCGCCATTTCACAATGCTTTAAAACGCTCACTGCGGTGATATTTCCGTTATAAGCGGGTAATGTCGGCAGCCTGTTATGTCCATTGATGATTCATAGCCTCTAACACAAGCTCCATAAACGGAGCGGGATTTTGATGAATCGATAATTGTTCTAAGGCCTGCATATAGGGCTTTCGTGTTTCCAAGCGAATCACGGTCCAAGGGTATCCGGCAGAGACGAGTAATGCATTCATAAGAAATCTCGCGGTGCGACCGTTGCCATCAGGGTACGGATGAATATAACCTATAAGCCAATGGCCTAATATTGCTCGAGTAACAGGGTGAGGCTCATTTTGAATGCAAGCAAATAATGTATCCATCGCATCCGTGATAGCGTCCGTTGGCAGCGGTGTATGTCTTGAACCACGAATAAAAACCGGCCTATTGCGATAACCTGCAAGATCAGTCGCTGCTAGCATTCCGCTTCGCACCATTGGACCAAACAAGGCTCGATACCAGCTCGACAAGGACTCTCGCAGTAGCGCAGTGCTCAGCTCACCACTGTGCAAATGTCGAATAGTTTCCTTAACTTGATTATGCGCATCCCAATAGCCTTTTGCTGCCATCGCATCAAGATGCTTTTCATCATCGTTCTGATCATCAGGGTTCCACCTCCCACTGCGCACCCGTTCGATTAATTCCGGAGTCACTCGGTAACCTTCTATCGATAGAGAGTGATAGGCGTCATGTGTATAGTTTTCTTCAAGCAGTTCAATAGCGGTTTCAATATTTTTTGGTGGCGCAAACTGTGGCTCTAGCTGCTCGGTAATACGTTCGCTGAGTGAGCCCCAGAGCATATCTATTCTGGCGGCATGCGGTGACTGAGGTCGCATAACGGTGATGTCGGGTACAGGCTCATCAAAAGGGTTAACTTCCTTTACCGTGAACCCTGCAGCTATCATCGCCGACAAAATCTCATCGGCTGTACTCGGCATATTGAGTTCACGATAGGCACCTGCAATACGACCCGCTGCGGCAACCCGCCCCCCTTCGAGCAAATATTCCTTTAGCAGTCTTTCGTTTGCAGCCCCCAGAGCCAAAGTGACCTCCTGCATTTGACGACGAAAATAAGATGGCCCGACTTTGACCAAAGCCATTTCCAGAGGATAGATATTTACGCCTTCGTGAACATTGGGACTTGCGGGTATTTCTGTCGCGGTAAAGAGCGAGAGACTCAAGCCTCGAGGAAGCGTTACTATGCGGTTAGCTTGCTTGGCGTTGCCTATAAGCAGCTGATTAGGCAAGAAATTATTGCCTGTCTGTAAATCCAGAGATTGCTCTGCAGACAAGATGTATTCGTCACCGATCACTTGTTGAAGGTATTGACCAATAAAAACCCAATAGGATTCATGCCAAAGCACCGAGTCACCCGTATCCGAGTGACTTAAATCTGCATCTAAGAGATACCAGCCTCTTACGATGGGCTTGAGAAAACCCTCCTTTTTTAGCAGGGCAAGCTGTTTCTCCTTAATTAAACGACTCTGAAGAACATTGTCGACAGCCGCTTTTGAGGCTGAATCAAGTGCTTCTGCCAATATTTCATGTGCCTGCTTAGCCATATTTTCACCTCAACACCTTGATTATAGCTCATGGATTAGCAGATTATACACTCATGGATTGACAGATTTCAAGCTCATGGATTACCGGATTATATATTCATGTATTAGTCATGTACTCATGCATTAGTAGAGGTAACACGACGGGTGGCCATGTATGAAAACATGGAGAGGTCTGAAAAATGGAGTGGCCTGCACTATGAGTTACGTCGGCAATGCTTTGTTGACAGGTAATGAAGGTTCTAGTTGCACCGTAACAAAGTCAGTTAAGTCGGGAGGTATTTTTTTTATTTGAATTAAAGGCCAATAGCATGCCGATATTTTTTATCGTCTGTATAGATTACTGCTAACAATGCGTTTACCTATATCGATGCTAAAAATAATGTAATTCAATTGGATGGCTGCAACCCTCTTCGTCCCTGTTGACCACCCGAATGAATAACCGCAATAGCACTATGGCTATTGAGTTTTCCTTCTCGTAATTGATTCCAGAGTGCAAATAAAAGTTTTGCCATATAAACTTGATCAACCGGCTCTTGCAGCTGTTTTTCCAACTGCTGATGAAAGGCCAAAAGATCTTTATTTACCCTAGCATAGCCACCGCAGTCGTACCCATCCAAAACCCGCCAAGGCTGAGATACAGTTCCCTTTTTTCGAAATTTCTCCGTTTGGCTGAATAAGATTTGTTGTAATAGAGCATCAATATCGTGCGCCATTTCACAATGCTTTAAAACGCTCACTGCGGTGATATTTCCGTTATAAGCGTTATGGTTTGGATGCTTAATCATCATATCAGCGCCAGCAATCATTCCTGCTGCTGTGCCGCCGGTGGCGCTTGCCAACCAAATATCGCTCACATCACTGGGTAAGTGCCGCACAATCGCCTTACCCATTTCTGTTGTACCTAACAGTCCGTCTAAATTACTGCCTCCCACAGGAACAACCATTCCCTCACCCAACTGCTGATAAAGCGTCGCCATCATAGAGGGATCTTGTAAGCGCTGGTAATCACTGCGAGAGACAAACTGAAGACGCATACCCAACTGTTGGGCATCTTTTAAGGTAGGGGTTAAAGTGTTTTTTCTTTCACCACGAATAATACCGACCGTTTGCAAATTATAAGCATTGCCAGCAGCGGCTAAAGCATGAATATGGTTAGACCAAGGGCCGCCAAAACTGATAATACGATTGATGTTGTTTTCTTTGGCGCGTTGAATGCTGGGCAGTAGTTTGAATATTTTATTACCCATAATGCGATCGTTAGTGCCGCATCGTAAGGCGTCTAAACGAATAAGGTAGATTTTTGGCGTGAATTCAGCGAACAGTGGAATGGTTAACGCTTCGATAGTTAAATTAGCAGTGAGTTGCTCT
>CAXAHI010000156.1:0-4599 GCA_963968645.1 uncultured Gammaproteobacteria bacterium | reverse complement strand
CATCATCTGTAACCCGCCCATCACCATCGGTATCATATCCAACTCGACGGTTAGCGCCGCCACCTGCTTGCCAAATAATGCCTGAACCGTTTGCCTGCAGATCAATGAGATTCTCGATATCTTGATTACCTACGTTATTTGCTCGCGGATAACCAAAACGTGTATCAATAAGCGTGCCGTTGTCATCAACCGTATCAGTTGCAGCAAGACTATCTTGAATTAAAGCCTTGGCATAAACCTGTGTGGCAGCCCCTTGTAATGAGCCTTGCATACTTTCCATTACGGCTTGTCTTGCATCACCTCGCAAATCCATAAACCGTGGCAGAGCAGTTACCGCTAAGACACCTAACAATACAATTACTGCAACTAATTCAATTAAGGTAAAACCTTGTTGCGTGTTATTCGCTTTCATTATTAACATCCTCTTTAAAATACAAACCTTGGTATTACGTTATATTTTCTATCTTTGCGCCTAAAATTAAAGATCATCGGGTAAAGTAATCGTTACCCTGCCCGTGCGTAATTCATAGTCAAAATAAAACTCAGCATCTTCAGGACGCTCATCAGAACGTACAATCAATTCATAGCGACATCGATCAGAATTTCCACCATCAATAACGCTTACGCCATATTGTGCTTTTTTACGCGCCGCAGTATCTACTTTAGTCGTACTTCGCGGTGGACTTTGTAAAATATATTCAAAAATCTCCTGGCAGTCCTTTGCTGATTGGCTCGTCACATTTAAATTAGGATTTGCCGACTCCGTCACGCTATCAACCCAACCGAATGCGTTGACATTAAAAGCAATGCCATCAATATCGACTCGACTATTGGCAGTTGTTATACCTGAACTCGAATTGCCATCAGTAATCCACTTGGCTTTACCAATCGCAACACCGGTCGAAAAACCGCCCGCCAAAGCTTGAAGTGATGCTGCTTGCGCATTATCAATTTGATCAAAAAACCGTGGTGCTGCTATTGCCGCTAAAAAGCTAATTAAAACAATGACCGCAACCAACTCAATAAAGGTAAATCCTCTTTGCACTTTTCGATGCACTAGCTTTGCACTCATAATTCACCCACTTATTTAGTTTGCTGTAAAAAACACTTTGACTTTAACAGTATCTATTTTTGAACCACGCTAAACATTTCCCACATGGGTAAAAATATACCCACCGCTAAAATCCCTACTAATATAGACATCATTACAATAAGAATGGGCTCAAGGTTTGCACTCAGATTTTTGATCTCATAATCGACTTCGCGATTATAAAAATCGGCCACTTCATTAAGCATCTCATCTACCTGCCCTGTCTGCTCACCTACTGCTACCATTTGCATCACTAACGGTGTAAACATGTCGCTATTGCCAATGGCCTGCAATAAACTTTCACCGCGCTCTATACCTCTACGCATACCTAATATGCGCTCGCCTATGGCAGCATTACCTACGGCACTGCTGCATAACTCAACCGCTTGAATTAATGGCACACCCGACGCCATCATCATGCCAAAGGTGCGACAAAATCGCGCGAGTATGGCGCGCAACATAATAGAGCCAACAACAGGAATCTTTAACTTAAAGGCATCCCATTTTAAGCGACCACTCTCCTTGGCTAACCAGTTTTTACACATGAATATGCCAACAACAAGAATGACCAAGAGTAGCTCCCAGTAATCAACAAAAAAATTAGAGGTCGCAATTAACATGCGTGTCATCAATGGCAGCTCTGCACCAAATTGTTGAAAAATATCGGCAAACACCGGAATAACAAATATATTTAAAATCACAATCGCAATACTTAAGGCAATAGCAACAAACATGGGATATCGAAATGCACCGCTAATGCGTCTTGCTGTTTCTTGCTCTAACTCTAAATGATCAATCAATTCTTTAAAGGCTTCTTCAAGCTTGCCGCTGTTTTCGCCCACTAACACCATGCTCACATAGAGCCTAGGGAAAATATCGACATGGCGACCCATCGACGCCGACAGTGTTAAACCACTATTCAGATTTTTCTCAATCTCAAAGAGCACCTGTACTAAAGCTGGATTTTTTAATGTCATGGCTAAACCACGAATACATTTATTTAGTGGCACCCCTGCCTTGGTTAAGCTATACAATTGTCGGGTTAAAATAATTAACTCTTCAGCTTTAACTTTACGCCCTAATGAAAAACTAATGCCCTCTTCATCCACCTCAGGTTTTTTAGCTTTAATCGATATGGGGTGAATACCCCCCGATAGCAATTGATGCGCAGCTGATTGCGCATTGGGTGCATCTAAGGCGCCATTCACAGAATCGCCATTTTGATCTCTACCACTGTAGGCAAATATCGTCATAAGGCCTTTTTAATCATTCTTAAACCGTCTCAATTTCGGATACGCGACAGACTTCATCTAATGTCGTCACACCTTCTTGGGCATACTCAAGAGCCGCTCGGCTCAACGGCACATAGTGTTCACTGGCATTAGCGGCGTTAGAAAAATCAGCCGCGCTATTGCGCCTTAGCGCGTCACACATAAGCTCGTCAAATTCTAAAAATTCGAATACACCTACACGGCCTTTGTAACCTGTCATATTGCATCGTGAGCAGCCCTTGCCTTTAAAGAAGGAACCCTGAGATGGATCATCTTTAAGCCATTGGTCAACTAGAAGCTGTTCTTGGGCAGTGGGCTGGTAATCTTCTTTACAGACGTCACAGATACGTCGAACTAAGCGCTGCGCAACAACGGTATGTATGGCGCTAGCCACAAGATAACCGTCTACACCCATATCAATTAAGCGCATGGCACTGGAGATAGCATCATTAGTGTGTAAGGTCGATAATACGAGATGGCCAGTCAAAGCCGCTCGAATGGCAATTTCAGCAGTAACGGTGTCACGAATTTCACCCACCAATAAAACATCAGGATCTTGCCGTAAACAGGCTCTTAGGACTTTCGCGAAATCGAGACCTATTTTTTCTTGGACCTGACACTGGTTAATACGAGGTAGCTGATATTCAACAGGGTCTTCTGCAGTAATAATTTTTCTTTCTGGTTGATTTAAATCTGAGAGTGCACCGTATAAGGTGGTGGTCTTACCGCTTCCTGTAGGGCCGGTTACCAATATTAGGCCATGCGGTTGATGCAACGCATGAATGAAACGCGCTTGCATCTCTGAACGCATACCAATTTTATTAATGTCGAGGTTGCCCTCTGAGTTATCGAGTAATCGCATGACCAGCGACTCACCATTTTGAGTCGGCAAAGTTGACATGCGGACATCAATAAAATGGTTTTTGACTTTAATATTGAAGCGCCCATCTTGTGGCAAGCGTTTTTCTGAAATATTTAATCCGCACATCAGCTTTAGCCTTAATACTAAAGCACTAGCAATACGCTTTTCATTCATAACTTGTTCTTGTAAAACCCCATCGACACGTTGCCGAATTCGCAGAACATGTTCATCGGGCTCAATATGTATATCTGACGCTTTTACTTGCACTGCATCTTCGAATATAGACTGCAATAAACGGACTATGGGCGCATCTTCCGCATCTACAGTTTCAAAATTATCGAGATCAAAAGCTTGCTCTTCGAGTTCATCACCTAACTCCTCGGCTAAACTAAATATTTCACTGGTGCGTCGATACAGCATATCGAGCGATTCAAGCAGCTCGGACTCACGCACAACAGCTAGTTGAATATTTTGACCCAATACACGCACAATATCGTCATAAGCGAAAATATCACTTGGGTCAGCCATGCCGACCAGTAAATTTCCATTAGTTTCTTTTAAAGCAATAGCGCGATAACGTCTTGCCGTTGTTTCAGGCAAGCGCTGCGTTATCTCTGGTTCAAAATGAAACTCTTTTAACCTTAAAAAAGGGATGCCCAATTGCTCTGATAATAATTCGAGTAATTTGTCTTCTTCAACAAAGCCTAACTTAATTAATGTCTTCCCCAGCTTAGCACCGCTTAGCTTTTGTTCTTGCAGGGCAAAGTCTAATTGTTGTTCGCTAATAATCTCATATTGAACCAACAAATCACCAAGACGTATCTTTTTAGGTTTTTCACTCATTAAATACTCATTCATCCTATTATTCGTTTCGCTTATCACTAATAGCTAATCACTAACGTGAAATGTCAGTGATTCGTCGTAAAGCATAAGTATTATGTTCGGCCGTTAAATCTTCTGACAATAGAACCTGGTGATACGCTTGTTCGGCGCTTTTAAAATCGGCTGAACTATCAAAGGCTACTGCTAATCCCATCCACCATCGAGCACTACGGTTATCAAATTCAAGAAGTTTTTTATACGTATTTTGCGCGTCGACATATTGCCCCTGCGCTTGCTGAGAAACCGCACGGAGCTCTTCGAATTCAGCATCGACATTTATTGGCATAGATAAGCTATCGAGCAAGATTAATACCTGCGGATAATTCTTTTGCGCCATTAACAACCGAATTCTTAACTTAGAAAAATCGTTATTCGAGGGATATACTTTTTGGTACTGATCAATCAAAAATTCAGCTTGTAAAAAACGCTGTGTTTCTATAAGCAATGAGGCATGTAAAATGATGCTCTTAAAAAAACCACTCGCCTTAATATCT
>CAXAHI010000155.1:0-4754 GCA_963968645.1 uncultured Gammaproteobacteria bacterium | reverse complement strand
AATTATTCACTTAGCAACGTATACTGTTTGGTAATAGATAAAGTACAGCTAGTCGTTTTTTATGGCTAGCTTTTTGAGTAAAGACTTGGATTTATTTGTGGTTGCTCCTAGCCTAACTATTCACTAAAAAGCATTAATAAAACATGTTAAAAATAGTCAATATCTCAAAATCATTTGAAGACGGTACGGCACAACAAAAAATATTAGATCGACTCTCGTTTGTGATTGAAGCGGGTAAAAGTGTCAGTATTCGAGGGGCATCTGGATCGGGAAAATCGACTCTGTTGCATCTGCTGGCTGCCCTAGATAAACCAGATGAGGGTCAAATACTGCTGGGCGGCGTACTAAGGTCAGACACAACCAACAATATAACTAACGATATAACTGCATTGTCGGAGTCACAAGCCGATAATTACAGGATGTCGACAATTGGCATAGTGTTTCAACGATATAATTTGATAGACGTGGTATCGGTGCTCGACAACATTTATTTGCCAGCCAGACTCAATGCTATTAACGGCCGCCCAGTCGATGTAGGCTACATCGACACTATAATCGAGGCTCTGGGCGTCTCAAAGCATATCAACAAACTACCCAATCAGCTCTCGGGAGGCGAACAGCAGCGAGTTGCGATTGCCAGAGCGTTAGCGCATAAGCCTAAATTGCTGTTAGCTGACGAACCTACCGGTAACCTAGATAACAAAAACTCAGACATTGTTAGCCGCCTATTGATAGATACCTGCGCACAACTTAAAACAACACTGGTATTAGTTACCCATAGCGAAAGAGTCGCCAAACTCACCGATCAACAAGTCTTTTTGAGTGAGGGTCGTTTAGTGAGCGAGGCGAGTTAAACCCATTTTGATAAAAATCACACTTTTTTTTAAACTACTGTTGAGTAGCTACAAATCCACAAAATTTAGTGTGTTGATGCTTATCGCATCGCTTTTAATTGCTGCTTGTGGCTTATCTACCGTATTAATCGTTAATGCTAGCGCCAAACAAAGCTACGCCAGTAACAGTACTTTTTTGATCAGCAATGTTAAATATCAAGTTATCCCTAAAAATGCCCAAGCCATACTTGCCAAAAGTGATTACGCATATTTGCGCAGGCTCGGCTTTAGCCAACTTATCGCTGTCGCACAAACGTCAACTCATATCTATGCCGAGCAACAGACGCAGACACAGCTAGAGCAACAAAAAGTCTCTATGCGTCGAATAGACATTACGGGCATCGATACCATCGCGCTAATGCCTTTAATAAGCAGTGGCGTCAAGAGCGCAGGTCTTTCATCACGCCAAAGTGATCAAACCGCAATACTCACTGCTATTCCTTTTTCTATGCCTGCCGGTATTGTCCACCCCTCCCTGCTAGCGCAACTGATCGCCAATAGTGATGTATCCATTTTTGACAAGACATTAAATAATTTTTCAATTCCTTTTAATGACGGCAATGATGCTGCTAACGGCAGTAATAACAATGCCGATGTGGAGACGCCAGCGTCAATAAAAACAATCGCTTTACCCAAACTCGTTGTACTTAAAGACCCCAGTTTAGGCAATGACATGGTGACCGACATTGGCGAATTCTATCGCTTGTTTCCTGGTAGTAATTTAACGAGTTTACTGTTGGTCAGCGCAAAGGCGGGGCCAGAACTCGATGGACTCGTCAAGGATCTTAGCGCCGTTTTACCTAAACATTTGCAGCTAGTTTCGTTGAGTGATGGTGCACCTCAAGGCGAGCTCACCAATAGTTTTCACATGAACTTATTGGCCATGGCTTTATTGATGTTTGTCGTGTGCTTATTCATTGTCATCAACGCTGTCAATTTACTCATCAACGCACGCATGCCTTGGTTTAAGATTTGTCGTCAACTAGGCTTCCCCCGCTACGTTATTTTTGTCAGCCAAATTATAGAAATTGTGTTAATTACTTTTGTGTCCGTCTGCGCAGGTATTTATTTAAGTATTCATTTATCTAATATCGTTGCACCAACGGTGCAGGCCACGCTCGAGGGTTTATATGGCGTAGAAATTGGGTTTGGCAACACCTCGCTCTTAAGTCTGTTTTTACAGGTATTTGGCATCAGCGTGTGCGGCAGTATTGCTGCGACCGTGGCGCCCTTTAGCTCAAGCAACCAAGCTTTACATTCAACGCAGGCGCACGATAACTTGGCGGCTAATCAAGCAAAATGGCAACGCAACTTTTGGGTGTTATGTATTCTGTTTGCGCTGCTAGCGTGCGCTATATTGTATGCTGCAACAGCGCTATGGTTATTACTCGTCGCTACCGCAACACTCATATTATCGGGCTGTAGTTTATTACTAGCTAATTATCCGCGGGTGATTGATGCAGTCTATCGGCTGATTCCGCCTCGCTTTATTATGCTACGTATTAGCACCAAACAAAGTAGCGCTTTATCAGGTAAAACTAAGGTTGCCTGCTGTGCATTTTTTATTGCTGCCACCAGCAATATAGGCATGAACTTAATGGTAGACAGCTTCAGAGGCGCAACCGTGTCGTGGCTAGAATCGCGGCTAGCGACAGATTATTATCTGTATTACGAAGGCAATGTAGATATAGCGGCAATCGGGCACGAGGCCAAAGTAGAGGTGTTTCAGCGCTTTGAAAATAATACTACCTACGAGGGTACCTTACTGCAGCAACATAGCTACCCATCCACCAAGCAGTTTAAAGACGCGATGGTATTTGATAAAGTAGACAATAAAGCTGCCGCCTGGCAAGCGTTTCAACAGACGAATGGAGTCTTCGTTAATCAGCAATTTGCGTTCGAGTATAAACTTGACATTAATGACATGATCAATGTTCCGCATCCATCGACGCAACGCTTAACGGCCTATGTCATTAAGGGTATTATTTATGATTTTGGTAATCCTTATCGGCAAATTCTGCTACCACTATCTCAATTTGATGCTGCAATCTCCAAAAGTACAATTTATGCCATCAATACAGATGTAGCGGGACTCGAACGGTTTAAAGTCGCACTAGACATACAAGGCATAGACTCGGAGAAATCTTTATTGGATGCCGCACAACTATTAGCTATATCTAAACAAACTTTTGATCGTACTTTTATTATTACTGATGGGTTAAATATAGTGACGCTGCTAGTGGCTGCGTTATCTCTCGCCTGTGCAATAGTGGTATTAATGAATGATGCTCGACCACAAAACATGCTATTGCGTAGTTTTGGTGTGTCGGCAATTAAAACCCAGCTACTTGCTCTCTTTCAGTATTTTTTACTATGCTTCATCGCTCTTATTTTTGCCACACCCTTTGGTATTTTATTGAGCTGGGTGCTTATTTATGAAATTAATCTACAGGCATTTCAATGGACTTATCCACTTCAAATCAACGCCATAAAAATTCTTCAAATTTATGCAGTTAGTTTAAGCATTGTGCTGTTAATCATCGCTATACCCATTATAAAAGCCGGTAAGCGCCCTTTGATGGAGGATATTCGATGGCTAAATTAAATAAAAAAATCGTCAGTCTCAGCCTAGCAGGTGTGTTTTTATTGGGTACTTACTTCGTTGTGACTTCGCAGATAGCCCTTAAGACTCAAGCTAACATGTCGGTTTTTGGTCGGAACGTGTACGAGCAAAATGATGATTCTAATAATGCCTTAGCGAGTAATATGGGTAAAAAAGCTGATCCAGATTACCGCATGAGTTTTCCGCAGGATCACGGCACACACGATCAATTTGATATCGAATGGTGGTATTTAACCGCTAACTTGCAAGACGAGGCTGGCGATCCCTACGGCTTGCAGTGGACATTATTTCGATTTAAAAACTCACGCCCAAGAAGCTCTCAAGCTGAAGGGAATAACTCGTCTTCGTCATTAAAGAATTCTCCTGTTACGTTAAATGAGTCGACTGTATCTTTAGATAAAAAGTGGCATAACGATCAAATATACATGGCACATGCATCCATTCACTCATTAGATACCCATTGGTTTTCCGAAAAATTTGCTCGTGGCGGGGTCGGTAATGCGGGGCTTACAGTGTTGCCACTGAACTTGTTTATTGATGATTGGCAATGGCTAAATAGTGATGGCGATACAGGACTGTTTCCGTCGACACTGACCTTTAGCGCAACCGATACCTCAAAACCAAACGCAGAGGCGAGCGCTACATTTACGCTGAATCAGACGGGGCCCTTGGTGCAACATGGTGACAATGGCTTTAGTGTAAAATCGAACAGCGGCCACGCGTCTCACTATTATAGTGCGCCTTTTATCAGTATTGAAGGCGAGCTAACGCAAGCCATCGATACCGTAACGACCGCGCCTATAAAACTCAAAGGTCAGGCGTGGTTTGACAAAGAGTGGACCTCTCAATTACTCGATACTGGTACTCAAGGTTGGGATTGGTTATCGCTTCATTTAGATGACGGCAACAAAATAATGGCTTTTAGAATGCGCCTAAAAAATCAAGATGATTATGTGACGGGATCATACATCACCAGCACCGGCGAACAAATCACACTGCAACCAGGCGATCTAACGCTACAGCCAGTATCTGTTAAAAAGGTGGATGGTAGGCAATTACCTTTAATCTGGAAGCTGATAATCCCCAGTAAAAAAATAGACCTAACCATATCGACATTAAAAGATAAGCAGTGGAATAACGCCGCTGTTCCCTACTATGAGGGAATGGTCAAGATTGAAGGCTCTCATGGTGGCGTCGGCTTTTTAGAATTGACCGGTTACTGAATATAAATACATCGC
>CAXAHI010000154.1:0-4811 GCA_963968645.1 uncultured Gammaproteobacteria bacterium | reverse complement strand
ATTCGACAGCCACTGCCGATGGTCGCGCACGACAAGTTTTTACTCAAACCATTGCGTTACGTAGCAAGTTATCAGGTTGATTCGCAGATAAAATTACAGGTTAATTTTAAATGAATATATATAAATCGACAGTTCATATACGTCAGCAGAAATCTAAGAAATTTCAAGGCGGTGCCGTGCTTGTGGTCTCTTTAGTTATGCTCTTAATACTGACTTTAATAGGCGTATCTGGCATTTCTTCGGTGACTCTGGAAGAGAAGATGGTTTCGAATATGCAGAATGCCAATAAATCATTTCAAGGGGCAGAGGCAGCTTTAAATGAATGCGAAATGTTTTTACGCGATCAGGCAACGGTTGTACTTCACCAGACATCTAAAACATCAAGCTTGACTGCTTTACAAAATAAAACACATAGAGTTATTGATGTGGGTTCATTTCCAGTCGGTTGGTGGCAGGATCAAGATTTTTGGAACAATTATGGTAATGTATCAGTGATTAGTTCTATTGCGCGCACTAGTACTTCCCCAGACGGCGTGTCATCTGCACCTCTTTGCTTTACAGAATATATTGGCAATGGCACCAGCTCTATGGACTCCGATACGTCTTTATATCCGGGTGCGAACTCTGCCGATGCCAAGTTGGTTTATCGAGTAACGGCATCGTCATTTGGTGCAGATACAAAAAGTCAGTCAATTGTAGAAAGTTTGTTTGTTAAACATTAGTCAGCAATATTACGGATAGCGGTGAAAGTAATGAAATACCTTAATAAGTTTTTTTTGAAAAGACGAGTCAATATCAGTGTTTTATTTCTTTGCTGTATAGCGTCTATATTTTCAGTAAAAGCAGCACAATTAAATTTAAACGATATGCCGTTGTTTGTATCAACCAGTGTGCCTCCTAATATTATTGTTTCAATGGATGACTCGGGCAGTATGGCTTGGGGTTTTATGCCTGATGTGATTTCGTCGAATTGGCCTGAAATTTATTATCGTTCTTCCCATTACAATAAAATTTACTATGACCCATCAGTTAATTACATTGCGCCGAATGATTCATTAGGCACACCATTAGCTGACGCAGACTATAGCAATGCAATACGAGGTTACTACTATGGTACTGACCACCAAGAGAGCATTAATTTATCGACTAGCTTTTCTGCTATTTATTATCATTATCATTATGAGTTAGCACTACTGTTAGATAATGCTTATGTGGATTCTGACTGCCCCTCTTGTGCTCTTCAACCTGCATATTATTATGATTTTGATGATACTTTAACGGGCTGTACAGATACTGTTGCTAATCAATCAACAGATGCGGATTGTTACAGTAAGGTGGTTATCAATACGGATAGCTACACGGGCGACGGCGGCATAAATAATTATGGAAGAACCTTGGCTGCAGAGCAAAACAATTTTGCTAATTGGTTTCAATATTATTCGATTCGCGGCGATGCAGGAAAAACGGCGTTAACTCGTGCTTTTGTTCCTGACTCAGTAAGTAGTGCTGTTCGTGTTGGTAGGCAAGCTCTCAATAGTGGTACAACAGTAAGGTCTGGAGCCTCATCAACACAGGTGTCAGAGTTTGATGCCATTGAGCGGGCTAATTTTTATAGTTGGATTAATGATGTGCGAACCGATGGCGGTACGCCATTGCGATCGGCGGCAGTACGAGCGGGCAACTATTATACAAATCTTTCTGCCTATCGAGATATTCCGTCTAACTCTTCATCAGATGCCGTGTCGTGCCGATTAAATACGCATATTATGTTAACCGATGGTTTTTATAATGGCTCTTTTACGGATCCTAATAGTTTTTTTACTGATGGCGATACAGAAGAAACTTTACCTGACGGGACAGCTTATAATCCAGGGACTACGAATCAATTTATTTACCCTAATGAGAATAGTAATTCATCGCTAGCCGATATTATGTGGCATTACTGGGCTTCAGATTTGGTGCCAACACTAACCGATAATTTACCTCCGTATTACACAGAAGAAATTATTGGTACGCCAACTGATGCGCAATATTGGAATCCAGCTAACGATCCTGCTTCATGGCAGCATATGGTCAGCTATATGGTGTCGTTTGGCTTGTCAGGTAGTGTGCCAACTACCGAAGCGGTTTATCAAGATTTATTGGACGGAACGTCTTATATCACTAATGATGGCGTCACTACACAAACGGGCTGGCCCGGAATTGGAACTGATAGCGGCATTGCGGATGATTTATATCATGCGGGTATTAATGGCCATGGCGGTTTTTTTAATGCCACTGATCCTAACGAATTAGTTGATGCCTTTAAATCAATCACCCAGCGAATAGCTGCGCGTCAATCAACGGCTTCAACAGTCGTGGCGAATAGTGGTCGTATCTCCTCGGGTAACTTAGTGTATCTTGCATCCTTTGATACTGAAAAATGGATAGGGCAGTTACAAGCCTTTGAAGTCTCTGACGGTTCTGGTTTTAATCCAGATGTAGAAATACCTTCGACTTGCAATGATCAAGCATTCGGTACGCTTTGCTCTGAGGTATGGGATGCGGCACGTGAGAATACCAGTGTTACTTTACCGCATGGCCCGCGAAAAATATTTACTTATGACAGCACAGAAGTTTCTCCAGAGGTATTTGTTGGCGGTATCGAGTTTAAATGGTCGAGTTTAAATGCAACTCAGGCGGCTTTGCTAGATGATGGTGATGGGCTGGGTGAGGCGCGTGTCAATTATCTACGCGGTGATGACTCGAATGAAACCGAAAATGGCGGTACGTTTCGATCACGCCGAAGTTTAATCACCGATGGTGATGATACACGTGTTGGTCCGATTGTTCATTCCTCACCGGTCTATGTAGGCAATGGCGTTGATGCGAATGGATTTAGAGAGTATGCGTTTACGGATACCTTAGAATCTAAATCTTATACTGCTTTCTTGACGACTATTGCTAGCCGAAACCCAATGATATATGCCGGCGGTAATGACGGTATGCTTCATGCATTTAACGCCGAGCGAACCGGCGGCGAAGAAGTCTTTGCCTATGTGCCTAATGAAATTTTAAAAGATATGCATGAGCTAACTGAAAGTACTTTTTCTTCGGGTGCTTATGTTGATGGCCCCATCTCTGCACTGGATGTGTTTTATAGCGGTGACTGGCATTCAGTGTTAGTGGGAGCGCTTAGGACAGGCGGCAAAGGTTTCTATGCGCTGGATATTACCGACCCGACTGAAACTGCAGATGAAATTTCCCTATGGGAATTTACAGATGATAACGACGCCGATATGGGGTACAGCTTTGGTAAAGCTCAATTAGTTAAACTGAATGATGGTCGATGGGCAGCGATTGTTGCCAATGGTTATAACTCTACCAACGAAAAAGCAGTGCTGTTTGTTTTGGATATAGAAGATGGCAGTGTGATTAAAAAGTTTGAAGTTGATAACGATGGTGATAATGGCTTGTCAGGCCCTGTAGCCATATCAGTCGATAGAGATTTCATGATTGACTATATTTATGCAGGTGATTTGCAAGGCAATATGTGGAAGTTTGATCTGAGTTCTAGCACGGTGGGTGATTGGGATTATGTGAAATTATTTAAAGCCGATTCAGGTCAAGCTATTACGGGTTCTGTGACAGTAGGTAACCATCCAGAAAACAAAACTGGCCGCTTAGTGTATTTTGGTACCGGTAAATACTTAGAACAAACTGATTTAACCTCAACCAATACTGAGTCGTTTTATGCGGTGTTAGACGATGATACTTGCACGGGTAATTCTGCCTGTATTACATCGTCATCATTAGTATCGCAAACCATTGAGGGCGCATCTATCAATGGACGAACAATTACTGATAATGCTGTCGATTGGAGTAGTGATAAAGGTTGGAGTTTAGATTTAAGTTCGCTTGCGGGTGTGTCAGAACGAGTGGTCGGGCGACCTGCATTAAGCGGCTCACTGGTTATCTTTAATACCATTATTCCCGAGAGTGGGCGCTGTAATTCAGGTGGTGAAACATTTACCTTTGTTATTAATAGAAATAATGGCGGTGCCCCTGATGCACCTACGCTTGATTACAATGATGATGGTAAAGTGGATCAGGACGATAAAAAGAACGGGCAAGTTGTCGTGGCTATACAGCCAGAACCGCCGAGTGGATCGAGTAATGATCCAGCACCAGATTTGGTTATTTTGGTGAGCGGTGATGGCTCGCAAAAATGTATTAATGTTGGTGGTAACTGTGACTCATACAGTGGAGGCTCTAAATCGGGTCGCGTTCGTTGGCGACAGCTTAAATAAATTTTTAGTTGTTAAATACAATCATTAAATATCTAAGTGAGCAAGTGATGAAAACCATTTATAGTAAAGCGTTGGCCGTATTAATAATTTTTTATACCTCTGTACTGAGTGCAGCAACGAATGAGTTTGTTGCAGAGATTGTTAACCTTGATATTGAAACGGGTGAGGTAACGATTCTTTATATGCATATGGAGGAAATGGATTTTCGCTTAGCTTACGATGTACACATTCGCTTAGCTAATGGCGAAAAAGGCGCGGTAGCCAATTTGCGTAAAGGTAATCAAATAACGGCTGCGGGTGATTCGGATAAAAAAGTGATCTATGCGATTCGAATTCATAATCAATAGTTTTTAAAAACAGAAATACGGAAGACAAAATGATACGAATGCGCGGTTTTACGCTAATTGAATTAATGATTGTGGTTGCCATTCTCGGTATCATCGCCGCTATTGCCTTGCCTAGTTACCAAGGACAGGTCCGGGATGGTCGCAGAGCGGACAGCACTGCAGTCCTTTTGCAAGC
>CAXAHI010000153.1:0-4850 GCA_963968645.1 uncultured Gammaproteobacteria bacterium | reverse complement strand
ATCTTTTGCATCGCTAATATCGACAAAACACCTTGTAGCTTACCGCTGTCCAGCGTTAACCTTATTGGCACCGATGACTGGATCGACTTAATTAGCGGCACACGATTCACCGATTATAATGACACCATTGGGTTAGCCCCCTATCAAACGATGTGGATAACCAACCGTCCTAGCTAGTGAGCCTATCGATTAGCTTTTAACGACAAAAAAAGTCCTTACGATCATTGATTAATCACTGATACAGCGCTAGATACAAAGGCGTAGTTCAGGGTATGCTTATGGGCTGAAATGCTGCATGCCAGCTTAATAAATTAAAGGCAAAAGACCCCGATAATGGACCCGCAAGTAATCGATCAAAACGCATACGACCCACAGGCTATTGAATCAGAAGCGCAGAGCTATTGGCAGCAACAAGCCAGCTTTCTTGCCACCGAAGATCCTGACCGTGAGAAGTTCTACTGCCTCGCTATGTTCCCCTATCCCAGTGGTAAGCTGCATATGGGCCACGTGCGCAATTACACCATTACCGATGTTATCGCCCGCTACCAGCGCATGCTGGGCAAAAACGTTTTACACCCCATGGGTTGGGATGCTTTTGGCTTACCGGCCGAAAATGCCGCTATTCAAAACAATAGCGCACCAGCCGAATGGACCTACCAGAATATTGCTTATATGAAGCAGCAGCTTCAATCCTTAGGCTTTAGCTTTGATTGGTCACGCGAATTCGCCACCTGCCAGCCAGACTACTACCGCTGGGAACAATGGTTCTTTACCCGCCTCTATGAAAAAGGCATGGTCTACAAAAAAATGGCCACGGTTAACTGGGATCCAGTCGACTGCACGGTATTAGCCAATGAACAAGTTATTGATGGCCGCGGCTGGCGCTCAGGTGCATTAGTCGAACGCAAAGAAATTCCGCAATGGTTTATTCGTATTACCGACTATGCCGAAGAATTATTAGAAAGCTTGGACGAGCTCACCGAGTGGCCCGAACAAGTTAAAACCATGCAAAAAAACTGGATTGGCAAAAGCCAGGGCGCCGATATCCTTTTTGATTTATCAGCACCCATCGCTGGCCATGAACAACTGCCGGTTTACACCACCCGACCCGATACCTTAATGGGTGTTACCTATGTCAGCCTAGCTGCCGAGCATCCTATTTCTCTGCACCTTGCCGAAACTAACGAAACCTTGGCCGCCTTTATTGTCGAGTGCAAAGCGCAATCGGTTGCCGAAGCCGATATGGCGACCATGGAAAAGAAAGGCATTGATACTGGCCTAAGCGTTATTCATCCGTTATCGGGCGCTGAAATTCCCGTATGGATTGCCAACTATGTATTAATGGATTACGGCTCAGGTGCCGTAATGGCCGTACCCGCGCATGATGAGCGCGACTTCGCCTTTGCCAATCTTTATAAGCTACCGATTCAACAAGTAATAGCCTCTAACCGTGCTGACGACGAAGCGTTTAATGGCACACAGTGGCAAGAATGGTATGCCCGCAAAGATGACACACTAACGATTAACTCTAGCGAATTTAACGGACTCAACTTTGGCAGTGCAGTTAGTGCCATTACTGAAAAATTAACCGCGTTAGACAAAGGCAACGGCAAAACTAATTACCGACTGCGCGACTGGGGCGTTTCACGCCAGCGCTATTGGGGTTCGCCAATACCCATGCTGACATTGCCCGAAGGTGGCGAAATTCCCGTACCGGCTGATCGTTTACCCGTATTGCTGCCCGAAGATGTTGTAATGGATGGCGTTCGCTCACCAATTAAGGCCGATAAAGAGTGGTGTAAAACCACCTTAGACGGAAAAGACGTAACGCATGAAACTGATACCTTTGATACCTTTATGGAATCGAGCTGGTATTACGCGCGCTTTACCTGCCCCGACTATGACAAAGCCATTTTAGACAGCGAACGCGCCAACTACTGGCTGCCTGTCGATCAATATGTTGGCGGCATAGAGCACGCCATACTGCATTTGTTATACGCACGCTTCTATCACAAGTTATTACGCGATGACGGCTTTGTTGACTCTAACGAACCGTTTAAGCGACTGTTATGCCAAGGCATGGTGTTAGCTGAATCTTTTTACAGCAACAAAGAAGATGGCGGTAAGATTTGGTACAACCCAGAAGATATTGATTTTGAACGCGACAGCAAAGGCAAAGTCACTTCAGCTGTTGATCGCAAAACGGGCAAGGCCGTCGAGATTGGCGGCATGACCAAAATGTCAAAATCAAAAAACAATGGTATTGACCCGCAAACCGCCATAGAAAAATTTGGCGCAGATACTGTGCGCGTATTCACCATGTTTGCAGCCCCACCTGAGCAAACTTTAGAGTGGAATGATGACGGTGTTGGCGGCGCACAGCGATTCTTAAAACGACTGTGGACATATTGTCAGGATCAAAAATCATTTATCAGTGAAGGCAAAGCGGCATTAAACAGTAACTGGTTAATTACCGGTGTTGAGCTCAACGAAGAAAGCCAAGAATCCAGACACAGTATTCACAGTATTTTAGAAAAAGCGTTAGTTGATTTTGATAAAAACCAATTCAACACCGTTATTGCTGCGTGCATGACTATCTTGAATCATTTACCGACAGCCGATAAAAATATAGCTGCACCGGTAGCTGCTGAAGGCATTAGTATTTTATTACGCCTACTCTCACCGATTGCACCGCATATTTGTCATAGCTTATGGAATGATTTAGCTGATCAAGATATTTTATCGGCACCTTGGCCAATAGTAGATAGCAGCGCACTCACACTGTCATCTATCGAATTAGTTGTTCAAGTAAACGGTAAAGTACGAGCGAAAATTAAAATGGCTGCCGATACGGATAAAGCCATACTTGAAAGTACTGCCTTAGCTAATGAAAACGTTCAAAAGTTTATAGAAGGCAAGACAGTAAGAAAAGTAATAGTGATACCAGGAAAGCTTATTAGCATTGTAGCTAATTAATATTGATAAACGTCTCTGACAATTGATCTCGACAACCGAAGCTGACCAAGCAAACGAGGGTAACCCACGTGAAAAACAGGCTTACTATCAAGGTGACAATAATAGCAGCCATAATGCTGCTATTAACCGCCTGTGGCTATCAACTTCAAAAGCCGATAGCCGTAGACGACAACACACAACCTGTTTATGTTGACGGCGACAGACTACTTAGTCTCGCGCTTAAACAGCAGCTACGCAGCAACGGTATAGCGTTAGCCAGCAATAGCTCAAACGCTAATAGTATCATCACTGTAGTTGTTGTCGATAATGAGAACCGCAGCTACTCAGTGAGTGCTGATGCGCGTGACGCCGAAGCATTACGCAGCATGACCGCCTCAATTGAATGGCATCGTATTATAGGTGGCAAAAACAGTAATCGTACATTAATACAAAAAACCATAGTCGATGCCGAAGTAGTGCAGATAAAAAATCCGGATAATGTCGCGGCACAAAATAGCGAAGGTGAGATACTCGTACGAGAACTTCGCGAACGCCTCGTTGAAAAAATGGTTAGCTTAATTCGTTACCGCTAAGCTCTTCTACAAAATAACTGTTTCCGTAAACAACTGTCACACTAAAAAATATGCAAATTTATTCAAACAAACTCGCTGCTAATTTAAAACAATCACTTGCCCCCATCTATTTAGTAGCGGGTGATGATATTCTATTGCAAAACGAAGCCTGCGATGAAATCCGTCAAGCCTGCAGTAAAAAAGGTTATGACGAGCGTGAGCGATTTAACTTTGAAACTGGCTTTGATTGGCAATCATGGAACGAGAGCTGCAATGCGCTTTCATTATTTTCTAGCCAACGCATTATAGAATTACGTTTGCCGAGCAGCAAAATAGGCACAGCAGGCAGCGATGCTATTAGTCGTTATTGTGAAAACCCTCCACCTGATACCATTGTGCTTATTATATCTGCGCGCATAGACGGCAACCCTAAATGGGTAAAGGCCGCCACACAAACCGGCGTTTACGTACCTATTTATCCTTTAGATAATAATCAGCTTCCTAGTTGGTTAAAGCAGCGCGCACAAAAAAACAATCTTACCTTAGCGCATGATGCTGCCGAACTATTAGCTGAACGTGTTGAAGGCAATTTAATGGCCGCCGCGCAAGAGCTCGATAAGTTAGCGCTGCTATTACCCAAGAACAGTACTATTGATCGCGCATCGGTTGGCAAAGCCGTTGCTGATAGCGCAAGATTCTCAGCGTTTAATACGTTTGATCATGCGATTGATGGTGATGCAACGAGTGCATGCAGAGCGCTACGGCATTTACAAGAAGAAGGTAATGAACCGGCAGCGATTATTGCGGCATTAGCGCATCAGTTAAGAAATTTATCACAGCTGAAGAATTTTGAATCGAAAAATAAAATGGCTGATGGGATGCGTGTGTTACGTATTAATCGCAAGCGTCAATCGGCAACTACGGCTTTGGTGTCGCGTACAACGGCGAATCAGTTTAATCATTTTATTCAGCTAACGGCTAAGGCGGATACTTGTAGTAAGAGTGTTCATAAAGAAACGGCTTGGTTGTTGATTGAGATGGTGTTGTTGGGGTTGGCGGGGAAGTCGCTTCCTACTCAGCGATATCATTTGGAATGATTTAGAGGGGGTTATCGCCCTCTTAACTCCCCCGCTTTTCAAACCTCTCTGTAGAATACTTATCGATTCAATTATCACGATTGCTTTTTTGAATTGTAATAATGCTCCGATCTCGATTTAGCACTTGGGTAGAAATATCATGATAGATTGATGCTTGCTTTTATTTTTTTAAGTTTTCAGTTCAAGGTCGTCGGGGGTGGCCCGACAGCCAGAATCTAGATCTTTA
>CAXAHI010000152.1:0-4863 GCA_963968645.1 uncultured Gammaproteobacteria bacterium | reverse complement strand
CACTATTAACTCTCCCAACATAATAGTTGACCTTATGGTTTTATTAATGATAATTGCCGCTTATAAATTATTATTTGTCAGCCAGTCTTAACTAGCGAGAAACCATGAGCATTCAAGCATTACGCGATCAAGCAGCGCAAGCGCCACTCACCATTCACTTTGAAAATGTAATTGCACTAATTACCGAACACTATAATTATACGCCAGCGCGTTTTACTAATGGCGGCATTGTTAACCAGGCAGCGAGCAATGAAGGGTCTTGCAAAATATTTGCATTTGCTCAGATTAATGGCTTTAGTGAAATGGAAACGCTAGCGCTGTTCGGCCAGTACTATCGTGATGATGTGCTCGGTAACCCTGGTGGCGATGACCACGCCAATATTCGGAATTTTATTTTAGATGGCTGGCTCGGCATTCAATTTGATACCGAGCCATTAGCACTTAAATCTTAGGCGTTAATTATCCAATAACATCAAAGGTTAGGCCTGCATCAGCTTTTAATCGCTCAATTAAACGATCACCTAATAATGTTGCCGGTGTCCAAAAACCACCGGCAGTGTCTTGGTCTATATCAAACGCTATGCTGCAAGCCGCTTGTCCTAACATCTTAGCGGTTGAGCCATAACCAGGATCACGATCCCCCGTCACTTTAACTTCGATCTTTTCACCTTGCGGGCTTGTGCCCATAAAGCGTAAATCGTAGCTGCCATTAAGCTGCTCTGCGGGTGTAGGGCCTTCGCCCGGCTTAGGTAAAATAAACCGCTCTAAGATCCAGCGTGTAGGAGCAAACGCCGCTAACGTCATAAATTTACGCGCATCTGAAGCTGCTTTCTTGGCGCGCTTTTCACCTTTTTCTCCGTCGCCTTTTATCACGGCTTCTTCGTACATAAAGTCTGTGCCATAGGCGCTGCCTGATAATGCATTGGACCGATGCACAATACGCGTATTAATTGCCGCCATAATAAACGGCGCAACCCAGGTATTGTATTCACTGTCATAACTCACACTTACATGATTTTGCCTTTCTGTAAAACCATGATCTGCTGGACAACAAGAATACGGATTAGCCATTTCTTTTCGAATTTTTTTATCTGCAACGGCTTCTTTGGTTAAATTAATAACGCTCGCTATGGTGCCGCCCGATGCTGTACCCGTTAATTGTTTTACCCGCATTATAATATTATTGCAGTGGCTGTTAAATTTAGCTTGTGCATGCTGCTGTAAAAAATGCACGCCTAAGTCTGAAGGTATTGAATCAAAACCACAGGAGTGAACAATTCTAGCGCCAGTCTCTTTAGCTTTCTCTGCATAGCGATCTTGCATTTTTTTGATCCACTGCGCTTCACCGGTAAGGTCACAATAGTCAGTACCACTGTCACAACATGCGCGAATCATTGGCTCACCGTATAAAGCATAAGGACCTACTGTAGAAATAATTACCTGTGCTTGCGCGCACAAACTAGCTAAAGCGTCATCATCTGCTGCATCAGCTATTAAGAGTGGAATATCGGCGGCACCTTCTCCTAGCTGCGTTCTCACTTGTTCGAGTTTTTTCTGAGAACGGCCCGCCATGGCCCAGCGCACTTTAGAAACACCGTATTGATCAAATAAATACTGGCTAAGGATTTGACCAACAAAGCTAGTGGCACCAAATACAACGATATCAAACGAAGGATTGCTCATAATGAATTCTTTTATAGTTTTCGATGAAAGATATTTATCTGACAGATTTTACTCAAAATGGATCACTATAACTAGAAGACTTAGCCTTTATTAAACAAAGGTTAGTTTAGGAGAATGACAATTTAAATTCATTCTTCTCACCCTTAACTCTAACTAGCAATGATGACTAACAATGATGTTATAACTATTGCACTCACCCGCTTTCGTGCTCGATAGTAACTGCTGCTTATAAGCTTTCGCTTAACGAGTTTTGTATCAAGCATTAGCAGCCATAAAAATGCGACCACAGTGGTTAGTAAAAAAGAATGACTATCGGGGTAGATTAGATAAACAAACCAAATGGTTAAGGCAAGCACATTGCTAATCAAAAAATTAACTTGGCCTAAAAATTTATCTGTATTGACCTGAAGCGTAATACCCCAAAGTATACCGGCCATAAAAACACTAATTACTAATGCATAGACGCTAACAATATGCACTACTGACCCTAGCCATGGCAAAGTATCAATAGACAGCAACGATAATATTGCGCCCGCGATAAATGGCAGAGCACCTAAATACATAAGATTAATAAACGCATCTTTGTTTCGCATTGCGCTCAACTAGCCTCTAATATGACGAACACGAAAAGTACGTCCTTTTAGTTTGCCATGCGTTATTTTATCAAGTGCAATCTGCGTTACTTCTCTTGCTACTGCAATGTAAGCTCGATGATCAAAAATTTGTATCTTGCCTACTTGCCCTGCTTCGATTTCACCCTGCGCCGTTAATGCGCCAACAATATCACCGGCGCGGACTTTTTGCTTTTTTCCGCCATCGATTTGCAATGTTGTCATAGCCGGCTGACGCGGCGATTGATTCAACAATTCTTTTGAGGGTAATGATGATACCGCTATTGTCTGGCCTAAATGTGCTTCTAACAATCCCAGTTTATATTTTTCATTGGCACCCACTAAAGTACAAGCGACACCATGACTACCGGCACGACCCGTGCGGCCAATGCGATGTACGTGCACATCAAGGTCACGAGCAATATGGTAATTAACAACCACATCTAACGCATCTATATCTAAACCACGGGCAGCAACATCGGTAGCAACAATAATATTGATACTTTTATTATCAAAGCGAACTAAAGCTTGATCACGCTGCTTTTGGTCAAGGTCACCATGCAAGGACATAGCGCTAAAACCCGCTCTCTTTAACGCATCTGCTAGCGCTTGTGTTTCTAGTTTAGTATTACAAAAAACGACTGATGATTCTGGATCTAAATCTAATAACAATAATTGTAATGCCTGCAAGCGATGATTGTCGTTACCGACTTCATAAACACGTTGATCAATAATATTATTAGTATGCCGCGACTCTACCGCCACACGCACTGGCTTTTGCATTATTCGCAGCGCAACAGATTCTATTTCTTCGGGAAAGGTTGCACTAAAAAGTAACGTTTGACGGTTAACTGGCATATCTTCAATGATGGCATCTAAGGCAGGCTGAAAACCCATCTCTAACATTCTATCCGCCTCATCGAGAACTAATGTTTTTAGAGAATTAAAAACTAAAGTACCTTTACGAACATGCTCTTCTATACGACCAGGCGTACCAACAATAATATGCGCACCATGCTCTAACGATCCTACTTGAGGACCAAACGGCATTCCGCCACACAAGGTTAAAACTTTAATGTTATGGATAGACCTAGCTAAACGTCGAATTTCTTTTGCAACTTGATCAGCTAGCTCACGGGTTGGGCAAAGCACTAAGGCTTGAATTCTAAATTGCTTTACATTGAGTGAGGCCAAAAGACCTAAACCAAAGGCGGCTGTTTTACCTGAACCCGTTTTGCCCTGTGCAATAACATCTTCACCGGCAATAATTTTTGGCAAGCTCTGCGCTTGAATAGGCGTCATCTCGTGATAGCCTAACGTTGTTAAATTGGAAATTAACTCGGGCGCGAGCGCAAGCGATGAAAAGTCGGTAGAACTCACAATAAATAACCTATGTTGTTATAACGGTTGGATGCAGCAGCAACTACCACATTAAATCATCGGGGATTTTAAAATCAGCGTAGGGATCATCTTCGTCCACTTCATCTGCACTTATGCTAGCATTTTCAGTTAGCATGACAACTAAACTCTCATCACGCTGTTTGATTTTTTCTGCAACTGCTGTCGGCACCAACTCATAGAGCTCGCCCAATTTAACAATCGCTATTTGTCCTTTCCCTAATTGGTTTTGGAACAATGTCGAAATATGCATTTTTTTAATTTTTTTGCCATCAACAAACTGAAAAGCAACATCACCTTTACTTCGGTCGAGGCGGTTAGCTTCAATTAACTGCTTAATTTGCGCAGCAATGGCTTTAACCTGAGCTAGCTCTTGGAGCGCTCGATTCGTTTCTTTGTCTTTTAGCGCTTTGTCACTCAATGCTTGCTGCGCCTGCTCTCTCGCTTCATTGGTTAATTTTTGACCTTTTGGAAGCTGCTTGGCCTGCTTGCGCTTTTCTTTCTCAATTTTTTTGGCCTTTTTTTTATCAACCATACCGGCGTTAAGCAACTGATCTTGAAGTGACGCCATGAGTAAAGCTTCCAAATTGAGGGGGTTGTTAAAACAGCCGCTGTGTTAACGCACTGCTTAAATCGATGCTAAACGACGATGTTGATACATTTTATAGGCATAGGCATGGCGCTCATCAATATCATGCTCGCCCAATAGAGTGGTTTCCCAGTCACTGAGATCAAATGCAGGCAATTTCGCCTCACCATCAATATCGGCTTGCACCACAGTCTCGTAGATACAACTGGCCAACGGTAAAGCCTCAACAAAGAAGTGTACACCGCCAATCACAAAAATCTCATCACTGGTTTCACTCGCCATCGCTATAGCGCTTTCTAATGAATTCGCCAACTCAATACCCGCTACCACCGAATAATCTGCCTGACGGCTTATCACGATATTACGGCGGCCCGGTAATGCGGATTTATGATCTTCATAGGTCTTTCTACCCATGATAATCGGTTTACCGAGCGTGGTTTTTTTAAAGTGACCAAACTCATCGGGCAAATGCCAAGGAATGCCTCCCTCTTTACCAATACATCGATTGAGTGAACGCGCATAAATCAGTGATAACTGCATATTAACCTGTTTAACCTAGCTTGAATTGAAATAAACCTTAGA
>CAXAHI010000151.1:0-4993 GCA_963968645.1 uncultured Gammaproteobacteria bacterium | reverse complement strand
ACACAAGTACAGCGTTTTTTGCTGCGCGCCTGAAGGGCGTCCCGTAGGGTGAGCGTAGCGAATCACAAAAGTGACTGGCATGTCGGGCCACCCCCGACGACCTTGAACTTAAAACTTAAACAAAAAAGTAAACCTTCAAAACACCCCATTACCACTACAAGCATACGCACAAAATTCTGGCATATCAGCCCCCCGACGGTCTTAATTGAAAATTTTAAAAAAAACTCAAATCCAATACAGAACTTAAAATCAACCCAAAAAAAAGGACCGCATTTGCGGTCCTTTCTAATCTTATCTATATTGCAAAGCTAAAACAGCCTCAATAACTACAGCGATCCAACTTCCTGAATCTCAATAGCCGCAATACGCTTACCCTCTTCCGCGCCATCTTGAAAACGCTTCATCTGATCAAAACTCAAATAACGGAAAATCTCATCCGACATCGAATCAATCTTCTCAGCGTAAGACATATACTCCTCACGCGTAGGTAAACGACCCAAAATCGCGCCAACTGAAGCCAGCTCAGCCGACGTCAAATAAACATTCGCACCGTTACCTAAACGGTTAGGGAAGTTACGCGTAGACGTAGACAATACCGTAGCGCCGTCTGCAACACGCGCCTGGTTACCCATACACAATGAACAACCTGGAATCTCAGTACGCGCACCTACTTTACCAAAGATACTGTAATAGCCTTCTTCAATAAGCTGCGTCTCATCCATGCGCGTTGGTGGTACAACCCACATACGCGTAGAAAGATTACCCTCGAACTGCTTAAGCATTTCGCCCGCCGCTCTAAAGTGACCAATGTTCGTCATACATGAACCAATAAAGACTTCATCAACACTGTCGCCAGCAACATCTGACAACGTACGCGCATCATCAGGATCGTTAGGCGCGCAAATAATGGGCTCTATAATCTCATCCATGTTGATCTCAACCACTTCTGCATACTCTGCATCAGCATCGGCTTGTAACAAGCTTGGATTCGCTAACCACTCTTCCATCTTCTGTGCACGACGCTCTAAGGTGCGCTTGTCACCATAATTGTCACTCACCATCCAACGTAATAAGGTTATGTTTGAACGCAAGTATTCAGCTATCGTATCTTCCGATAACTTAATGGTACAACCCGCTGCAGATCGCTCTGCCGAGGCATCAGATAATTCAAATGCCTGCTCAACGGTTAAATCATTTAAGCCTTCAATTTCTAATATACGACCAGAAAAGGCATTCTTTTTACCTTTTTTCTCAACCGTTAACAGCCCTTGTTTAATGCCGTATAAAGGAATCGCATGAACTAAATCACGTAAGGTAACACCTGGCTGCATTTTGCCAGTAAAGCGAACCAAAATTGACTCAGGCATATCTAACGGCATAACACCGGTAGCTGCAGCAAAGGCGACTAAGCCTGAACCCGCAGGAAAAGAAATACCCATTGGGAAACGTGTATGTGAATCACCACCTGTACCGACAGTATCAGGCAACAACATACGGTTTAACCAACTATGGATAATGCCGTCTTTTGGTTTTAACGAAACACCACCACGCGTCATAATAAAATCTGGCAAGGTATGCTGCGTTTCAATATCAACCGGCTTAGGATACGCCGCAGTATGACAAAAAGACTGCATCACTAAATCAGATGAGAAACCTAAACACGCTAAGTCTTGTAATTCATCACGAGTCATTGGTCCCGTTGTATCCTGTGAACCAACCGTCGTCATTTTAGGTTCGCAATAGGCACCAGGACGTACGCCCTCGCCTTCGGGTAAGCCACATGCACGGCCAACCATTTTTTGCGCTAAGGTGAATCCTTTGTCTGAATCGGCTGGCTGCTCTGGCACACGGAATAATGTGCTCGTCGGCAAGCCTAAGGCTTCTCTTGCTCGTGCTGTTAAACCACGACCAATAATTAAGTTAATACGACCACCGGCCTGTACTTCATCTAACAACACATCAGATTTAAATTCGTATTCGCTAAGTACTTCGCCAGACTCGCTAAGAATCTTGCCATCATAGGGACGTACTTCGATCACATCACCCATGGCTAATTTTTCAACCGGCGCTTCAAAAACTAAGGCTCCAGAATCTTCCATAGTATTAAAGAATATAGGCGCTACTTTACCGCCAATACAAAAACCGCCGCTACGCTTATTAGGTACACCGGGCATATCATCACCGAAATACCAAAGTACTGAGTTAGTTGCCGATTTTCTTGAAGAACCGGTACCGACTACGTCACCAACAAAGGCAATGGGTAAACCTTTGGTTTTTAATTCTTCAATTTTTGTCATTGGGCCAAGTTCGCCCTGCTTGTCTGGCACTATCCCATCACGCTCCATTTTAAACATGGCTAAAGCATGTAATGGAATATCAGGACGACTCCACGCATCAGGCGCTGGTGATAAATCATCAGTATTGGTTTCACCGGTAACTTTAAAGACGACTAGCTTGGTAGACTCTGGCACTTTATCGCGCGAGGTAAACCACTCGCCATCTGCCCAAGATTCTAAAACAGTTTGCGCAAAGGCATTACCGTTAGTCGCTTTTTCGGCAACATCATGAAAGGCATCAAACATTAGCAAGGTATGCTTTAGCTGCTTAGATGCTAGTGGCGCTAACTTATTGTCATCTAACAAATCGACTAAGGTCTCAATGTTATAGCCACCTAACATAGTACCTAGCAGCTCAACGGCAGTCTCTGTGCTAATTAAGCTATTCTTTTCTTCACCTTTAGCAATTGCCGATAAAAAACCCGCTTTTACATAGGCGGCTTCATCAACACCCGGCGGTACACGTGTAGAAAGCAAATCTAATAAAACAGCCTCTTCGCCTGCAGGTGGATTTTTAAGCAATTCAATTAAGCTGGCAACTTGCTCAGCGTTTAATGGTTTTGCGGGAATACCTTGAGTAGCACGTTCGGCTTCATGCTGACGATAAGCTTCTAACACAATCAACTCCTAGAATAGTCATTCAATAATTTGAGTAAGGACAATAGATAATTTTATAGCTGGTTTAGTTTCAGATTTCTTACGCTGAATAAAATAACGCTAGACAACGTTTTTTAACCCGCGTTTTTTGACATCAAGCTTACTATTTACAAGAGTTTATAAGGGTTATCAATAATAGTGATATTGATTGAATACCGCTGAAACACGAAAGCGAGTGGCTAAAATCATAAACAAGCTGTTGAACATCAATCGCCACAGCAGTTAAGGCTGTAGCTTGTCACACGCGCGCATTATATACCTAAAATGCGGTAAAAATTAATCCATGGTTAACTGAATTAGTTCTGTTTTTATCGATGCAATCACGTCTCGGCGACCTTTTAATTGAAACTGCTCAGCGAGAGCGCTCCAGTTAGGTGCTAACCGCAGGCTGGCCTGAGTAATCGGATAGCTAACAACTTGATCAGCAGAGCTGTCAGAGTTATCAGGGTTATGAGAGTTATCGGCGGAAACGGCTCCAGCTAGCGAGAAAACCGATTTCGCTGACATCAACATTCTGTATAGCGAGGGATAAACTTTGTCGAAGGTCAGCTCACCGTCAACAAAACGCTTAATCCTGCCTTGATCATAACCACTGGCCAGCCCGCCTAACGCCGCACTAGAATCGCCGTTAGATAACAGCATTAGCGTATCACTAGAAATATCGGCTAAGTACTGAGCATGCCAAAAAGGTAAGTCGATAATCAGCTGCTGATGCAAAGCGTCACTTAACGTCGAAAAAGTTTTTGTTAATGGTTTAACAACCATTAAATTTCGCAGGCCACTGGCTTTATCACGATGCAAGCCTACATGAACTGGCAGCGCCTCATGACGCTGCCAAAACGCCAATAAACGAGACTCAAAACCAAAGCTACTACCCCAGTAATCACAACCTTCAGCCTGCGCGAATACATCTAACGAGGTTAATAATTTAGAGGCAATACCTTGACGACGATAAGACTCAGCTACGGCGATGCGTGTCACTCGCAATGATTTCACCTGACACCAATGCGTATTGGCCGTTTGACTAGCTAAAGACTGCGACAACAAATTACCTTGCGGTCGTCGTTTACCATTGACAATTTGCTCAAGTAATTCGTCATGATTATTAGCAAAGCCGCCCTCTTCATAAGCCAACAAAACGCCAATAACCTTTTTAGTTATTGAGCATTCAGCAATCCATAAGCGTAAATACGGTACGTCTAGCAACTGTCTTAAATCTGAGGGCCGCGTTTGGTAATGGGCATCTACTAATAAGCTGAATACCGATCGCAATAGCGCTTCATTGGCTAATAACTCAACATGACTGACTATGCGAATATGAATCGACGATGGCTCTACTTTAGCCATATCGTTGATACGGCTATCGGCATTTAAAATAAGCAACTGATTAAAAAAAGTTTCTAAGGGATCACCACTTGCCCAGCGAATAGGCTCAATAAGCGATAGCATCTGCAAAGGTTTATTTTGCGCCAGCAAATAATCTTTAAAGCGAAGACTAAAGCCCCTGCCGCTTCCCTCATAACCGTGCAGAGTAGAAGAGAAAATAATACGCGGAGCAATGTCGACTAATTGATAAAGAATGGGGAGAGGAATAGCGGCGGCTTCATCGACAATAAGCACATCATAAATCGATTTTTCACTATGACTATTTTGTTGTTGATTACCCGCCTCGGCCGTTGCATTAGGACCTTCCTGGAAAATCGCAGCATCAGTAATCAGCTGATCAACAGCCATAAAACTTAAGTTAGCGCTATTAGCTTCATTACCAATAGCAGCAAATAAGTTATTCACTTGACTGCGCAGTGACGCGACAATACCAATACGAAGCTGGCTATGCGTTAGCAAATCTTTAACCGCTAAACCTAGCGCAACGCTTTTACCACGACCGCGATCGGCGTTGAGCAATACCATTCCTGTAGACTGCTCACTTAGTTTTTTTACCGCATCAATCACCGACAACTGTTCACTGGACGGATCAAAACATACGGAGACTTTACTTG
>CAXAHI010000150.1:0-5038 GCA_963968645.1 uncultured Gammaproteobacteria bacterium | reverse complement strand
CATCAGAATACACCATCCCCAGTAAACGCTTATGCACAAGACTCTGGTATCTAGCTGTCGCCCCATCCTCGACGCTCTTGACCTGAAAACTCAAAAAAAAACCAACAATCCAAACACTCCAAGCATCCTCCTAAACTCCGCCACCCTCCCCTTAAAACCAAAAAAAAACCCGATGACTTTCGTCACCGGGCTTTCATCACAGTATAAAACCTAGCAAGAATAATACATGCCAAATTCAACTGGGTGAGTTGTCATATTCAACAACTCAACTTCTTCTTGCTTAAGCGCAATATAACCATCGATAGTATCATTACTCATAACACCACCAGCAGTTAAGAAATCACGATCCGCATCAAGAGCTGCAAGCGCTTCTTCAAGAGAAGACGCAACCGTTGGGATTAACGCAGCTTCTTCAGCAGGAAGGTCATAAAGATCTTTATCCGCTGCTTCACCTGGGTGAATCTTATTCTTGATTCCATCAAGACCAGCCATTAACAATGCAGTAAAGCATAAGTAAGGGTTAGCTGTTGGATCAGGGAAACGTACTTCAATACGACGACCTTTTGGATTTGGAACAAAAGGAATACGGATTGATGCAGAACGGTTACGTGCTGAGTAAGCCAACATAACAGGTGCTTCAAAACCCGGTACAAGACGCTTGTAAGAGTTAGTCGATGCGTTAGCAAATGCGTTGATTGCTTTAGCATGCTTAATAACACCGCCAATGTAGAACAATGCAGTTTCAGATAAACCACCGTACAAATCGCCAGCCATTAAGTTAACACCGTCTTTCGACAATGATTGGTGACAATGCATACCACTACCGTTATCACCCACTAAAGGCTTAGGCATAAACGTTGCTGTTTTACCGTAAGCGTGTGCAACATTGTGTGTGCAGTATTTAAGAATCTGAACTTCATCAGCTTTCTTAGTTAATGTATTTGCGCCAACGCCAATTTCACATTGACCCGCTGTACCAACTTCATGGTGATGAACTTCAATTACTAAGCCCATATCAGCCATTGCGCCACACATTGCGCCACGAACGTCATGTAAAGAATCGACTGGTGGTACTGGAAAGTAACCGCCTTTAATTCCTGGACGGTGACCCGTGTTGCCATCTTCAAAAGACTTGTTGTTTGACCAAGCAGCTTCTTCAGAATTAATCTGGTAGCTTGCGCCAGAAATATCAGCATGCCATTTAACGTCATCAAAAACGAAAAACTCAGGCTCTGGTCCAAATAATACTGTGTCAGCAATACCTGTAGACTTCATGTACTCTTCAGCACGCAATGCAACAGAACGTGGATCACGCTCGTAACCTTGGCCAGTAGTTGGCTCAACGATTGTGCAGCGTAAGTTTAACGTTGCTTCATCAGTAAAAGGATCCATTACGGCAGTTGCATCATCAGGCATCATGATCATGTCTGATTCGTTAATGCCTTTCCAGCCTTCGATTGAAGAACCATCAAACATTTTGCCGTCTTCAAAAAAGCCGTCATCAACTTCGCTTGAAGGAATAGAAACGTGATGCTCTTTACCTTTAGTGTCAGTGAACCGGAGATCTACCCAGGTTACTTCATTGTCTTTTATCATTTTCAGAGTGTTCTCTGACATTTTAAATCCTCCGGACTAACCCTGTTTTAGGGTGGTGTGGTTAAAGTATTGTTAATTAGAAATCTTCTCTGCGAGCTATTTTCATCTTATCGTTAGCCAATTGGCATCAAGCTCGCGCTCATTTAGCTAGGGCCTTATTGGTGCAGCTAAACAAAAGGACGGCGATTTTATACTGATTACAGACCGAAAAGATATTCTTCTCTTTATAAATGCCTGTAATCTCTATGAATAGATCAGTCTTTACACGAGTTTACTATTGCACCCACTCCATCTATTGCAACTGCTGTACCAACTTGAAAAAAAAATCAAAAACCGTAACCTATTGATTTCTAGTCATTAACTTTCGCCAATCTAACTACAACCCTTTTTAACACCAAAATAACGCACCATAGTGGATCGTTAGAGCGCCATTGTGGTGCAATTTATGTATTAAAACTCTTAGAACAACAGAATTTGTTGGCTAGTTTCCACCACTATGACGCGGCTATACTCCTCAGCCATATTCATTACGGCATAAGTTGGATCTTTTTATTGTGAGCGTTAACAGCAAACCCAGAGAGTCTCTAGTCAATAAAGCCAAATCATTTTTAGCTTACAGCTTATATATTGTTCTATTTAGCTGTTTTTTACCGCTGTTTTTTGCTCGCTTACTTTGGCGCTCAATTAAAGCACCTGCCTATCGTTTACGTATGAGTGAACGCCTTGGCTTAGCCGCTGTTAAACCCGCCGCTGGTGGTATTTGGTTGCATGCTGTGTCCGTAGGTGAAGTTATTGCTGCGGTACCGGTCATTAAAGCCTTAAGACAGCAGTATCCTTTAATACCTATTACCGTCACCACCACCACACCCACTGGCTCAGCCCGCTTAACTGAAATGTTAGCCGATGACTTCGACAGTAATATATTCCATAGCTACGCCCCCTATGATTGGCCGATATTCGTTAGCGTTTTTTTACGCAAAATTAAACCCAGTATTCATATTGTGATGGAAACTGAGTTATGGCCTATCACTATTTATTTATGCAAATGTATGGGCATTCCCGTTATTGTTGCCAATGCAAGAATGTCAGAAAAATCTGCAAAAGGTTATCAGCGCGTCGCTTGGTTAAGCCATGCGATGATGCGAAATATTCAGGTTGCCACTCAGTACCAGCAAGATGCCGAATATTATTTGTCTTTAGGTTTACCCTCAACACAGCTCCAAGTAACGGGCAGTATTAAATTTGATATTGAGCTTATGCCAGAGTTAGTACTCGCTGCGAATAAATTTAAAACGCAACTCATTAATGATGCCAAAAAAAGTTTTATTTGGTTAGCCGCGAGTACGCATAAAGGTGAAGATGAATACGTACTCGCTACTCATAAAAAAATATTAAGGCAAGATCCTAATGCATTATTAATTATTGTACCTAGACACTTAGAGCGCTTTGTTGACGTAGCAGATTTAACAGAAGAAAAAGGTTTTAAATTGCATCGTCACTCATCATCATATGCAGTTGATGCAGAAAAAAATGTTTTATTAATTGATAATATTGGCCAACTGCTTTTATTTTATGGCGTGGCAGACGTTGCCTTTGTTGGCGGAAGCTTAGTACCAACGGGCGGACATAATACGATTGAACCTGTTGCGTGGGGAATACCCGTTTTATCTGGCCCTCACACCTTTAATTTTACTGAAGTGACTGAGCGTTTAGTTCAAGCAGGCGCTTTACAGATTATCGATAACGACCAACAGCTTACAGTCGCCGTTTTAAAATTATTAAAAGATTCAAAGCAATTAACATTAGGCGCAGCAGCAGCGCGCCAGGTTATAGATGATAACCGTGGCGCAAAACAAAAGTTGATGGGGTTTATAGCGACGCTATTACCTGTTAAATAATTAACCGTTATAGAAATTAACGGTTTCGCTTTTGAGTACTGCCGTAGGCGCAACTAACCACTCATTTAAATCATATATATCTTGCGGGCTCAACGTGCCTGCCGCTTGCTTTAACTTTAATGAGTTAATGACATAGTTGTAGCGTGTATTGGCATGATCACGTTCCGCACGAAACAAATCACGCTGTGCATTTAGCAAATCAACAATATTACGTGTACCGGCATCGTAACCTGCCTGCGTAGCGTCTAAGGCGCTACTTGCTGAAACAATAGCGAGCTGTCTTGCATTAACTCTCGCTGTATCGGCAACGGTGGTTAAGTAATTTGAGCGCGCTTCTCTAAAAGCTGTTCTTTTAGCGGCTACTAAATTCGCTTGATCTCTTACTTGCTCATAGCCTGCTTGACGACGCTTTGAATGTTTATAGCCACCCTCCCAAATTGGCACATTTAATCGCACTTCAATCGTTGACCCTTGAAGATTAGAAAACGTATCGGGCAGTACATTGTTAGAATTGTTATCTGATAACACGGTATCGGTCGAGCTATCGTCATAACGTAATACCGCTGTAACCGTTGGTGCATGATCTGACTTTCTGACATTCGCGTGTTGATTTGATGCCTCAGCAACTTGTTCGGCTAACTTAATACTTAAATTATTTTCGGCTGCAAAACTGACCCACTCATCAGCTGAATCGGGCTGCGGCTTTGTCGTTTTAAACGTATCCGATAAATTATATAAATGGCTGTGTTGCTGACCCGTAAGCGCAGCTAAATCTTCATAGGCAATGCCGAGGCTTACCTGCTCAGTTAAACGATTAGCTACCGACAAATCAAAAGCCGCACGCGCCTCATGGACATCAGTAATCGCAATAAGGCCAACATCATAACGCTGCTGAGTTTGCTCAAGTTGTTGCTTAATGGCTTTTTCTTCTGACAATGCCGAAGTTAAGTTATCTTTACTTCGCAATACATTAAAATACGTATTAGCACTTCGTAAGATTAATGATTGCTGATCAATACTGAATTGCAATTCAGCCTGCTGTGATAATGCAGCGCTTTGTTTGAAAGCAAAAAATGCCGACAAGTTAAATAAGTTTTGAGTCAAGGAAATTGAGTAAGCCGTTGTCTCAGAATCCGAATCAAGATCATTTTCAGGAGCCGAAGAATTTGAAAAGTATCTTTTATCACTACTACTTCTATCAGACTCAGAATACGTCGCGCTGCCACTAAGGTGAGGCAATAATTGAGCGATCGCTTGTGACTTAATTTCTCGACCCGCTTTATAGTTCGCCTCGGCAGCCTGCAATGTCGGGTCATTAATTAACGCAAGTTCATAAATGTCAGCCAAGCTGTCGGCATATGACAGACTACTAAAACTAATGCTCGCCATTGAAAGAGTAAGGGCACTTATTGATATCTTTGATAGTAAACGTTGCAACATGAAAAAATCCTGAATAGCAGTTTTAATATGAGGGTGGAGTATCAATGTCCGTGCTAAGTTATTTATCTACCGGTTTTTAATCTAGCTATTATTGATCTAGCTAT
>CAXAHI010000149.1:0-5043 GCA_963968645.1 uncultured Gammaproteobacteria bacterium | reverse complement strand
CCTTAGTCAGCGCTATATTGAAGAGAAAAAATTAGCGGGCATGGTGAATATTGTTGCGCGCAACGGTAAGATAGTTTTTTTCGATGCCAAAGGGTATCGAGGCCTTGATGATCCAAGACCTTTACAGAAAGACTCACTTTTCCGTATTTACTCAATGACAAAGCCCATTACATCGGTTGCTTTAATGATGTTGTATGAGCAAGGTGCCTTTCAAATGAAAGACCCTGTGTCTAAATTTATTCCTGAATTGAAAAATCTAACAGTAATGAATAGTGTCGGCGATATTGTGCCCGCAGAAAAAATAATGACTATGCAGCATTTAATGACCCATACTGCTGGATTTTCTTATGGTTTTAACCCTTATGATCCTATCGATAAATTATATATAAAAGCGGAGCTTGTTAAGGCGACAAACCTTGATGATTTTGTTACTCGATTAGCCGCCTTACCCTTACGGTCGGAGCCGGGAACAAAATGGCATTACAGTGTTGCCGTTGATGTAATGGGGCTAGTGGTTGAGAGAATAAGTGGTATAGCCTTTAATGTGTATTTACAGCAAGAGATTTTTGAACCGCTAAAAATGACGGACACCTTCTTTTCTGTTCCAAAAAATAAACGCTCTCGATTTTTACCTAATCAAATATGGAATACTAATAAAGGCGAGATGAATACGGTTGTCGAGTATCCGGAATGGAATTATGAAGACGTGACTCTATTTTCTGGTGGCGGCGGTTTGGTTTCTACCGCCTATGACTATTTACGCTTTGCTGAAATGCTGCGTAACGGTGGTGCGTTAAATGGCAAGCGGCTGCTTAGCCCTAAAACTATTGATTTTATGACCAGTAATCATGTGGCTGCACTCGGTGAAAATATGTATCCGGGTTCTCCAGGTCTTGGCTTTGGCTTGGGTTTCGAAATAGTCACCAACCCTGCCGCATTAGGTCTACTGTCTTCGGTGGGTGAATACAGTTGGAGTGGTGCTGCTGGTACATTATTTTGGATAGATCCTGTCGAGAATATAGTCTCAATCACTATGATTCAGCTTATGGCTTCTCCTTTTCCAATTTCAAATGAATTAAGAGTGCTTACCAATCAGGCATTGATTCAGGTGAATCAATAAGATCGATAAAAGCGAGTTAGTTGATTCTGCCCCCGATTTTTTTACTGATGTTACAGTTTAAAAATAAGTGTGTATCGGTACTCTCGATACCTATTTAGGCCATAAAATAAACTTAGTCCATAAAATAAACTTAGCCCATAAAATAAATCATTCAAAAAAATCAAAGCGCTAATAAGTAAAACTCTCTCCTAGGCAGGCTGTTTTCATCTGTCGTGTTTTATGGCTTTACGTCCTGTTAGTTCAAGGCTCACTTCTTATGGTTTAACCAATTATGTATATACGGCGTAAATCGCCGTATAAATTAATATTGGTAAACTTGTTGTTGGTGTGCTAGTTTATATTGATTATATTTTACGGCGCAAATCGCCGTAAATTCTATTAAAAGTAAACTTTTGAGGGTCTGCGCTTGGCCAAAAGCACAGTTACACAACATAAGAGCCTAAAAGGGACTTATAACCTAATAGGGACTTATAAAGAGTCACTTAAAGTACTGCTGCCTTATGGAATGTTAGCCACTAAACAATGGTTAGCTAAACAAGGTTTGAGCCCTCATGCCCTCGATAACGCGGTTAAAACAGAAACCTTATTACCTTTAGCGACGGGTGTTTATAGCCAGTATTCTCGCTCGATAAGCTGGGAAGGGGTTGTGGCTTCTATGCAGCGTATGGCGAAAGAGGATGCTGAAAGCGTTCCACCCGTCATAGTCGGAGGGTTGTCGGCTCTCACTTTATCTGGCCTGTCGCAGTATGTTTCATTGGGCCGTTCGCCACATATTCATTTATATACGCAAGCTAAATTACCAACGTGGCTTGCACGTTTATCATTGCCCATGAAGTTTGAAGGGCATCGCACAAATAAGCTATGGCCTGAATGGTTGTTGAGTGACAAGGCTTTTATCAAGGAAAATGAATGGGAGGCCGATCGACCCCCGGTTTACTTTTCATGTCCCGAAAAAGCCATGCTTGAACTGCTGGCAGATATACCCGATGCCGTTACTTTTGAGCATGCTAATGAGTTGATGCAAGGTATGGTGAACTTATCGCCAAGAAAGCTCGATGCCTTGTTAAAAGCGTGTAACAGCATCAAGGTTAAACGTTTGTTTTTCTGGTTGGCTAAGCGCCACAACTACGCTTGGTTTGGTAAACTAAATGTAGCCGATTACGATTTGGGTTCGGGTAAGCGGGTTATAGTGAAAAATGGTAAGTTAAATACGGATTATTGGATTACCGTGCCGGCGCATATGGATTGAGCGATGACGACTAAGGATAAGGAGATTAAGGATGAACAGAAACAGTATTTATTATAAGCAAGTGCAGTTACTCATGCAGGTTTTACCGTTTGTCGCGAAGCAAAGCTGCTTTGCGCTTAAAGGTGGCACGGCTATTAACCTCTTTGTAAGAGAGTTTCCGCGATTGTCCGTCGATATTGATTTGGTTTATTTACCAATGAAAGGCCGTGATGAAGCATTGCAGGAGATTTCTGAGGCATTAGATACGATTAGTACAAACCTGCAGACGGCTTTTAAAGATATGAAGCTAACAGAAGCGTATAAATCGAAACGTGATTCGCTCAGGCTCGTTGTTGCGCGTAATGGTGTTCAGATTAAAGTAGAGCTTTCTCCTGTCTTGCGCGGTACGGTTTACGAGCCGGCGCTTATGGAGGTCTGTGAATCTGTAGAAGAAGAGTTTGGTTATGTTAAAACACCCGTAGTGGCACTTGCCGATCTTTATGCTGGTAAGATCTGTGCGGCCTTAGATAGGCAGCATCCAAGAGACTTGTTTGACGTAAAGGGGTTGCTCGAAAATGAAGGTTTAACGGATGAGATACGTAAAGCCTTTCTTGTGTATCTATCAAGTCATAATCGGCCCATGGCTGAACTGTTAAGACCGCAATATAAAGATATTTCGGCTATCTATGCGGGTGAGTTTGAAAATATGACACAAACAGTGGTGCCATTAGATGAGTTGGTGGCAGTTAGAGAGCGCTTGGTGGGGCTTATTCATGAAGGACTTACCGATGATGAGAGAGAGTTTCTTATATCGTTTAAAAACCGTAAGCCTAATTGGGATTTACTTGGCCTAGACGGTATTAGTCAGCTACCAGCCATTAAGTGGAAGCAAATTAATTTGGCCAAGATGCCAGATGTCAAACATAAGCAAGCGTTAGGACAATTAGAAAGTATTCTGGCGAAATAAAATAGTTAACGCAGCGGTTCTTCGTTAGAATGGCGCGCTTTTTAAGCCCTTAAGGGCCATTAAACAAATACATGTCTATTTAAGTTAAACCAATGGTTAAGTTGAACCAAAAGTTAAGTTAAGTGCATATTAGGATTTTGAAAGTATGAGTGATAGCAATTTTGTCAATGAAGTTAATAAGCGACGTACGTTTGCTATTATCTCTCACCCTGATGCCGGTAAAACAACGATTACTGAAAAACTGCTGCTGCTCGGTAAGTTGATACAAGTAGCGGGCTCGGTCAAAGGCAAAAAAGCTGATAGGCATGCGACATCGGATTGGATGAGCATGGAGCAGGAGCGGGGCATCTCGGTGACTTCATCGGTCATGCAGTTTCCTTATAAAGACCGCGTTGTTAACTTATTGGACACACCCGGACACGAAGATTTCTCTGAAGATACTTATCGCACGCTTACAGCCGTTGATTCAGCATTGATGATAGTTGATGGTGCAAAAGGCGTTGAAGCTCGAACCATTAAATTAATGGAAGTGTGTCGTTTACGCAGCACGCCTATTCTCAGTTTTGTTAACAAAATGGATCGTGATATTCGTGATCCTATTGATTTGCTCGATGAAATAGAAGAAGTGTTAGGCATAGCCGCAGCGCCGATTAATTGGCCCATTGGTATGGGTAAAGAATTCAAAGGCATTTATAACCTTTATACCGATACCATTCATGTTTTTGAGCAAGGTCATAATTTTGTCATTGCCGAAGATATTCGAATTGACGGTTTAGACTCTGATAAAGCAAAAGCATTATTGGATATTTACTACGACGATTTTGTTGAAGAAATAGAATTAGTACGTGGTGCGAGTCATGATTTTAATCGGCAAGATTATTTAGACGGCAAGTTAACACCGGTCTTTTTTGGTACAGCCATGGCCAACTTTGGTGTGCGTGAAATGCTTGATGGTTTTGTTGAGTGGGCACCATCACCTATTGCGCGCGCGACTATGGATAGAACTGTTGAGCCGTTAGAAGAAAAGTTTTCGGGTTTTATTTTTAAGATTCAAGCAAACATGGATCCAAAGCATCGTGACCGTGTTGCCTTTATGCGCATTTGCTCAGGCTCTTATACTAAGGGTTTAAAGATGCGTCATGTCCGTTTAGGTAAGGATGTTAAAATTGCTGATGCAGTAACCTTTAAAGCGGGCGAGAGAGAAGCCGTTGATGAAGCTTTGTCTGGCGACATTATTGGTTTGCATAATCATGGCACCATTCAAATTGGTGATACATTTACTGCCGGTGAAGTTTTAAAGTTTACGGGTATTCCACATTTTGCGCCTGAGTTATTTAGGCGTGTGCGTTTAAAAGATCCATTAAAAATGAAAGCCTTGCAAAAAGGTTTGCAGCAGTTAGCCGAAGAAGGATCGACACAGGTGTTTTTTCCTAGGGGCAATAACGATTTAATTGTGGGTGCTGTGGGTGTTTTGCAATTTGAGGTAGTTTCTTATCGTCTTAAGGATGAATACAAAGTTGAATGTATTTATGAACCTGTGAATGTGTATACGGCGCATTGGGTTGAGTGTGATGATGAGAAGATGCTGGAAGAATTTAAGCGTAAGCAGAATGATAATTTGGCGATTGATGGCGGTGGGCATTTAAGTTATTTGGCGCCTACTCGAGTGAATTTGGCGTTGACGCAGGAACGCTGGCCTGAGATTCAGTTTCGATCTACACGAGAACA
>CAXAHI010000148.1:0-5051 GCA_963968645.1 uncultured Gammaproteobacteria bacterium | reverse complement strand
TTTTTGGCTGAAGCAAAAAGTGACTGGCTGTCGGGCCACCCCCGACGACCTTGACTTTAAAACTCAAACAAGAGAAATGAAATATCAGAATATGCCATAACCACTAAAATCACACACACAAAACTCTAGCCCCACCCCGACTCCCTTGAATTTAAAACTTAAAAGATAGAAGTTAAATCCCAGAGTTCTTATTTAGGAAACTTAAGCCCTATCGAACGTGGCACACTCTGCCCACCATCCATTGTATGAGTAAGACCCCCATTATCAACATACCAACCCTGACTGTTTTTTCGCACATACACTCTTAAATGCATCGTTTCTTCACGACCAAAACCAAACGCAGAACGATAAGCATAAGGCCCCTTACAACTGACCAAAATAAAATTCGGCGACTGATTTAAAATAGACAGCTCATCACAGCTACCCGATTTCAACCCTCTAAAAGAAGCCGTGTAAACTAACTTATGCCAACCTTGGCTTGCAGCAATTTTTTTTCGTCCCGCCTCAGAAAAAAACGATTGAATCCCGTCATCAAATTCGCTATCAGTAGTAATGGCTTGCTGATAATCCAAAAAAACCTGCATACCAGGATGAATTGCATCGTCTTGATTGGCAAATCGTTGATCTATTGTGGCGCAAGAATATAAAGCCAGAATGGATACCAAAGTAATAAAATGTTTAACCATTTTTTTTATCATAACGCTATTTATCACTAACTTTTCCTCATCTATAAATAAAACTATTAATTTCTATTGGGCGAAAATTTCGGACAATCAGGATACCCTACTCGCTCACTACCCTTAACCGCCGACCAGCTCACAATCGCATATTTGATACCACGTTTAATAGGTAGAGATTCATGCACATAACGATGGGTAGACGGAAAAAAAACGACATCGCCAGCCGATGGTTGATAAGTATAATTCAAGTGATTAAAACGTAAACCACCGCCTTTATATTTATCGTTAAGGTAAATCAATAAGCTCACATCACGGTCAAACGACTTAACCCATTGATTGGACTGAGAATCAAATACTTCACTATCCGCATGACTTTTATATAAACCACCGGTTTGATAACGCAATAACTGTGGCGGCTCAAAAAATTCTATATCCTGATTAATCACCGGCTCTACACATCGAGTAATAACGCGGTTCATCCAGCCAACTACTAAATCTTTATGCTCCATCATATCAACCGCTTGCGTAACGCGATTAGGGTCTCTTTTTTGGACCGTTTCACCCTGCTCTTCAGATCGCTCTTCGTCTTTTAAGGTCAACCATACTCGCTGTTGCTGTTCAGCTAAACGAATCATTTTTTTGCATTCCGTCTTTGAGAAAAGACCTGAATAAACATGCATGCCTACCGGCGCTGCACGATTAGGAGACGGATCACCACAGCAATCGCTAAACTTTTTTCCACTTAAGCAATAACACAATACGCTCAAAATTGATTAACCTTTGATAAAACGTTCGACTTAGATTATTCGCTAAAAACTATTATTTGAATAAATAACTTATTTTAAATAATTTTTTTATTGATTAATTTTATAGCACTGACAAACTTGATAGTAATAAAAAATATTAGCCGTAGAATTTTTTAATCGCATGGCAAATATAATCAATTGATTCATCACTCAGTTGCGCTGCCGATGGCAACCAAAGCCCATTTTGACCAATCATATTGGATACCGGATGTTCGCCAGCGACATTGTAGGCAGGCTGTTTATTAATGGGCGGATACATTACCCGCGTACCTATTTGTTGATGCGTCTTTAGAAAAGCCATCAACTGATCTCGAGACTCGGCTATCACATCAATAAACCACGGCGTGGTATGCGTTAAATCCTGCTCAAAGAAAGTGATTTCCTTAACCTCTGCTAACTGACTTTGATAACGCTGATAAATGGCTTTTTTACGTTCTACTCGCCAAGGCAATTTTTTCATTTGCTCAATACCAATACATGCTTGTATATCAGTAAACTTAAAATTCAAACCCAAGCTTTCATGGTAATCATTACCACCGCTAGCACGACCAAAATCTTTTAATTTACGCACTTTATCAGCAACAGCATCATCGTTAGTGACTATACAGCCACCCTGGCCCGTTGAAATAATTTTAGGCGCCGAAAAAGAAAAGCTGCCCGCCACTCCTGCCATACCAATATGACGTCCATCCGGATAATGCGACCCTAATGATTGCGCGGCATCTTCTAATAATAATAAATTATGCTCTGCAGCTAAATGCTCAAAAGCATTAATACCAACCGATGGATAACGTCCATTCGCCGACATAAACATGATAGCTTTCGTTTTTTCAGTTATCGCCGCTCGTACAAGTTCAATATCAAGGCATAACGTTGTCGGCTCAACATCAACAAATATCGGCTCAATACCAAACATTTTTAGCGAGTTCGCTGTCGCTATCATGGTGTAGTTGGGCACAATAACTTCATCACCTGCCTGCAACCCACTTGCTAATGCGGCTAACGAAAGGCTAATGGTGCCGTTATTAACCACAATACAATGCTTGGCACCGACATATTCGGCCAGACTGTTCTCAAAGGCTTCTGTTTGCTTAAATTCGGTGATAAAACCACCGCCATCCATGTAATCGCTTAATGACTGTTTTTCTTCTTCACCAAACCATGGCTGCATTTGCATGATAAATTCGCGATCACTCATAATTTGTTTGAACCCATATTAAGCAAACTGGCCGCTTATTTTTATTTAATCTAACGATTTATCTCAACCAGCCCATTACACCATAAGCACGATAAACTGCATTGAGTTATAAAAAATATCTAATGAAAGAATAGCACAAACCGTATTTTTCTCTTCTTTAGCGCTAATAAGAATCTTAGATATTACCGTAAATTGAGAATAACAAATTCTTAACACTATCCAAAGTCACACCTATTAGATGATAGAAGCACTACGCCTTAGATGAATGGATCTTTAAATGCGATAAACGTCTTATAAAAAGCCCCAAAACACATCGAATAATGTAAAATTCTCAGCTTGCTGTGATTACACAGTAATGCCTTTAAAAAAGCCTCGCGCTGTATTACATGCTATAAGCAGCCGAACACTATTAATAAAAGAGAAAATAATATGCCTTTATTCTACCGCCTTCTAATTTGTATCGTTGTTGCCACACCGATTTCAGCTGTTTATACCAGCTGGGTTGACACTAACACTATCCATTATATTTTTAACACCGATGCTGCTCTGGCTTTTTCCGGCACAGCTATTCTTTGTATGCTTTTATGTAACATGAATTTGAGCAACGTATCATTTAGCTTACCTCGCAGACGTAAAGCCGCCGAAGGAAGAGAAATTGGCACCGTTAAATGGTTTAGCGGCAGTAAAGGTTTTGGCTTTATTACACGTGATAACGGCGAAGAGATTTTTGTTCATTTTCGCTCTATGCAAAAAGACAGTAAACGTCTTGGGCCAGGACTTGATGTTGAATATGCCATTGTTGAGGGCGATAAAGGCCCTGAAGCTGCCGACGTAGTTGTTGTATAAAGCCTATTAGCACTTTGTAAGCTATCAATGCTTTGCGACGGCCGCTAGGTCGTCGCAACTCCCAAGCAAGCATCTTTCTTTACAACCTTTAGTAACTCTCTTCACACCCGTTCAGCACATTTCTTTTTGATCCCTGTCATTTCTACTGTCTTACGAATAAAATAACGACATCGCAACACCCAATCAACTTGTACAAAAGGTAATCGTTTGAGCTCAAATCGTGTTTATAGCACCGATCAAGGTCGTATCTGCCCCTCTTGTAACCAAGCCAAGGCTAGCTGCCGCTGTAAAACCGCGCCTGTGCAAGATAAAGGCGATGGCATAATACGTATTCGTCGAGAAACAAAAGGCCGTAAAGGCGCAGGCGTGACGATTATTGATGGTTTAGTGCTAGAAGCCAGTGAAATGAAGAAGCTGGTTAAAAAAATCAAGCAAAGCTGCTCGAGTGGCGGTGCTATTAAAGATGGCAGCGTTGAAATACAAGGGGAACATAGGGAAGGCATTAAAGCCTTACTCGAAAAAGCCGGTTATACGGTTAGGCTATCGGGTGGATAATTAACCAGACTGTATTTTAGCCATAAAAAAAGGCCTGCTAATGCAGGCCTTTTTCTTAACTAAAGTTATCTTGTTAGATAAGCTTATAGATCGAACGCTTTGCTGAAACCGATAACGATTGAATCGCTTTCTACATCGCTTGCGATAGAGTTTGCGTCTTCATCAAAAGTACCAGAGTAAGATAATGTAGCTTCAACACCAGCGATTTGGCCTAAAGAACCAGAGATTTCGAAGTAAGAGTTATTTGCATCAGATAGGTCAACATCAATCTGACCAACTAATACATTAACATTACCGAATGTGTAATCTAAAGTAACGATTGAGTAGTCAACATCACCGCCATCAGTATCATCAGAACCGTCTGTGTAGCTAAGACCTAAACCTTTAATAGAAGCTGAAACAGCAATCTCTTGCTGGCCGCCAGTATTTTGGTCGTATGAGTAGTCAGTGTAAGAAACACCTAAATCAACACCACCAGCATTAAGACCGTATGAAACATATAGATCAGTTTCTTGGTTCTCAGAATCAGCAACCCAAGCGCCAACTGTAAGACCGTTGATAGCATACTCAAGTGTGCCAGAAACAGTAGCTGAATCGTCCTGAGTAACACCGCGGAATACGTATTCAGAATCAACTGCAACAGATGCAGATAATTCAGCTTGTGCTGCTGTAGCTGTTGCTAAAGATGCAACTGCAATTGCTTTAAAAAGAGTTTTCATAGTGGATGCTCCAAATATAGATCTTGTTTTAATTAAGTTTATATAACAATAAAGAACTTTTTTGTTTTCGTTCTTTCAAGTAGATTAGGTAAATATCCATCTAACGGCCAGACTTAATCGCATTTAAAATTTACATTTTGTGAGTTTTTGTACGATATATCTGCAAAAGTAACTAATTAAGTATCAATACTGACCACATTGGTTAACGAGCGACCTTTTTATCTTGATTTAAAGCCTTTTATGCCTG
>CAXAHI010000147.1:0-5129 GCA_963968645.1 uncultured Gammaproteobacteria bacterium | reverse complement strand
TACTTGGCAGAATTGATACACAGCATCACGCAGCATATCGATATCTTCGCCAAGGTCGAAATTAAGTGTCGGGTAGGGGGTATTCAATGGTTTATAGACTCCTGCTTAGTGCTAATTAATTTTTACATTTTTGGGCGTGCCCAATGTAATAAGGCAGCGCTCTTCACTGTCATTTAAATCGAGAATCATTAGCTCGAGATCTTTTTGCTGCTGCTCAAGTTGATGGCGTTTTTCACGAATTTTGTGAATAAGCGTTTGTAGCTGTTTCTTGTTGTTGGTCTGCGGGTCATACATAGCAATAATGCCGCTGCTCTCTTCGAGGGTTAAACCCAGCCTTTTCCCCCTTAAAATCAGCTTTAAACGCGCTCTATCAGCGGCGCTGTAAATGCGGTTTTGTCCTTGCCGTTCTGGCGATATCAGCCCTTTTTCTTCGTAAAAGCGAAGCGTACGGGTGGTGATATCAAACTCTTGAGACAAGTCGCTAATGGAATGGTGCTTTGTCATAGGGCGGTTACTCAAAAAAACTGGACTGCATAAGGGGTGTTGACCTTAACGTTAACGTTAAGTTCAAGTGGGCCGTCAAGAAAGAAAGGAACTGTGTTGGATTAATTTAATGGCATTTTAGTTGTCCTAACTCGGAGTAAATAAATGTGTTTTATTAAGCGTGTTTAAAACAGAGCGGAGAGCTTAAATGGCTGGTTTTAATAAATTAGTGACAACTTATGCCGAAGCATTGGCAGGATTAAAAGACGATATGACGCTGATTGCGGGCGGCTTTGGTCTTTGCGGCATTCCAGAGAATTTGATTAAAGAAATAAAGCGTAAAGGCACAAAAGGATTAACCGTTATTTCAAATAATTGTGGCACTGATGAATACGGCTTAGGGATTTTATTAAAAGATCGGCAAATCAAAAAAATGATTGCTTCTTATGTAGGTGAAAATGCCTTGTTTGAAGCGCAATTAATGAGTGGTGAATTAGAAGTCGATTTAACCCCGCAGGGCACGCTTGCTGAAAAAATGCGCGCCGGTGGTGCGGGTATCCCTGCATTTTTTACGGCAACGGGTTACGGCACACTCGTCGGCGAAGGTAAAGAAGTACGAGAATTCAATGGCCGCAAATATATTTTAGAAGAAGCCGTGCAAGGTGACTTTGCAATAGCCAAGGCGTGGAAAGCAGACCCGCATGGCAATTTAATGTTTAGAAAAACCGCCAGAAATTTTAATCCCATGGCCATTACCGCTGGCAAAATAGCGGTTGTAGAAGTTGAAGAGCTTGTGGGTATTGGCGAGCTAGACCCTGATCAGATTCATTTACCCGGCATTTACGTAAACCGGCTTATTGTCGGTGAGTTTGAAAAAAACATTGAGCAGAGAACGGTTCGATCGGCCTAGGCAGTTATTAGCGATCGTTTTTTTAAGCATACCGTTAAATTACAAAGACAGGATATTGAAATGGCTTTAACCCGAGAGCAATTAGCACAGCGTGTTGCACAAGAATTTCGTGATGGTTATTACATTAACTTAGGTATTGGCATACCCACGTTAGCAGCAAACTATATACCCGAGGGGGTTGACGTGATGTTGCAGTCAGAGAACGGCATTTTAGGTATGGGGCCTTTTCCGCTAGACAAAGACGTTGATGCCGACCTTATAAATGCGGGTAAGCAAACGGTTACCTTAGCGACTGGGGCTTCAATATTTTCTTCGGCCGATTCCTTTGTGATGATTCGTGGCGGCCATGTTGATTTAACCGTGTTAGGTGCTTTTGAGGTGGACTGCCAAGGCAATATTGCCTCATACATGATTCCTGGCAAGTTAATTAAAGGTATGGGCGGAGCAATGGATTTAGTGGCGGGTGCTGACAATATTATTGTCACCATGACGCATGCTTCAAAATACGGTGATTCAAAGCTGCTTGCCGAATGTACGCTGCCGTTAACGGGTAAGGGCTGCATTAAGCGCGTGTTAACCGACCTTGCCTTGCTAGATATTGAAGGCGGCAAGTTTATTTTACGTGAGCGTGCGCCGGGGGTGTCGGTTGATGAAATTATTAAGCTCACAGCAGGTGAGCTTGTGGTACCTAATCATGTGCCGGAAATGTCTTTTTTATAGATGTCTTTTTATTAATGTATCAATGATTTAAAAATAATATGTAGGGTTTTTGTTGTCAATTCGATCATTTATGTTGAGGGATGATTTTTAGATAGTTTTTAGATAGTTTTTAAATAGTTTTTAGATAAGTTGCTAACAAGTATAAAAGCCAATAAGGCTTAACGTAGCAGCTGTTATTTTACGCTCCAGTTGAGATGTTATGAAAGAACCCATAACCAACAATAACAAAGAAGACGCGCTCAAGTCATCTGTGGCTAGTGGCGCTAATGGTGGTGCGGGTAAGGTTTCTGGTGAAAATGCTGATGCAGTCGATATGACCGGCATCTACCTTGAAATTCGTGCGTCATTAACGCGTTACGTATCGCGTTATTTTAAACGTTCGCAAGAAGCCGAAGACGTTGTCCAAGAAGCCTTTGTCAAAGTAATACAAGCCCAGCGCGAACGTGAAATCCAATCACCCAAAAGTTATTTATTTCGCACTGCCCGCAACCTCTCGCTAGCTCAAATTTCTAAATCATCCTATAAGCTCACCGATGATATGGGTGATATTTTAAGTGATTCTGAAATGTTAATGACCAAGTCATTAGAAGATCAATTTGAAGTGCGAGAAAGTTTTGAGATTTTTTGTTCGGCGGTGCGCTCATTGCCGGTTAAGTGCCGTCGAGTGTTTGTATTGTGTCGCGTGTATGGCTTTAGCCAAAAAGAAATTGCTGAACGTCTGGGTATTTCGCTGGGTGCTGTAGAAGCCCACCTGGCTCGAGGCGCCCGACGATGTATTGACTTTATGGAGGCCGAGCAAGCAGGTCGGCATCACAAGCATCGTGCTAATGATCGTAGCCATGATTGTACTAACGATCGTACCAACGGCAAGGGGCTGTAATGTGGATAACGTAATGGACTTTCCCGATATTAATCAAATTAAAGACGAGGCCTCTTTGTGGGTGGTTAAGCTGCATGGTTTTACCTACAAAACCGGTGAGTCTATTCCGCCAGAGCAAGCCGCAGCGCTTCGTACTTGGCTAGCACAAAGTGAGCGGCATCATGAGGCCTTTTTAACGATGTTAAGTGGTTGGGATGCCATGGCCATGTTAGAAGATTTAGCCGATATTTTGCCGCTATCCGATTCGCTTTGTGATAAAGAAAACGAGGGCTTGTCGCAGCAAGTTGGTGGACAGCAAGCCGCTGCGCCGCAGAGCTGGGGTTGGGTTTCTGGCCTAAGTGTTATGGGTGCAAGCTTACGCGAGGTCTTTGTCGGTAAGTTAGCGTTATCGGGTGTGGCGGCTGGTGCCTTAGCACTGGCCATGGTTTTAATTATAGGTCCGCAAATTAATTTCAAATTAGCACCGCAAGAAACTCGGTATGTAACTCGTGTTGGCGAGCAGGCAACGTATACATTAAACGATGGCAGTGTGTTGACGTTGAATACTGATACAGAGGTAGAGATTGATTATCGCCAAGATCAGCGCAGCATTATTCTTCATCGAGGCGAAGCCGGTTTTGATGTGGCTAAAAACAAACAGCGCCCCTTTGTTGTCTATGCCGGAGAGGGCATGGTTTGGGCGGTAGGCACAGCGTTTAATGTTAATTACCGAGAAAGTTATGTTGATGTTGTGGTATCCGAAGGCAAGGTCAAAGTGTTTTCTGGTATTACACCAATAGATAGAGCGTTGTTGCCTTTTATAAATACTACAGAAGACGGTATAGATACTGTCGATACTGCTGCTACTGACGCTAACTCGCAAGGCAATGTGGCGCATGATGTTGTATTAACGGCAGGAGAAGGCGTGCAATACAAAGAAACGATAATGGTTAAGCAGTCATTAGAAGCGCAAGCGTTAGATAAAAAGCTAGCATGGCAAACGGGGTCATTGTTTTTTCAGGGTGAAACCTTAGAGCAGGCAATGGTAGAGATAGCGCGTTATACCGATCAGCGCTTAGTGATTGTTGATGCCTCCATACGAGACACGCGTGTCGGTGGACGCTTTAAGACGGACGACATTAATGGTTTGTTGAGTTCGCTAGTTAAAAGTTTAAATATAAAAATGGAAGAAGGAGAGGGCCGTCAGTTATTATTTTCGGCCAAATAAAGCATTATTTTTAGAGAATGGATAAAACAATAAAAAAATTAAAAAAAGTTTGAAGGGTTTTTCATGGCAAATCGATCTATTAAGCATGTGGTAATTATAAGCGCTGTTAAAACAGTGTTGGTAGTTGCTTCAAGCTGTGTGGAAGCGAATGCACTGAAAGTTGAAAGGCCGCTGAAAGCGTTTTTTACAAGTTGTATTTTAGTTGTTGCCTTTATGTTTGTCCCGTTAGCCGGTGGTTATGACGGTATTGACGTTATCGTTAATATCGATAGTAATCCTGAAGTTAAAGTTAAAGACAGCAATCAATTTTTTGCATTTGACATCCCACAGCAACGTGCAGATGGCGCGTTAACCGCGCTCGCAGATCAAGCCGACATTACCGTTGCGTTTGACTACGATGCCATTAGTCAGTATCAGGCCAGTCGATTAAAAGGGCGTTATAAAGTCCAGGCGGCGGTTGAGATATTACTTGCTAATACGCGATTGAATTATCAATTCGAGAGCAGTGGCCATCTGATCATAACGCTACAAAACGATTTGGATGGGGATAATGCAATGAATAGTAAAAAGAAATTATTGGCAAGTTTGGTGAGTTTTTTTGTGGGGAGTGGTGGTGCTTCTGGGGTTTTGGCTCAGGGGGATGTTGGTGGTGAGGAAGGGGCAGGTTGGTTGTTGGAGGAGGTTGTTGTTACGGCACAAAAGCGAGAAGAAAGACTAATCGACGTGCCAATCAGTATTTCGGTTATTAACGAAGAAACGCTAAAAAATGCAGGCATTCAAAACATGAATGATTTGTCTTATGCCGTGCCCAACCTATCAATCTCAGAGGTAAGTAGTGGCGGGCAATTCATAGCAATAAGAGGTGTCAATAATGCAAACGGTCTCTCCCCCATTGTTGGAATATACCTAGACGAGATACCACTCTCTAT
>CAXAHI010000146.1:0-5180 GCA_963968645.1 uncultured Gammaproteobacteria bacterium | reverse complement strand
GTCAATCTTCGTCAGATTGTGTGCTTTCTTTTGGTTACTTTTCTTTGCACAAGCACAGCGTTTTTTGCTGCGCGCCTGAAGGGCGTCCCGTAGGGTGAGCGAAGCGAATCACAAAAGTGACTGGCATGTCGGGCCACCCCCGACGGTCTTAAACTGAAAAATCAAACGAAAAAGTAAAAGTTCAGAATGTCCAATTACCACTAGCTTACGCACAAAACTCTGGCTTCTGGCTATCGGGCCACCCCCGACGCTCACCTAACCCAAGCCCTCTCTTATTTAGTAGCCACTCAATCATAAGCGCTACATTAAGTACAAGCACCCCCTTGAACATAAGTACTCCATGCAAAATCTCTAATAAGTAATCCCTTTAAATCGCTAAAACATACTCTTAATTTCTAAACTTTAGCCAGTCGACCAAAAAAAATTAAAAATAACTTTTTATTTCCATTTATTTTAATGTTTTTACAATTTAAGCCCTATTACTAGTAAACGTTTAAATATCAAACAATCTCCATGTTTTTTGTAATATTTCTCGACAGTTTTTATACCTTTTGAGCATTTTCTGACGCATTTACTTTATTTTTATTCGCTCTTTTAGATCAATTGATCTAAACCTTTCTATGAGACGAACTAGTTCACACTTTTGCTTATAAAAAAGCCTAAAGCTTCTATAGAACCGGCCGTTATATCGGTAACTAAGTTTGAAGAGGATCTTTTTATAACCTCTGGCAAACAAGGAATTGGATGTTCAAACTAGTAGCTAGTGTTTCATTCAGGATGTACTTTTAACGCAGCATAACCACTCTTACGGTCCGTTATTTATAGAAAAGGAGCACCACCATGCCACAGATTATCAATACCAATATCTCTTCGTTAACGGCACAGCGAAATCTTAATAGTTCTCAAGAAGCCTTAAATGTATCGCTTAACCGTCTATCTTCTGGTTTGCGTATCAATAGTGCTCGTGATGATGCTGCCGGTCTTGCCATTTCAAATGCATTTACATCTCAGGTGCGTGGTTTGAATCAAGCCATTCGTAACGCCAATGATGGTATCTCTCTCGCTCAGGTAGCTGAGGGCGCATTACAAGAATCAACTAATATCCTCCAACGAATTCGTGAACTGTCTATTCAGTCTGCTAACGGCACGAACTCAGGAACTGAACGCGCGGCACTTCAACAAGAAGTATCACAGCTTCAACAAGAACTTAATCGTATTGCCGAAACAACTTCGTTTGGTGGTCGTGCATTATTAGACGGTTCTTTTGGTACAGAAACTTTCCAAGTCGGTTCAGAAGCTAACCAAACGATTAGCGTCTCTATTGGTAATGCACGAGCTACAGCCATCGGTGCAAACACAGTTGCGCCTACAGGTACATTAAGTAGCGCAGTTGCCGCCGGCGCAGTAGGCGCGAATACCGTTTTAGCGGCAGAAGACTTAACCGTAAGTGGCCCATTAGGCACTACAGCACCTGCATTAGATATTGGTGTTGGTCAAACATCAGACTCTATCGCTGCTTTAGTGAACGCTAATGAAGCAACAACAGGTGTTACTGCCGAAGCAAGAACACAAGTACGAATTTCTAGTGTTGCAGTAGCCAGCTATACCTTTACCTTAGGTTCGCGCTCTACAGATGCAGCAGGTACGGCAACTAACTTTAACGCAGCGGGCATTACCGTTAACGTAACCAGTGCTAATGATTTATCGGGTCTAGCTGATGCGATTAATCAACAAGCCGGCGTTACTGGCGTAACAGCCCTTTCTGAAGGTAGTACCTTGGTACTAACGAATGAAGAAGGTCGAGATATTACTTTCGATGCCTTAGTAGGCACGGGTTCTTCTTTAACTGTTCAAGGTTTGACTTCAGCTGGCGTTAATTCAGGTGCGGCAGATGTTGTAACGGCAGCGGCTGATGATGCCTTTGTTGTCGGTGGTTCGGTTTCCTTTAGTGCGGCTTCGGCCTTTACGGTTACTTCGGCGAATGCTGGCGGTTTATTTGCAGCCACTACGGCCAACGCAAGTACATTAAGTAATGTAGCTTCAGCTAACATTGGTACTCAGGCTGGCGCACAAGCAGCTATAGCGGTTGTTGATGCGGCCATTCAAGGTATTGATTCGCTTCGCGCAGGTATTGGTGCGGTTCAAAACCGTTTGCAGTCAACTATCTCTAACCTACAAAGCGTATCTGAAAACGTATCGGCAGCAAGAAGCCGTATTCAAGATGCTGACTTTGCAGCAGAAACGGCAAGTTTGACGCGTAATCAGATTCTTCAACAAGCGGGTATCTCTGTATTAGCGCAAGCCAATGCATTACCACAGCAAGTATTGAGTCTGCTTCAGTAGCGCTAAAAAGGTAGCGTCAGTTATATACTTTTCATTCTTTTATTGATTGAATTAATAAAAGAATAACGAAAAGCTTACTGGCGCTATTTCTTAAGCGTATTCTGATGAATACTTTTCAATCTGTCGGTGAGCGGTTTATGCGTTCAGCCGACAGTTTTGTTTTAGGGTCCTAATAATAATTAAGACAGGGCTCAAGCCATCTTCATTACGGCTAATTTTAATAAGCAGCTCGTCCTAAATACGTATTAGCGGCAAAAGCTTGCCGCAAAAAGTTTCAAAAATTGTTAATTAGCTGTTTAAATTTCCGTCAAAGCAGTGGTGGTTTGATGGCCTTACTTATAAATAGTTGAAGTGAATTCCGCTAATAGCTAGTGATAGACGCTTTATTAATGGAGATAGGCCTTATTAAATCTATATAGTGGGTAAAGGCAGTCAAATTAGCGGCTTAGTTCAGCAAGTCTCGAATTAAAGGTTAAGTTAACTGGCACACAATTTGCGTTAGTTTTAGCCTGAATAGCAGTTATAGGTACTTATATATGGCGAGTGTTTCATCTCTTGGTGTCGGATCCGGTTTAGACCTACAAACATTGGTTGACGGCCTTGTGGCATCTGAACAACAGCTTCGCTTTGGCCGCTTAGACAATCAAGCCGCGCTCGCCACTGAGCGTATTTCAGCTTATGGCTTATTAAAAAGCTCGGTCTCATTATTTAATGGCTCACTAACCTCTATTGGCAATATCAGTACCTTCCAGGCTCGTACCGTAAGCTCTTCAGATCCAGACGCTTTTACCGTGAGTGCAGCCGTTAATGCGGGTGTGGGTGATTACAGTGTTGAAGTTATTGAGGCGGGTGAGTCACAATCATTAGCAGGCAGTAATTTTGTTGATATCACTAATACGGCTATAAGCAGTGCTGATGCCATTATTGGTGGCGGCACACTGATTATTCAGCAAGGTAGTCAGCCTTCTTTTTCGGTAGTCATTGATTCTGCAAGCAGCTCGCTGAATGCCATTGCCACTGCTATTAATGAGTCGGTCGATAATGCCGGTATTGAAGCGAGTGTTATTAACGCCGATAGTGGTCCAGTGTTAGTTATTAATGCTGCCAAGGTAGGCACAGATAATGAAATTAGTATTACCGTGAGTGATATTGATACTAACGACACTGATGCGCAGGGTTTATCGCAGCTCACCTTTAATGCAAGTGATATTGCCGGTTCAAATTTAACGCAGGCAACGGCGGCGGTGAATGCGCAAATTAGCGTTAATGGGCAGGCTATTACATCCACATCGGGTCGTGATTTTGATGAAGTAGTTAATGGTGTATCGATTACAGCCATTACTGAAACAACATCGGCAGGCGTTGCCAGTATTACAAAAAATACGCAGCAGGCTTTAGCAGCGGCCAATGAATTTATTGAAAACTTTAATGCATTATCGAACAGTATTGATGACTTAGGTCGTGGTGGCAGTGAAGATAATGTTAGCGCTGGTGTCCTGGTGGGTGATTCTTTATTACGGACGTTAGATTCTCAACTGCGTCGTACTATTTTTACAGCTGTCGATGAAACGCAACCTGAAGGTGTACGCACACTCAGCGATATTGGTATCAGTATTGGTCGTGATGGTCAGCTGTCATTAGATAACACTAAGTTTAATGCTTTGCTGGATACTAACTTTGATGATGTCGCACGTTTGTTGGCGGCAGATGGCAATGCTATCCCGCAGAATAATCAATTTGAGTCAACGCCTTTTGATTCTATAACAACACAATTCGGTGATGGTAGTTTAGAGATTGGTGTTGGTGAAGAAAGCTTTACGGTCAGTTACACCACGCTTGAAGGTAATGATACTCAGTTAGGTTTGCGCGATCTCATTAATAGTGCTCCAGATAACCTCGGTGTTACTGCTTCACTTGTACTGATTGATGATGGTGCTGGTGGTACAAATTCAAAAATCATATTGACGGCGAATGAAGCAGGCCCCGATGCAGCGATTAGCTTAATAGTGGGTGCTGAATTTTTCACTGAGATTACTCCAGCAGAGGTTGATACTTCTGAGGGTGTTATTACTCGCTTACAGTCTGTTATTGAAGGCTTTTTAGGCGGCAGTGGTCAACAAGGGATTATTGATGCCCGCACTGATGGTTTAAGTAAAGATGTTGAACGTATTGGTGATGAGCGAGCAGTGCAAGAGCAGCGTTTAATTGCTTTTCAAGATCGCCTGACTGCGCAATTTGCATCGCTTGATTTGCTGGTGGCGAATTTACAATCTAACGGTAATTTTTTGTTGAGTCAGTTGAACTCAATTTCTCAAATATCCTCCAATAACAATAATCGTAAAAGCAGTTAATAGTATTTACTCAAAATGATTAATGTTTATAGCTAGTGTCGAATAATGACTGGGGATTTAATGAAGAAATTACAAGCAGGGCAGCAATACAAATCTATCAATACGCAAACCGGTGTGGTTGATGCGGATCCGCATCGTTTAATTCAAATGTTATTTGCCGGTGCGCTTGAGCAAATATCCGTGGCTAAAGGCTGTATGCAGCGTGCCGACTTAGCGGGCAAAGGCGAAGCGATTAGTAAAGCAGTTGGTATTGTTGGTGGCTTACTTGATAGTGTTAATACAGACATAGAGCAAGAAGGGTTGGGCAGCAACCTCACTGCGCTTTATACGTTTGTGACGCGTCGTTTGACTGAAGCGAATATTGCTAATGATGTCTTAGGTCTTGATGAGTCTGCCAATGTGTTGCGAGAGCTACAAGCTGGCTGGAATGAAATTCGTCCCGAGGTATTATCTCAGTCATCCAATGAGTCGGTTCCTGTTTAAAGA
>CAXAHI010000145.1:0-5190 GCA_963968645.1 uncultured Gammaproteobacteria bacterium | reverse complement strand
CTGGAACTGCTGGACAGAAAACCCTACGAGATGCACCCGTCGTGCTCAAGCTTCGTCGTAAGGTTGCGGCATTTTTTGGTTACTTTTTGTTGCTGTAGACACAGCGTTTTTTGCTGCGCGCCTGAAGGGCGTCCCGTAGGGTGAGCGAAGCGAATCAAAAGTGACTGGCATGTCGGGCCACCCCCGACGACCTTGATTGAAAAATATAACAAAAAAAGCAAAATCCAAATTTAAAGATAACTATTTAAACACGAATCAAAAAGCCTCTGGCTGTCGGCCCCAGACGACCTTGAACTTGAACTTGAACTTGAACTTGAACTTGAAAACAAAACTTAATCGAAGATAACCGTTTTATTTCCATCAACAATAACCCGATCCTCAAGATGATACCGCAACCCCTGCGCCAACACCCTCGCCTCAACATCCTTGCCCAAACGAACCATATCATCCCTATCATGCTTATGACCCACACGAGCAACATCCTGCTCCAAAATCGGCCCCTCATCCAAATCATTCGTCACATAATGACAAGTAGCACCAATCAATTTAACACCACGCTCAAAAGCCTTCTGGTAAGGATCAGCCCCAATAAATGAAGGCAAAAAACTATGATGAATATTAATAAGCTGATGCGGGTAACGCTCACACATAGACGGCGGAATAATTTGCATATAACGCGCCAACACAACAGTGTCAGATTCATACTGCTGAATTAACGCATCAATCTCAGCAAAACCCTTCGCTTTAGCCTCAGCATCTTTAGGCATAGGCACATAATGAAAAGGAATATCATGCCACTCAACCATGCTGCGTAAATTCTCATGATTAGAAATTACACAAGTAACATCACACAGTAAATCACCACTGCGCCAGCGATGTAATAAATCAGCCAGACAATGCGATGCATGACTAGCAAGCAAAGCCACTTTACGAGGCTGCTTTGAATCACGCATATACCATGTCATATCATGCGCATCAGCAATTGGCTGAAACGCCTCTTTAAAGGCTTCTAAGCTTACTGATAATGAATCAGCGCTTATCTCGTTTCGCATAAAAAACTGCTTAGTCACATTATCAGTATGGTAGTTAGCCTCTAACAGAGAGCCGCCATGCTGCGCCACAAACGCACTCACTTTTGCGACAATACCTACCTGATCAGGACAAGCAATAACTAAACGGTAACTATGTTCCACTGAATGGACCTCTTTTTATACTCAATGATTATCATGGTTAGCGGACTCTTCTATAAAAGTTGGATAGAAGCTGAATGAGAACTGAATAAAATCCGCTTAAAGTTAAACATTAGCCTATTTCTTTAACGATGGCGAATAAACCAGCATTTATGCGCTGGTCTGCCTCGCTCAAAGTCAGGCCCCAGAGTCTCTCTTGTAATTTCTTTGACATCGTAGCTATCACTAATGCTAGCATCAAGCGAGAAGCCTCGTTTATTGGTCGAGAAGTATAAAGTACCTTCTTCTGCCAATCGCGCCATAGTTAAGGTGATTAACTCTCCATGGTCACGGCTAATATCTAAGGTATGATCCATTTTCTTCGAATTTGAAAAACTCGGCGGATCAAGCAAAATACAATCAAACATATCATGACTATGACGCAGCCATTCTGTGCAATCGGCACGCACTAGCTCGTGAGCCTCTAAATTAATATTATTAAGCTCAAAGTTATGTCGAGACCAATTAAGATAACTGTTAGACATATCGACGCTAACACTGCTCGCTGCTCCTGCCTTCGCTGCATATACCGTCGCCGAAGAGGTATAACTATAAAGATTTAGAAAGCGCTTAGCTTTCACTTCGCTAGCAATCCGCTGACGAACATCTCTATGATCTAAAAATATACCCGTATCTAAATAACGCTGTAGGTTAACTTTAAATTTATGGCCCTGTTCTTTAACAACCATATCAAAGGCATCACCTTCTTGCTTTTGATATTGCTTAGCGCCCCGCTGCCGCTCTCTACGCTTAACGTAAATTCGCTCTAACGGGATTTCAAAGACACAAGAAATCGCAGCAATCGCATCTTTAACACGCTTATGTGCCATACCAGGATCTATAGTGGCAGGTGGCGCATATTCTTGAACGTGAATGTAAAGACCATTTTCTGTAATTGGAATTCTTGGTGCCAATGGCATAGGGACATTTTTATAAGGGCTGAAACCTCGATTGGGCGGAACAAACTTAACGGCACGTTTAGGGGCCGGTGCAGTACTCTGTCTAGAACTCTGTACAGCATTCTGCTTATTTGCTTGCTGCTGAAATCGACGCGCCGATGCATAGGGATTGTTATCATCAAGCGGCTCTTCAGTTGCATTATCCTGAGCTGCACTTTCATTAACTGCACTGCCATAAGAACTCGTATCAAAAGCGGCATTTTCAAAACTGCTCACATCTTCGCCTTCACTCGCAACGCGCTCAACGGCGGTATAGCAATCAATAGCTACCGCATACTCGGGTAAGTCTGCATCGTATAAGCGATAACAAATATTCTCATTCGCCTTTAACCATTTACGTAAACGCTTTTGATTTTTACGTAAACGATTTGCTAGCATTTGAGCATTTTCATTTAAGCTATCGAATGTAAGAACCTTTTTGCCTCTACCCGCTTGATCTTCAACAATGCTCGCGGCATTCACTCTATAACGCTGCACCTGACACTCAATGCTACCGTTATATAAACGGTTTTGACGCCAGCTGCGTAATCCTGTCTGCCAACCTAAATCAAGGTTGCCGGTAAATACCGTAGCCTGCCAATCCATACAGCTGCGTTTTAACATATCGCCTAGTTGACGATAAACCGGCATAAGGGCTTCTACTTCGCCTAAGCGCTCACCATAAGGTGGATTCACTACCAACAAACCTTTCGGTAAAGATTCATCTAAAACACAATCGGCAATGTCACATTGCTTTAACTCAATCCATTCATCCAGCCCTGCTATGGCAATGTTATCTTCTGCCAAAGACAAATTACGCGGGTTAATATCAAAGCCTTGAATTTTACACCGACGCTTTTCAAGTGAGTCAGTAACGGCCTGTTCTTGATCCGCTAATGCCGTCTGCCATAAAGCATCATTAAACTTTTCTAACTTAGTTAAGGTCCATAAACCATTACCCACTAAACCGCGAGTACGCAAGAATGTCGGCGGAATATTAGCGGCCATTAATGCCGCTTCAATCAGTAAAGTACCTGAGCCACACATAGGGTCAACAAAACTTCCGCCTTCGCTGGCAATAGCCGGCCAATCACTTTGATTTAAAATAGCGGCAGCTAGGTTTTCTTTTAACGGGGCGGCACCACCGCTGCTGCGGTAGCCTCGCTTATGCAGGCTCTCACCTACTAAATCTAAACCAATAGAAAAACGGCCATTAAACAGGCGCGCATAAACTAATACATCGGGTTTTTCATCATCGATTGTTAAGCGCGTATGACCGGCATTAACGAAGTGATCATTAATCGCATCTTTAATACGGAACGCGCCAAAACGCGAATCGCGAATAAAAGAGGAAGTGCCACTAAAGTCAATTAACAGTGTTTTATCCGGCGAGAAATAATCACCCCAAGGTAAGCCGAACGCTGCTTGATACATTGACTCATCAGAATCAACGCGCGTTCGCGCCAACAATAAGAGCACGCGATTGGCTAAGCGTGACCATAAGCAAATACGATAAGCCGTTGCAAGATCGGCACTAAAGTAACAACCCGCTACCGACTCTTGAACACCCTCAGCCTTTAACTCTGTTAACTCGAGTGCGAGAACATGCTCCAAGCCCTTAGGGCATGTCGCCATATAATTTTCGTTAGCTACCATTTCTTTTCTCTTTTAAAACGCTGTATTTATGCTTGTTTTGCATTACGTATTGCGAGGGCAGACTGACGGATAAGCGACGGTCCCTGATAAATTAATCCACTATAGAGCTGTACTAAATCAGCCCCTGCTGCTATTTTCTCTGCGGCTTGTTCGGGTGAGTTAATGCCACCCACACCGATAATCACCATTTCATTACCAGTCCCGCTTCCAGTCCCACTACGAAAGTGCTGAGATAACGTTGCAACAATTTCGGTTGATTGCTCAAATAAAACGCTGCCGCTTAAGCCGCCCGCTTCATCACAATGAAGACTGCCTTTTACCGAGCTCTTATCGATGGTTGTATTGGTAGCGATAATGCCATCTATGCCGCTGGCATAAAGTTGGTCAGCAACGGAGAGTAAATCGTCACGCGCCATATCCGGCGCAATTTTAACTAACAACGGCGTAGAGCTGCCTGATTGGTCAGCCAACTCAGATCGTTTATCAATAATGGCGGATAATAGCTTTTGAAGCTCATCACCAAACTGAAGGTCACGTAAGCCCGGTGTATTAGGCGAAGATAAATTAATAGTGACGTAGTCAGCCAAATGTGCGACCTCAGCGAGACACTGCGTATAGTCGTTAGCAGCCTGCTCAGCAGAGGTCAGCTTGTTCTTACCTATATTGATACCTAACGGAACCGATAGGCCAGATTTGCGGAGTGCAGTAACACGCTGGGTTAAAGCGCTTAGCCCCTGATTATTAAAGCCCATACGGTTAATAATGGCCTCGTGCTCAGACAAGCGAAACATACGGGGCTTATCATTACCGGGCTGTGGCTTAGGCGTAACCGTGCCAACTTCAATAAAACCAAAGCCTAGCGCAGCCATGCCTTTAACGCAGGCCGCATTTTTATCTAAGCCAGCAGCCAAGCCCACTCGATTAGTGAAGCGACAGCCTAATAATTCGACAGGATCTTCAATCGCTGCGGGTAACAAGCACTTAGCTATACCGCTATTTCCCGCTGCACCCAGTAGACTTAAGGTTAAATCATGGGCAACTTCAGGGTTCAATGAAAAGAGTAATGGCCTAATTTGTTTGTACATCATTCTCGCGCTAGCTAAAAGTTAAAAGAATCGGTCTGTTTATGCGATAAACCGCGGCCGCTAGCTTAACACGACTCAACCATGCCGGCAGACATCAACTCTGTTAATAAGGCAGACGAGGCAGAGCATATAGAGCCCTGCTGGAGCGATAATCATTAAATTGGGGAATAAAAAAAGCCCCGCAAATTGCGAGGCCAAAGTGCTTAACTAGTAAGCGGGGAGATATAACAAAAAAAAGAAATAAAGACTTCATGTGCCCTGATCAAGATTGAAGCAATCTAT
>CAXAHI010000144.1:0-5210 GCA_963968645.1 uncultured Gammaproteobacteria bacterium | reverse complement strand
CTTTGCACAAGCAAAGAAAAGTGACTGGCTGTCGGGCCACCCCCGACGACCTTGACTTTAAAACTCAAACAAAAAAAGTAAATTCTCAGGATGCGCTGTCGCCACTAAAGAGCCCATCCATTGAATTCCAAACCAAAAAAAAGACCCACATAAAGTGAGCCTTTTCTTCAACGAACATTATTAAAGATTAAAGATTAATCCCAAGTTAATGCACCGCCAGTTTGGTATTCAATAACACGCGTCTCAAAGAAATTCTTCTCTTTACGCAAATCCATAATCTCAGACATCCATGGGAATGGGTTTTGAGCACCTGGGAACTGCTCAGGCAAACCTAACTGAGCAAGACGACGGTTAGCAATAAACTGCAAATAACCTTCCATCATTTTCGCATTCATACCAAGAACACCGCGAGGCATTGTGTCACGCGCGTATTCAATTTCAATTTGTGTGCCTTCCAAGATCATTTGAATCACTTCTTCTTGGAACTCTTCTGACCACAAATGCGGGTTTTCTAATTTAATCTGGTTAATCACGTCAATGCCGAAGTTAAGATGCATTGACTCATCACGCAAGATGTACTGGAACTGCTCAGCAACACCTGTCATTTTGTTACGACGACCCATAGACAGGATTTGAGTGAAACCACAGTAGAAGAAAATACCTTCTGTAACCGCGTAAAAGCCTACTAAGTTGCGTAGTAACTCTTGATCAGTTTCAGGTGTACCTGTGTTGAATGATGGATCACATAGCGAATGCGTTTTGCTTAAGCTCCAAGACGCTTTCTTAGCTACTGATGGCACTTCACGGTACATGTTGAAGACTTCGCCTTCATCCATACCTAAAGATTCAATGCAGTATTGGTAAGCGTGTGTGTGAATCGCTTCTTCAAACGCTTGACGCAAAATGTATTGACGACATTCTGGGTTAGTGATCAAACGATAAATCGCTAGCGCTAAGTTATTAGCTACTAATGAATCAGCCGTCGAAAAATACCCTAATGAACGCATAATAATTAAACGCTCGTCTTCACTTAAGCCGTCTTCGCTTTTCCATAATGCGATATCCGCATTCATGTTAACTTCTTGAGGCATCCAGTGGTTGGCACAGCCATCAAGATATTTCTGCCAAGCCCAGTCATATTTAAATGGCACAAGCTGGTTTAAATCGGCACGACAGTTAATCATACGCTTTTGATCAACTTCGATACGTTGTCCGCCAATCTCAAGTTCTTCAAGACCTGCAGTTACATCCATATTGGCGATAACATTAGCTGCATTAGCAATGTTCTCTGCAATAGCAGGGTCAATATCAGATTTGTTTTCAAAGCCACTGTTATCAAGCGTATCAGTGATCGGTGCTGCTGCTTCAGCAGGAGCAACCGCAGCTTCAACTACAGCTTCAACAACAGGCGCTAATGCTTCAGCTTTTTTTTCTGTTTCTTGTAACGCTGTTTGTGCCGCTTCTACAACGGGTGCAGGCGTCGCTACTGGAATTGTGCCTTCTTCTTTATACTCATCCCAACTGATCATGGGTTTTCCTCTTTATAGATTAATATTTAAAATTCTATTTACGTTTTGTTCGGTCTATTAGTTCACTAACCAGTGATGCTTTTTTAAAAGACATCACTTAGGCTTTTATTACTGACACGCTTCGCAATCTGGATCATCCAACGAACATGCCAAAGGCACTGGCGCTGCTTGTGCAGGCGCTTCGCTTGATGAAGAGACAGCGTTTAGTTTGTCTGATTCTATCGTTGATTTTTCTGTACCTGTTGCCGCTAATGAACGGAGGTAGTAAGTGGTTTTAAGACCACGGTACCAAGCCATACGGTATGTAACATCTAATTTTTTGCCGTTCGCATTGTTAATGTACAAGTTCAATGACTGTGCTTGGTCAATCCACTTTTGGCGACGACTAGCAGCATCAACAATCCAACGCGGCTCTACTTCAAATGCTGTGGCATAAATTTCTTTTAAATCATCAGGGATGCGAGAAATCTGCTGCACACTACCTTCGAAGTGTTTCAGGTCATTGACCATTACGCTATCCCAAAGGTTACGCGCTTTTAAGTCTCTTACTAAGTAAGGGTTAATAACCGTAAATTCACCCGACAAGTTCGACTTAACATACAAGTTTTGGTAAGTCGGCTCAATCGATTGCGATACACCCGTAATGTTGGCAATAGTCGCTGTTGGCGCAATAGCCATAACGTTAGAGTTACGCATGCCTTGTGTTTTAACCGTTTGACGAAGCTTATCCCAATCCAATGTTTGGCTATGATCAACTTCAATAAACTCAGCACCACGTTGGTCTTCTAAGATTTTAAGTGAATCAATTGGCAATATGCCCTGGCTCCACAAAGAACCGTCAAAGCTTGAGTAGCTGCCACGTTCGGCGGCTAATTGTGATGAAGCTTCAATCGCGAAATAACTCACGGCTTCCATAGAGCGATCGGCAAATTCAACCGCGGCATCAGAACCATAAGCAAGGTGCTGCTTATACAATGCATCTTGGAAACCCATAATACCCATGCCCACTGGACGATGGCGAAGGTTAGATGTGCGTGCTTGAGGCACTGAGTAGTAGTTAATGTCGATAACGTTATCGAGCATACGGACTGCAGTGTCGACAGTCTTTTTCAACTTCTCAATGTCTAAGCCATTCTCGCCAATGTGTTGTGGCAAGTTAATTGAGCCTAAGTTACAAACCGCAATTTCTTCTTGGCTTGTGTTCAATGTAATTTCAGTACAAAGGTTCGATGAATGAACCACACCTGCGTGCTGCTGAGGTGAACGTAAGTTACATGGATCTTTAAACGTTACCCATGGGTGGCCAGTTTCAAACAACATGCCCAACATTTTGCGCCATAAGTCTTGTGCTTTAATACGTTTAAATACACTGATTTTTCCTTCATCAGCCATTTTTTCGTATTCGTTATAACGTACTTCAAATGCAGTGCCGTATAAGTCATGCAAGTCAGGTGTATCGTTAGGTGTAAATAACGTCCACTCTTGATCTTGGAATACGCGCTTCATAAATAAATCAGGAACCCAGTTGGCCGTGTTCATGTCGTGTGTACGACGACGGTCATCCCCCGTGTTTTTACGCAGCTCGAGGAATTCTTCCATATCGAGATGCCAGCTTTCTAAGTATGCACAAACGGCACCCTTACGTTTGCCACCTTGGTTAACGGCAACCGCTGTATCGTTAACCACTTTCAAAAATGGCACAACACCCTGAGATTTACCGTTAGTCCCTTTAATGTAGGCACCTAATGCACGAACTGGAGTCCAGTCATTACCTAAGCCGCCAGCCCATTTCGATAACATAGCGTTATCGTGAATGGCATTATAAATGCCGTCCAGGTTATCTGGCACAGTGGTGAGGTAGCATGAAGACAATTGAGGGCGCAATGTACCGGCATTAAACAATGTCGGTGTAGAGCTCATGTAGTCGAATGATGATAACAAGTTATAAAACTCGATAGCACGACCGTTTTTATCTTCTTCTTGTGCAGCAAGGCCCATGGCTATGCGCATAAAGAATACTTGTGGTAATTCAAAACGGATTTCATTTTTATGAATAAAGTAGCGGTCATAAAGTGTTTGAAGACCAAGATAAGTAAACTGTAAATCGCGGTTAGCATTTAATGCTTTGCCAAGACGAACAAGATCAAAGTTGGCTAGTTCAGGTGCAAGTAGTTCAAACTCAATACCTTTAGTAATGTATGACGTTAAAGCCTTACCGTAAAGATTTTGCATTTCTGATTGAGTTGCTGCGTTAGCTACGCCTAAAAACTTCAGCGCTTCGCCACGAATCGTATCCATTAACAAACGAGCCGTTACAAAGCTATAGTTTGGATCGCGCTCAACCATGGTACGAGCGGTCATTACTAAAGAAGTATTCACTTCACTGTATGACACGCCGTCATAAAGGTTTTTAAGGGCTTCATCAAGAATGAATGAAGCGCTAACGTCTTCAAGGTCTTGGCAAGCTTCATTCACAATCGTGTGAAGGCGTTGCATATCAAGTGGCTGTTTAGTGCCGTCTTCTAATACAACATTAATGCTGGTTTCAGGAAGCGCTTCGGCTTGCAGCTTCTCAGCACGTAGCTGTGAGCGTTGATCGCGGTAAAGTACATAGTCGCGAGCCACTTTTTGGTCGCCACTGCGCATCAGGGCTAATTCCACCTGATCCTGAATGTCTTCAATATGAATAGTGCCGCCAGAAGGCATACGGCGTTTGAATATAGCCGTAATCTGTTCGGTTAATTGCGCAACCGTTTCATGAATACGGTTTGATGCCGCTGCAGTTCCGCCTTCAACGGCTAAGAACGCTTTAGTAATAGCGACACTGATTTTGCTGACATCATAAGTCACAACCGTGCCATTACGTTTAATTACACGTATTTGGCCAGGCGCTGTTGCTGTCATATCAATAGTGTCTGAATTAATGGATGCCGTAGCCGTTGGGCTACTTTGGGCTGGGCTCGAAGTATTGGCCTCAGTTTGTTGCATGTTGACTCCTCAGTCTGATGTTTAAATAATATTTTTATTTGTGCTTATGATTGTTTTTAATTGAGCTGCATTCAATTTACTGCTTTTGAGCGAGTCAAAAAATTGACTAGCCTGTGTATTTCTTTTTTTTGATACCGTTTAAATAAGTATCAAATTTATCGGCTAATAAGTAGACAAAAGCGTCGATCTTGGTGCTAAATTGATCGTTTTAGCGCTTTTTAACTATTTAGCAGCCTACTGGGTTCTAATCTTTAGTAATGTGCGCCGCTTGCTTCTGCGTTTTATCACTAAAAACCTCAAAAACCCTACATGTTGGGGTTGGCGAGCACCGGAGGTACAAGATAGTGCGGTCGAGGCAATTATGCAATAGCAAAACTCAAGGCTTTAGCTGTTAATTACCTGTGGATAACTTTTATTGTTTGCGGCTACTAACCTTATGGCAAAGACGGCTAATGTGAAGGGCAAAAAAAATAGTGACAAAACGGTTATAAAACTATTTTCGAATTAAAATAATTCTTTTTATTCCATTTTAAACCATGCAGATAAAATCGAATTGATTGGAATTACCTCATCGATTTTGACTACTTTTAGACCAGTTTTTTTATGCGCAAATTGAATAGCTAATGGAGACAATAAAAGAGGGTCTGCTTGGTTAATGATGTGGTTCAAGGAGTGGCTTAACAGAAATATATA
>CAXAHI010000143.1:0-5267 GCA_963968645.1 uncultured Gammaproteobacteria bacterium | reverse complement strand
GTTTTTAGATTGATCGGGGGTTTGTACAAACACTGGGTTTCACCAAAATCTCGCATCCACTGGTGATCCTGATAAAACTGCTGTCGCCCAGTCAGGGTTCGCCAGGGAATCAACTCATGCACATTGGTATAACCGGCGTTATAACTTACATGTTCATCTTCTAAACCGCTCCAAGTAGGTGATGAAATAATTTTTCGTGGCTGCGCTTGTAAATCCCTAAAGCGCAGTTTTTCATCGGCTTTAGGTTTAGCCAAATGCGTATGGTCACGACCGGTAATTTCACCCAGTGCCGCCCAAGCTTTAACAGCCACTTGGCCATTGGTTTCTGGTGCTAATGATAAAATTACTTCACTGGCATCAATATCCGTTTCAATTCTCGGCAGACCTTTAGAAACGCCCTCTTCAGTGACAGGACGATTTAACGCCACTAAAAAATCCACTTCATCTTCGGTATTCCACGCTATACCTTTACCACCATTTCCCTTTTTACTGAGCAATGGACCGAGTGAGGTAAACTTTTTATAGGTATTGGGATAATCACGCTCTACCTCAACAAAGTTAGGCATTGTTTTACCAGGAATAGCTTCGCACTCGCCTTTTTTCCAATCCTTAACATCAATCGCTTGCGCTAACTCACCCGGGGTATCATGTAAAATAGGCACGGCAACCACATCGGTCTCGACACCTAGATGGCCCTCACATAACGAAGAAAACGTTTTGGCTATGCCTTTATAGATATCCCAATCGCTGCGACTTTCCCAAGCAGGATCGACCGCACGCGAAAGCGGATGAATAAAGGGATGCATATCGGAGGTGTTTAAATCATTTTTTTCATACCAGGTGGCGGACGGTAAAACAATGTCAGAGTAAACACAGGTGGTGGACATTCTAAAATCCAATGTCACAACTAAATCTAACTTGCCTTCTGGCGCTTTATCATGCCAAACCACTTCTTCGGGTTTTTGGCCACCCGTTTCAGCTAAGTCTTTACCCAATAAACCGTTTTGTGTGCCCAATAAATACTTGAGCATATATTCATGACCCTTACCGCTAGAGCCTAAAATATTGGAGCGCCAAATAAACATATTGCGCGGAAAGTTACGCGGCTCATCAGGGTCTTCACAGGAAAACTGCAAGCTGCCACTTTTCAGTCGATCGACAATATAATCAGATGATGGCTTACCCGCTTGTTTAGCGAGCTGAGTAATCTCTAAGGGATTCTCTTGTAACTGCGGTGCAGACGGCAACCAACCCATTCGCTCAGAGCGAACATTACAATCAATAAGAGAATAATTTTCCCAATCACTTTTTTTGGCCAACGGTGAAAGAATTTCATCAACGGCTAATTTCTCATAGCGCCACTGGCTAGAATGACTATAAAAAAACGAGGTGCTGTTCATTTGTCGCGGTGGTCGATGCCAATCTAAGCCAAAGGCTAAAGGTTGCCAGCCCGTTTGTGGACGTAATTTTTCTTGCCCAACATAATGCGCCCAACCGCCGCCAGATTTACCTATGCAACCACACATAACTAACATATTAATGATGCCGCGATAAATCATATCCATGTGATACCAGTGATTAATGGCAGCACCTAATATCACCATTGATTTACCCTGAGTTTTATCGGCGTTATCGGCAAATTCACGAGCTACGGTTATCACTTTATCGCGAGCGACACCGGTAATTTTTTCCTGCCATGCTGGCGTATAAGGCTCGTCGTCATCATAGCTGCTGGCCAGCCCTTCACCGCCTAAGCCCTGATCAATACCATAGTTGGCCATCATTAAATCAAAGACAGTTACCACGCGGACTTCACCGTCCTTGGTGGCTATTTTTCTTACCGGCATATTGCGATATAAAATACTGTCATGATCCGTATGTTTAAAAATCGCTTGCTCGTTTTCCTGATTACCAAAATAAGGAAAAGCTACTGAGACGACTTCGTCATGTTTTTTGGTTAGCGATTTACTGGGCCAAATATCTGCGCCAGTAGCACAATTTTTTAAATCAAGATTCCAACGGCCGCTTTTATCCCAACGCGAACCAATGGTACCCATGGGCACAACCACAGCATCGGTATTTTCGTCTAGCAGTACTGGCTTCCACTCTGCGTTCTCTTGATCGCTAATCGTTTCGAGATCAGAGGCACGTAAGGTGCGACCCGGCACATAGCGTGTATCGGTTAAGCCATTATGCGTCTGTACGCTAGCTTGCTCAACATCGCTCTGCTCTGCCAAGGTTCGTTCTTCTAGCACAACTAAGAACGGCATATCCGTATAACGTCTACAGTAATCATCAAAATATTGGCTAGGGCATTTTCCATCGCGCTCAAGATGAAACTCTTTAAGAATGACATGGCCCATTGCCATTGCCATGGCGGCATCGGTGCCCTGCCTTGGATTAAGCCATAGGTCGGTTAACTTGGCGACCTCACTATAATCGGGTGTCACCGAAACGGTTTTTGCACCTTTGTAACGTACCTCAGTAAAAAAATGCGCATCGGGTGTACGCGTTTGCGGCACATTAGAACCCCAAGCCATAATATAAGATGAGTTATACCAATCCGCCGATTCAGGTACATCCGTTTGCTCGCCCCACGTTTGTGGTGAGCTAGGCGGTAAATCACAATACCAATCATAAAAGCTCATGCAGGTGCCACCAATCAACGATAGGTAACGACTACCCGCTGCGTATGAAACCATCGACATTGCAGGAATGGGCGAGAAACCAATAATGCGGTCAGGGCCATATTTTTTAGCCGTATAAATATTAGCGGCGGCAATAATTTCATTAGCTTCGTCCCAATCAACGCGTACTAGGCCACCCAAACCACGCACTTGTTTATAGCTCTGCGCTTTTTCTGGATTGCTAACAATACTTTCCCAAGCATCCACAGGGTCGGGAAATTCGCTTTTAGCCTCACGCCATAGTTTGACTAAACGGCTGCGGATCATCGGATACTTTAACCGTGCCGCGCTATATAAATACCAAGAGTAACTCGCACCGCGAGCACAGCCACGGGGTTCATGATTCGGTAAATCGGGACGTGTGCGCGGATAATCCGTTTGCTGTGTTTCCCAAGTCACTAAACCGGCTTTCACATAAATTTTCCAACTGCAAGAGCCGGTGCAATTAACGCCATGCGTTGAGCGCACAATTTTATCGTGCGACCAACGCCCTCGATAAGCACGCTCCCATGCGCGGTTTTCATTGGTGGTTATGCCATGGCCATCAGAAAACGTTTCCGGTGGCTTGCGAGTAAAATACGTTAGCTTATCCAGAAAATGGCTCATAGTTTTTTCCTTACTTGTTGTTGCATAACACTCGCTCTGTTTTTAAATTTAAATTTCAAATACATGATTTATTGGTTTAACCATTAAATACTGCACCCTAAGGGTTTTGCACATAGGCGTTACGACGCAAATAAAACCACCAGTTAATAACAATGCAAAGCATATAAAAACTTGCAAAACCGTAGAGTGCATATTCAGGAGTAGCGGCTTTAATTTGCTCGCCAAATACCTTGGGAATATAAAAAGCACCATAGGCGGCAATCGCCGAAGTCCAACCCAGTACTGGCCCAGCTTGTTCTTTATTAAAAACTGCAGAAATAGTACGGAAGGTGGAACCGTTACCAATACCGGTGGCGGTAAACAGAATTAAAAATAGAATTAAAAAGGGGACAAAAAACACTTCGGGGGTTGCCGACATATAGGCTTGCTTCATAAAGTAAGCAACGCCTAAGGCGCTGGCCACCATAACCACAGAAACCATTTGGGTGACTTTAGCACCGCCCCATTTATCAGCGATAATGCCACCGAGTGGACGAATTAAGGCACCAATAAAAGGACCGGTCCAAGCAAACATTAATGCGCTGGGACCATTGGGGTTTATGCTGTTATGCGTGAGTACGCCATTAACAATAAGATGCTGATAACCAAACACCACTTTAATGGCCAAAGCAAAAGCGGCGGCATAACCAATAAACGAACCAAAGGTCATGGTGTAAATAATGGTCATGGCCCAGGTGTGTTTGTTATCGAAAATTTTATATTGTCGTTTTAGGCTTTGATTAATTTCACCGGGAATCATTTTTAATAATACGACGGTGGAGATAATAACCATGGGAAGAACAATTAATTTATCTAGCTCTAAACCTGAACCATTGGCTGACGCAGGCAGCATTAGCCAAAGCCCAAAAGCGGCAGTCAATAAGCCAATTGATAACATTAAAATAATTTTTCCAAAGGCATTAAAGGTAGAGCCAATATCCGGCGACACATGCTGGTCACGAATATTGTTCATGCCGAACCAACTCGCAAATACCAATGGCACAAGAACAAGCAGCCAAACAAAGCCAGCATTATGAATATAGGTTTCAGTACCCGCGGCTATTTTTCCAATAAGCGTGCCGCTACTATTTTGTAGCACCATGGCTTCGCCACCAAAAATGGCAAAGGTCATAACCAATGGCACAAGAATTTGCATGGTAGTCACACCAAAATTTCCCAAGCCCGCATTCATGCCTAAGGAATAACCCTGCACTTTTTTAGGAAAGAAAAAACTGATATTTGACATGGATGACGCGAAGTTACCGCCGCCAAAGCCCGATAATAATGCGAGCAACTGAAACTGCCATAGCGGTGTATTAATATCTTGAAGCGCAAATCCCGCCCCTGCCGCCGGCAGTATTAATAAAGCGGTGGTGAGAAATATCGTATTTCGCCCCCCGGCTATACGAATAAAGAAAGTACTGGGAATACGTAAAGTGGCACCGGCCAAACCTGCAATGGCCATTAAGCTAAACAATTCAGATTTTAAATAGGGAAAACCGAGGTTAAGCATCTGTACAGTAATAATTCCCCAGTACAACCAAACGGCAAAACCTGCCAGCAAACAGGGAATAGAGATCCATAAGTTACGACTGGCAATAGCCTTACCCATGCTTGCCCATTGCTGCTCATCTTCCGGATTCCAATTGTGTAAGTCGTTTGCCATCTGTTATTCACCTTTTGTTAATTTTTCATTGAGTCATTCGTCATAGCGACAAGACTTGTCAGTTCTCGCACGGGTAATCTATTAACTAACCATCGTGTGGCTTAAGCTCCAACTCTGGCAAGTAGCGAGGATCGCCTCGACTCGGATCGATTTTTTTATCCATGGCCATAATGACAAAGTGCATCCAAGTTAAAGCGATGGTGACCAATAGGGTTAGCAACATAAAACAGCTGGTCCAAACGCCTATCAAATCATTCATAATGCCGAAG
>CAXAHI010000142.1:0-5287 GCA_963968645.1 uncultured Gammaproteobacteria bacterium | reverse complement strand
ATACTATCAGATAGCGCTCAAAGATCTAAATTCTGGCTTTCGCCCCACCCCCGACTCCCTTGACCTTAAAACAAAAACAAAAAAACTAAACCCTCAGAATATCCCATCACCACTAACAACTTAATATTCAAGACCCTGTCAGCCTAACGGCCGACCTTACAAAATCATTGAGTCCTATTATGCTTCAGCGCTTTCATCTCATTTTTAATACTTGTGACATTCATAATTTAGGTAGTTAAGTAGGTAGTTAAGAAAGAATAATGATCACCCTCTCCATTTTTATTCACACCGCGTAAAAACCTTTTCTATATCTACTCACCCCTTTTTTAACTCATTAAGCCAACTTGGCACAATACCTGCTCTCCTTATTAGAGATATTGTTAAAGCAGCTGTCTCTATATTGACTACCTCCTGTATTTAGGCCGTATTTAGTGAATATAGAGAGCCGCTCTCAACGCTTAAAGATGAAAAAAATGAGTAAATACGCGTTATATACGCCTTTTTTAAAGCAACACCAATTAACTGAGGCCTACTTAGTGCAGGCAGAGCTGTGGTTTGCACCATTAATAAACGAAACACTCTCTCTGTTAAGTTCAACGCCAGAAAAAACCTTAGTTATCGGTATCAATGGCTGCCAGGGGTCCGGTAAATCAACACTGGCGAATTATTTGCGCACAACTTTGGTGCTTGCGCACAATATTGAATCAATTTGCGTGTCACTTGATGATTTTTATCTAACCAAAAATGATCGTCTGGCATTGGCTGAAAGCAAACATGCTCTACTTTCTACCCGCGGCGTTCCCGGCACTCATGATGCAGCGCTGGCCATTCAGCAACTACAGGCTTTAAAAGCACAAAGCACTGGCACGGTTGAGTTACCCGTGTTCGATAAAAGCCATGACGACCGAGACATAACGCACCCCCAAGTCGTTAAGCTGCCGGTTAACGTTATTATTCTTGAAGGCTGGTGCCTTGGCGCAGAACCACAAACCGCCGCGCAACTTGAAGCGCCGATTAATGCATTAGAAAGCCAACACGATGCCAATGGCGAATGGCGTGAGTTCGTCAATCAAGCACTCCTTCAAGATTATGCCGAGTTATTTTCCTTAGTCGATTGCTGGCTAATGTTAAAGGCCCCCTCGTTCGATTGTGTTTATCAATGGCGTATGGAGCAGGAACAAAAAATGGCAACAAAACTGGGGGTTGATTTTTTTAACCAAAATCACAAAACGCATCCTGGCATTATGAATACTGATGAGCTTCAGCATTTTATTGATCACTATCAGCGGATTACCGAACATGGTTTTACTACCCTGCCTAAAAAAATGCACCATTTATATGAGCTAGATTCACAGCGAAAAATAATAAGTCATAGCCAACCCGTAGCAATGACAAACACCTCAACACGCGGAATAAAATGAACAGACCATTACTCTTTACCGATCTTGATGGCTCATTACTGGATCACGATACCTATTCGCATAAAGCCGCCAGCCCAAGCTTAGCGGCCTTAAAATCTTTGGCCGTGCCCGTTATTCCAACCACCAGTAAAACCTTAGCCGAGCTCTTACCTATTCGCGCTGCGTTAAATAATACAGACCCGTTTATTGTTGAAAACGGCGCGGCTATTTACATTCCTGTTGGTTATTTTGAACAGCAACCCGATAACACCACGCTGTATATAAAAGAGGGTTTTGAATTTTGGGAGTACAGCCAAGCACCTACGCGAGCGCATTGGCAACAATTACTGAGAAAAATAAGCGCACAGTTTGATGATCAATTTTCTGGAAAATATATTGATTTTACAAACCTCGGCACGCAAGGCATTGCCAATTTAACGGGCCTATCACTGACGCAAGCCGCTCTCGCTAACCAACGCGGCTTTAGTGAGCCCATACATTGGCTAGGCAATAATGTTGAGAAAAAACAATTTATAGCCGCATTAGAAAGCATAGGCGCACATATTGTTGAAGGCGGACGCTTCTTACATTTAATTGACCGTGATGCTTGCAAAGGCGCAGCCATGCAAAGACTCACTGCTAGTTTTAAAGAGAATGGCAAACATCGTCACTATATTTGCATTGCCGCTGGCGACAGCCATAACGACATCTCTATGCTGGAAGCGGCAGACATTGCCGCAGTTATTCAATCTCCCACTCATTCAGCACCAACGCTAAAGCGAACTGAAAAAACCTATTTAAGCGAACACTTTGGCCCTGAAGGTTGGAATGAAGTGATTGCCAAAATTTTAAAAAACGATATTTAAAAATCAACATTTAAAAACCAACATAAAAAAAGCATTAAATAAATTGAGTAATAAAATACTCATTAACATAAAAATTATAATCAGGAAATAAATATGGCTGACTTTTATCAAAACGGGATCATCACCACGCTGCATAATTTATCTAACCGCTCTGTCGATGACTTAGAAGCAGAGTTAGAAACTTTTCGTGAAGAGCGACCTATGGCCGTTATATTACCATCGCTGTTTTCAGAGCTTGAAGGACCAGCATTAAGCGGCATTATCGAAGAGTTAAAAAATGCCTCCTATTTGGACGAAGTTATTATTGGCCTAGATCGCGCAACCGAAGAACAATTTCGCTATGCATTAAAATTCTTTTCTAAGCTACCACAAAAATTTCGCGTGCTTTGGAATGATGGCCCAGCCATGCAAGCCATCCATAAAAAATTAGAATCCAGCGGCTTAGCACCAAGACAAGCAGGCAAAGGTCGTAACGTTTGGTACTGCATGGGCTATGTTTTAGCCGCCACCAAAGCCGAAGCCGTTGCCTTGCATGACTGCGATATAACCACCTATAAACGCGATATGTTAGCTCGCTTAATTTATCCGGTTGCCAATCCAAAATTCAATTATGAATTCTGCAAAGGCTTTTATGCGCGAGTTGCTAACGGACAATTTAATGGGCGAGTAAGCCGCTTATTAGTTAGCCCGCTTCTCAATGCTTTAAAGAAAATTTGCGGAGAACGCGAGTATTTACAATATATGGATAGCTTCCGCTATTCGCTAGCGGGTGAGTTTTCTTTTCGTCGCGATGTTCTCAATGATATTCGCATTCCGAGCGATTGGGGATTAGAAATTGGCGTGCTTTCTGAAATGCATAGAAACTATTCACTCAATCGACTGTGCCAAGTAGATATTGCCGACACTTATGATCATAAGCATCAAGACCTATCATCAAATGATGATCAAGGTGGCCTATCAAAAATGTCTATCGACATATCAAAAGCCTTATTCAGAAAACTCGCTACTCAAGGCGTGACTTTTAATGCTGAATCATTCCGCACTTTAAAAGCTACTTATTTCCGCATGGCCCTCGACTTTGTAGACGCCTACCATAACGATGCGGCAATGAATAATTTATCATTTGATATTCACAAAGAAGAACAAGCCGTAGAGATGTTTGCAGAAAATATAATGAAAGCCGGTGAAGCGTATCTTGACAAACCTATGGAAACGCCTTTTATACCTTGCTGGAACCGTGTGCGCAGCGCCTTCCCAGATATATTTACAGAAATTTCTGAAGCCGTCGAAAGTGATCGCATTAAATACAGCTAAGATCGACTTCTAATTTTTACTTTAATAAAGATACCATTATGAATAACGATTTACATCAGCGCGTACATAACCATTTAGAAGTTATTTACGAAAACGTTTACGATACGTCTCAAGATGCTACTCATGACACCATTTATGAGGCGCGTAAAGTCGACATTGATATTACGGCTGTAACGGCTCAAGCACTAGAGGCAATGCGCTTATCGCCTCAAGCGCCAGCGCCTGAATCGCATCAAAACCAATGGTCAGAACGCGACATCATATTAATCAGTTATGGTGATAGCATTATTGATCCTGAACAAAAACCGTTAGAATCACTGAAACACTTTATTGATAATTATACCGACGGCACGATTAACAGCCTGCATATTTTACCGTTCTTTCCTTTTAGTTCCGATGATGGCTTTTCTGTTATTGACTTTATGCAGGTCAACCCTAGCCTTGGCGACTGGCAGGATATTACTACCATCGCCTCTGAATATCGATTAATGGCTGACTTGGTTATTAACCACTGCTCTCAAGAAAGTCTTTGGTTTAAAAACTTTATTGCTGACGAATCTCCAGGTAAAAAATACTTTTACACTGAAGATCCTACTCAAGATACGTCTCATGTAGTGCGCCCAAGAACAAACCCTTTATTACGAGCGGTAGAAACCAAACATGGCGTTGAACATGTATGGTGTACTTTTAGCCATGATCAAGTCGATTTGGATTTTCGCAACCCACAAGTGCTTCTTGAGTTTATTAAAATCGTTAGGCACTACCTAGACAAAGGTGTACGTATTTTTCGTCTTGATGCCGTTGCTTTTGTCTGGAAAAAATCAGGCACTAGCTGTATTAATTTAACTGAAACACACGAAATTGTTCGACTGCTAAGACTCTTAATAGAACATGCAGAAAGCGACGCGATTATTATTACTGAGACCAATATACCCAACCGAGAAAATTTAGAATATTTTGGTAATGCGAATGAAGCTCACTGTATTTATAATTTCTCACTGCCACCACTGTTAGTACACACGCTTATTTCAGGCAATAGCTACTATTTAAAACAGTGGATGATGAGTATGCCGCCGGCACAAAACGGCACCACCTATTTTAATTTCATTGCCTCTCATGATGGTATTGGCTTGCGACCCACAGAAGGGCTTTTATCTGAACGTGAAATCGATAACTTGTCAGCGATTATGGAAAACTTCGGCGGCAGAATTTCTTATCGCGAATTACCCGGCGGTAAAACCAAACCCTATGAAATTAATATTTCATTATTTGATGCCCTACAAGGCACGCATGCCGGTCCCGACAAATACAATATCGAACGTTTTATTTGTGCCCATGCCATTATGCTGGCACTCGAAGGTATCCCTGGTATTTATATCCATAGTTTAATGGGTACGCGTAACGACTATGAAAAATGCGATGCCACGGGTCACAACCGCTCTATCAATCGTCACCAATGGGACTACCCTCAGTTACAAGAAAAACTGGCCGATGCCGATCATCAACACGCTATTGTTTTTGATGAAATCAAAAGCTTACTGGCCATTCGTATTAAACAAGCGGCCTTTCATCCCAATGCCACGCAATTTACCTTACATTTAGGTGACACCATATTTGGCTTTTGGCGCCAGAGTCATGACCGTCAACAAAGCATCTTTTGCATCGCTAATATCGACAAAACACCTTGTAGCTTACCGCTGTCCAGCG
>CAXAHI010000141.1:0-5424 GCA_963968645.1 uncultured Gammaproteobacteria bacterium | reverse complement strand
AAAAGTGACTGGCGTGTCGGGCCACCCCCGACGACCTTGACCTGAAAAATCAAACAAATAAACTAAAAAACCAGAATATAAGAATACTATCTGATAGCGCTAAAAGATCTAGATTCTAGCTGCCCGCCCCACCCCGACGACCTCGAACTTATAAAAAACTTTTGCAATAAAAAAGGCAACCCGAAGGTTGCCTTTTTAAATCAAATAGCTCAACTGGTTAACCCAGCAAACAAACTATTTTTTTCTTTTTGCCATTCCAACCAAACCTAATAAGCTTGATCCGAATAACCATGCCGCAGCCGGTACAGGAACCGCCGATGCTTCACCAAATTCCACTGAAATATTATCTACATAATAGTCAGATACACAGCCAGAAGCTGCTCCACAAGGTGCGCTTATCAAGAAATCAATACCGCCACTCACATCAGAACCGAGGTTTACAGTTGCACTGTAGTTAGTCCAAACACTTGAATCACCATTTGGAAATAATGGTGCACCACCATTAAGGACTAGTGTATTTGAAACGCCGCCACCAAGATCAATATCGATCATAGAAAAAATTAAAGCATTTAAAACACCACCAGCACTTGAGGTGCCACGGTAATCAAATGAAACTCTAACTTCTTGGCCTGGTGTTAAGAACCCTTTACCTATGTTAGTTTGCTTTAGATCATTGGCTGCAGGTGAACCGTTTTGAAAAAACGCAGAGTAGCTACCTGAAGAAGGTCCATCAGTAGAAGTATTTATTGAAACTGAGGTGCTTGAATCCCAACTAGAAAGATCACCCGTTTCAAAACCACCATTATTGATGAGTTCGGTAATTGCAGCTTGCGATGAAGCTGCTGCTAGTAGTAACGCTCCAGACGCTACTATCGATGTTATTAATTTTTTTAACATGTTAAATTCCTTATTTTTTATTATCATTTTTATAAAAAAGCTAGGGGAGGCTTTTTTTAAGGCCTAAATAAAACATAACTTTTGCTCTAAATACGCATTATTGCCCAGTTAATGTACCATATTTATACAATTTGAATATCATCATTTGTACGCTAAGCGACCAAGCGAGCCATTCTTGAGACGAAAACCCATCTGAATCTAATCGGCATATTGGCCCTAAACTATACCAAACCCGCTTGCTACCTTACTTGCCAGCCTTATTTACCGGCTTTATCTATAAGCTAAACACTGACACCACCGGCTTATTGCAGCCGACGCTATAAAGTGCCCGCTGCCCTGCCCAGATAATCGCGGTTAAACGATTACCGCGAGCGGTTTATAAAGAGTTCAAAAAGGCCAATACGGCGTCTCTTTGTGCCTGCGTTAATGCTTCATACGCTTGCTTAGAGCTTTCTGCTTCACCACCATGCCAACGAATCGCTTCGTCGATAGTGCGCGCTCGGCCGTCATGAAGATAACCCACACGGTTAGGATCATTGACTGGGTCGCGCGCTAATGAAACAGAGTCATTCGCTTTGGCATCACCTAATTGCACATTACGTGAAAGCCCTAGGCCCCATAATGGCGCAGTACGCCATTCGGCACCCGTCGCGTTGCCTTCACCTAAGCTGTCCGCTAAACCTGGACCCATATCATGCAATAACAGGTCGGTATAAGGATGAATGGTCTGACCACGTAACTCTGTCAATGGGTGGAAATCACTGGTGGTCAGCGTAGCTTGGTGACAGCTTGCACAGCCGGCATTGTCGAACAATGTCTCTCCTGTCGTATTCGCATAATCACGTCGTGCACCTACACCTAGTAGGCTTACGTACTTAACGAGATCATTGAGATCGCTATCTGCTAATTCTGCACCCGATGAACCACAGGTGGTTTGCGCACTGCCGCAATCTGGTGTTGGGAACAGGCTGGTCATTACGCCAATGTCGGTATTAAACGCCGAAGCCGATTGATGCTCAACACTAAAGGTCGCTGCTTTATAACCAAAACGGCCTAAGCGAACAGTGCCGGTTATTGGATCTGCCGCTAATGCTGCGCGACCAGAAATACCATCATTATTGGTATCATCAGGATCGGCCAATGCCAGAATGGTTGACTCTTCTACCGCTTCTAATAAACCCAAGCCAACAAGCTGAGGCGCAATGCGAGCAGAGAAACGCGCCGGCGTGCCGTTACTGAAGACATAGTTCGGTGAACGTAAACCATTGGGTAATTCAGTCCATGGACCCAAGGTCACTGAACCTTCTCCAGCACCTGAGATTTGACTCGTTTGTAATACGCTACCGATTAATGGATCTGGATTACCATTGGCATCACCGACTTTAAAGACCCATTTGTCGAGACTGCCGCCGACGTCAGCAACTAATGCACGACCATTTCGAACGTGGCATTTTGCGCATGATTCATTAACGTAGTGATTACCCGCTTTGCCTGCTTGCTGGCTCCACACTGGGTTGTCATTTCGCTCATCATGAATACCCGTGACAAAGCTTGTATGGTGAACACGACGACCACGTACAAACGGTTGCGCATTCACATGACTCAAGTTGGTGGCCATTTGCATAAAGCGACCTGCAGGCTCTTCACTGTAGTTGTAGCCTAATGTGGTATCACCACCCGACAATCCTGCCGGCGGAATAGGTGTGCCATCATTAACACTAAAGTTTCTATTGAATCCTCGCTGCCACTCAAAGGGTGCTAAACCGGGTGTGCCAATGACATATAGAAACCCTGTGCCGTAATAGTTTTTACGAAGACCTGCCGGTGGATTAATAAGGAATTGGCTAATTTCAAATTCCATATTGGTGCCAACACTTAAAGGCGTATTAAACGTGGCTACGTTCTTCCATTGGGTGGTGATATCGACAACGTACTTGTACTGATTACCCGACGAGCTGGTTTTGACAAAGTCATTATTAAAGGTGCCGCTATCAACTTGGACAGCCGTAGGATTCCAGTGGAACTGACCGGTAGTAGTTATACCAGAGAACCAAACACGGAATTCTTTCGCGCCAAGTCGACTTTCAGTGATATACGTAGCTCTTATAAGGCTTTGACCATTAGGCACGTAATCTTCAAATTGAATACGCGCTGTACGGTATTCCCAATAATGCGCTAACCAATGATCATAATGATCAGAGTTATAGATATTGTTAGGATCGTAGTAACCAATATCTTTCGCGTGACGATCACGTCCACGATCACCAAAACGGGTAACTACAACTCCATCGGCTCTGACATAAGAAGTGGCTTGTTCCAGCGCTGTGGATGAATTGTATAAAGGCTCAATGGCCTCAACGCCACTCAATGCTACTGTATGCCAAACTCCACCGGCGCCATCACCGTTGTCATCACCCGCATTGTTATCGCCAATGTAGTAATAAAGTGGACGGCCGTTATAGACCACTTGCTGACCTTCAGCACGACTAATTGAGGCTAAATTATTGACGCCCGAGGCAAGACCATCGGTGACCATTAATGGCGGCCAATTAGTGGCGCATCCACCGGTACAGTTACTGCTGCCCGGGGCTGATAAATCATTGTCAAAGACATACAGTACAAAACCCGGTTGAGCCGACTCTGGCCCGCCTACGAGTAAGCCGTTAGCGGAAGAAACTTCAATGCCGTCAAGGATAACGGTGCAGCCATCTGGGCCGACGATATCGTTATTGGGCGTATTGGGACATTGGTCTAAGCCATCGAGCACACCGTCGTTATCGGTATCATTAGTGGCGCAGCCATTAGCATTAACGTTGCTACCTGACGGCGTGTTAGGGCATGAATCGACACTGTCGATAACACCATCATTATCGGTATCAACCGGTACACAACCGCTGGCATCAACAGAAGCGCCCGGCGAGGTTCCTGGACATTGATCATTACTATCATCAACGCCATCATTATCGGAGTCGGCAGCTGGCAAGCCAAAGACTTTCATTTCAAAAATTGAATAGCCGTAGTTACTAGTGCGAGCTATACCTTGCATACGCACATAGCGATAACTGCCTGAAATCACTTTCGTATCAATACGGTTACCAAAGTTACCGCCGGTATGCGTAGAAAGTGTTGTCCAACTGCTGTTATTCGTCGAACCCTCAATTCTATAAGAAGCCGCATTCGCCGCTTCCCAACGGATAATCACTTCGGTTAAAGCATGGGGAGAACCTAAATCGAGCTTAAGCCATTGATTATTGGTGAATAATGAGCCCCAGCGAGTGCTGTTATTGCCATCGACGGCATAAGAAGGAGGACCAGCACCTTCGGAGTTTTGAGAGCTGCTCGCAGTTGCCGTGGCAGAAAGCAATGCGGGCTCAGCGGGCGGCGCAATAGGAATATGCGCAATTAATTGAATGCGTACGGCATCAGCAGCTAAAACACTGAATGAAAGGATAAGAGCCACGCTTACAGCGATGCTGCGAATATAACGGTTAACCATCTTTTTAAGCCCAAATTATTGTTTTTAGATATTCTTAAATACGCTGGCAATAGCGAATTCGATTTATTATTCGTCTATGAGTTTAGCCGAAAGTTCTCTGCTTTGTACAAATGACAGGCACCAAAAACGATAAAGCGGACCAAAAATGCTTTTAAAAATGACCTCGAAAGCTTAGAAGATTAACTTTCTGTTATAAATAGACACAAGGGAGCGCCAAATGCACAGCAATAAGCCTATATACGATAAAAAAGCCTCGCATTAGCCTGTAATACCTTATTCGCTTCCTCTTCACCCAAGCAGTCGATAATAATTTCAATATCACTGTGTAAAAAAGGCCGCGGCGCGCGGGTTGAAGGCAAGTCAGATCCAAACATGAGCGCATCTGGATTAGCCGAATACAGTGCACGTAATGCAATGGCAATATCAAAATCTACTCGGCCAAAACCCGTTGCTTTAACACGGACACCTTGCTCTGCTAACTTCAGCAATGTCGGCAGTCCTGCTTTTGATAAACCCAGATGATCAATACTCACTGCAGGTAAGCTAATTAAAATAGCGGCGAGCGATGTGAGCTCTGCGGCATCGACATATAACTCGCTATGCCAACCGACAACGTCATAAACTCTTCGCGCCAAACGATCGAGCTCGCTTAATTGCGCTGAGCCGCCGCGCTGCAAATTAAATCGTACCGCCCGCACGCCCACTTTATGTAACGCAATAAGTTCATTATCAGTAACGGACGCGGGCAACTGAGTAACGCCTACAAACGAGGGGCCGAGTTTTTTTAACGCCGATATTAAATAGCTTTGATCATATTGTTGGAATGATCCCGATACGACAGCGCCACCGACTAAATTATAGGCTCGCATTGTTTGACAATAGTCTTGAACGGAAAAAAATTTAGGGGTAAAACCCGCATTCGCTATTAATGGAAAACCCGACTCAATAATATGAAGATGAGCATCAAATAGCTTATAAGGTTTTTTCTGCATAGTACTCATGTTTAAACCCATAGTACTCATGTTTAAACC
>CAXAHI010000140.1:0-5499 GCA_963968645.1 uncultured Gammaproteobacteria bacterium | reverse complement strand
CCAACTATTTTAGCCAACTATTTTCGCCGATTAGTAAGGCGTTAGAAGGCAATTCCACTAGCAGCCATATTTAGAATATATAGTCCTTCCGTAAATCTAATCTCAGCTATTAAAATCCAATCTAATTTTGTTCAACATCAATATTTAAAGCTTTCTTGATTGAGTTTATAGCCCCAAAAAGGCCAGCTGTTTCTTCTGGAATAATTAAGGTGGTATTTGATAAATACCAATTCCTTCGTCTAAATTAGTAAACCATAGGTAGCAGGAGTCTCCGCTTACAATAGGGGGGCGGGGGTATGGTTGCGCTAGGCTGAGATTGGGAAAAGTGTTTGTCTTGGTAAATTTTTTTTGAGCATAAGAAATATATTTGACGGTATAACCCTATTTCATTTTATAAAATATTATATAAATCAATTGTTTATGCTGAAAAGTCGCCTGCTTGCAGATAAAACCTCGGATTGCTTAAGACGTATTTCTACGAATACTCTTTTTACTCTTTCTCGCTTAGCAAGACGTTAAGGCTCTCTTGACATTGTGCTAAGCGTACATACAATGTATTTATGATTAATTTCAGCTGGGATCAAATCCAATCAAAAGAAACATGGAGTTTCTTTTGATAAAGCTCAATCTGTCTTTTACGACGACCTTGCAGTTCAGTTCTATGATGAAAATTCATCCGATGAGGAGCGATTTTTATTGCTCGGTAGGAGCAGCGACTCGCGCATTCTCATGGTGGTGCATTGTGAAAGAGGTGAAGATGAAGAAGATGGACAAGAGCTAAGAATTATATCCGCACGGAAAGCCACGAAGAACGAGCAACAGCACTATAAGGGTGGTTTATCATGAAAAAAGAATACGATCTGTCAAAAATGAAGTCTCGAAAAAATCCCTATGCATCGAAACTCAAGAAACCGGTTACCATTCGCCTTAGCGAAGATGTTATTGATTATTTCAAAAGTATGTCCGAAGAATCGGGTGTTCCATACCAAAGTCTTATTAATTTGTATCTTCGTGATTGTGCTAATCAGCATCGTAAAGTTGATATCCGCTGGCAGCCTTAACAAAAAAATCAATACTACGCGGTTTGCGCACACGCTTTCTGCGCAGCGAGACGCTTTGCAGTGGGTAATATAGTCATGAGGCTGTATTTATTGTTGAAAGTGATAAGATAGCCCTTTAGAAAACTAGAATGCCATAATCAGGGCCGTCGATGACTCTCGTATAAGCCTTTACAGTTTTGTTAGCCTGCCTTGGTAAGCCCCTTTGTAAGCTAAATGCATCTATTTTTCCGTTATTTGATATTTAGGAAGTAAAACATGAACAGAATGAAGAAATTAAGAAATGATATATACACCTTTGAAGAGCTCGATACGCTAGAGAAGAATGCGAAAAAACTCGGTGATATGGAAACGCTGGGTCTTATTGAATTCAGCCGCGCATCTAAAACGGCTAAGGGTGAGAAGCGTAAAGAGGTTTCAATCGAGGATGAAACAGCACGAGAAAGGAGAGACCGCATCCGCAAAGGTGGCTGATGATGAATGATATTCACGGACCGGATTCGAAAAATAATAGTATTCAGAGGTGAGTGTGATAGACAGTCTTGATTACAAAAAGAAAGCGTTTATAAAGGAAGCTTGCGCTCGCTTAAAGAAAATTTATAGCTATGGCGCAGCGAAAGTGACCAAAAAAGAAGATTTGCGCAATGAACTTCATGGTTTTTTTCAAGCAGGTATTCTCCTTAAAGTGATGACCACTCAAGAGATAGACGATCTTATTGATAAAGAGCATTTGGCTGCATTTGGTAAAACCAAAAAGCAGCGTAATATTGATGAGAAAATTGAAATTAATACAGAAACTGATTGGGGTAAGTATGATGAGCCTGCTTATCAGCGAAAATAATTCATCATAATATTAGTTCTATGCGCTGTTTTAGCTAGCTTTACTAATTTTTTATTCAATTCTTCGAAAAATCCTCAGAAAAAATCATAGTAAAAACCACGACTTATTCTAATTGTTAGCACTTTTTCTTTTTAACCCTCATTATCCCTAAACTGATTAAAGCTGATAGCAAAAGAGTGAGTGTGGCAGGAAGCGGAACCGCAGTAGGACGAGATAACGCCACTGCAATAAGCCCATTCTCTGCATCGGCACTAAAGGTGAAAGCTGATTTTGAGTAATTACCTACTGAAATATAAAAATCAGCAATAGCATTAACGGGTAACGCAAACTGGCCATTAGCGGCATCACCATTGGTCCAAGGCTGTGCATTGCCATTAGCGGGTATCTGGCATACATCGCATAATAACCACATGTCATCACGTGTATCGACATCGGTGGCCATATCAAAATACGCTGTTTGTGACGCAAGCTGCCATCCGTCAGCCATTAAGCCGAATAAGTCATTAGTGACGACATCATTCCAGGATTTATTGACGGTCTGCCCTAACTTGAGGTAGTCCGTGTTGGTTTCTGTATTGGTGAAGTAGCTGCCATTATCAACAAGTGCAGCTAGGGTATTTGAATTTAAAAAAATAAACAGACACGCTATTAAGCGCAATTGATAAGGTTTCATCCGTAATCTCCATATTCCATTTTGATGCGATCTAACATTTTTATCATTGTATGGCTTTGATGTTATCAAATGTATATTCAATAAACAATTGCTGCATAAAGAGCGTCAAAACTGACATCATAAAACAAGATAGTATGATGGTTGATAATTAAGCAGCGCACTCAGTCTTGATACAAAACAGTATCCACAAAAAAAGCCACAGTGAAAACTATGGCTCTTTCGGTAACATTCAAATTATTTTTTTCTAATTCTTGCTGCGCCTAGGCCTAGCATCGAAAAGCCAAGCGTTAACAATCCAAAGTTACCCATTATAGGAACCGAAGCTGAGCTAACTAGTTCGTCATCATGTTCGTCCATAATCATCTGCGCTATAGCTTTAAGGTCGGTGGCATAGGCAGGTTCATACGCATAGGTAGATAAATCAACGCCATAAATTGCATTTAACCAAACCAATTTCCCTAACTCTTTTAAAATATCACCTGCATGGCCCTTATTATCGACATAAATGGCATTCGATGCAGTGCCAGTAAGAACATCAACATCAGGAAGGTTGCCTGCATCAAGGAGCTGTCGAAGCTCACCTGCACTACGACCGTAAGGGATGCAGATAATCTCTACGCCAGGATAAAGTGCGCGCAATGTATCGATAAGGTCATGCCAGGCGTTGTCATGTGAATTGTGATAGTGGCTGACATATTCACTGGTACTTTTGGTTGCGGGATAATCTACCCAAGGTAATGCTAAAGCAAAACGTGTGTTTGGGTTTTTCGAGAGCGCATAATTGAACCAGTTAATATAACCCTCAATTGTCGGATACTCACTGCAGTAAGTCATACCGAAAAACTCGACATCACCGTTATCCAAAATATCTTTTATCTGGGGGCCTTTTATTTCATTTTCCCATAACGCCTGAGGTGCTCCTGTGCAGCCGCCAGAAAAAATGACATTTTGCGTGTGGCCAGTAATGCCCGCTTGTGCAGCGTGGAACTCCATGCCGTCGGCAAAGGGTTTAAAGAAACTATGCCCTATAAATAAAGATTTATAGCCAGTTTGAGCTTGAGAGGCAGCGCTAGTGAATAATATAAGCGCCGTGACTGCTATCCATTGAATATTAACTTTCATCGTAACCACCTTTTTATTATTAGGTATAGCCGTTAGATTGTTAGCTTCATGTTAATGAGAATATGTCGTTCATTTATACCTGTGGTGGCTTAAATCGTATCAATGTGTAACGAGCCAAAAAAATCAGATTATCACTCGCTTGAAATGAGTTATGGCTAAATTATTTCCAGCCATGAAGCCATTGGCTATTATCTTTTAAGTCTTTCCAGTTAATAGGCATGGCGCGTTTAGACATAACCGCTTCTATGCTGCATGCGATAACTATATCTTCTTCATCGAATTCAATGTCAGAGATAATAAAGTGCTTTTCTTTATTGGTGGGGGTCACTGCCGTCCATTTACTGTTGAGCAGTTTTTTTGGATTGATTTTATTCATATCAACGTATTTCGTTTCACTTAGCTATATATGAAGCCGCTTTAGATTATTAAGTCATCTTAGGCTTACTGAGGAGGTATGCGATATTGTGACAAAGTTGTTTGCGTAAAGCTAATAGGGAATAGCTTGTTTGTGGGATAGCTGAGATTTAATTATATAGACAGGGTATATGAAAGGGTATATGAAAGAGTATATAGGCAACGTAAAGAATGCTTAGTAACAAGAGTTAAGCGTTTTTAGCCAATAGTTTTATTGATTCAATGTTATTTACGTCTGATTACGGCTAATGCCAATATCGCAGAGCCAAACAACCATGCAGCTGCAGGTACTGGCACAACAGCCGATTGATTATAAGTGAAGTCTACAGCAGCGTAAGGCGAGTTGGCCCATGATGTGCCGTTGTGATTTTCATAAGTTGAGTCGTTAAAGTCGATATCTACATTAACCCTGCCATCGGATAAATAGTTGGTGGTTGATTGTGAGTTAATAAAAAAATCAACACTCATTAAGTAGCTGTTATCTGTCCACTCTACGACGTTATAAACTTCCGAAGATGTGTTATTAAAAGTGCCGTAGTCGTTACCATCAATGATGATGCTACTTGTATTTTCTAGTTCACTAGAATCGATACTGCCCTGGAATGTAACCGTCATTAAGCTGGATGAGCCTGCCTGATGATTATTTGCATCTATATTGAGAGCAAAGTCTTGAAAATCAACGGTTTGATTTTCAGTAATTGAGACGGTGGTATGTGCTGCATGGGCAGCGTTTATTAATAGTAATAAAAAAGTAAAGGTTAAAATTATTTTTAGCATAATATCCAGGTCTACATGTTTGTGCGTTTTTTTATTGTTGTTATTTTTTTTATTTTTATTGTTATTTATTTATAGCTCTGATGAGGGAATTAACCAGCTTTTTATTTTTTATTTATCTTTGAAAGCAGCTTGAATAATTCGTTAGTTGGGCTAGAGGGGTTGGGGGTGATGGGGGTGTGATAGGTGTTAGGTTATGATTTGTAAGGGGTTTTGTGTTTGAGTTGTGGTTTTCGTTGGCCTGGTGTTTTTTTAATCTATTCAATGTTTGAGGTTGAAAACGTCGGCGGAGTCAGGTTTTTGTGTCTTTAACAGTAATCTTATATTCTGGTTTTTTACTTCTATTTTTATAGTTTTAAGTTCAAGGTCGTCTGGGGTGGCCCCGACACGCCAGTCACTTTTCGTGATTCGCTACGCTCACCCTACGGGGCGCCCTTCAGGCGCGCAGCAAAAAACGCTGTGTTTGTGCAAAGAAAAGTAACCAAAAGAAAGCACACAATCTGACGAAGATTGACCCCGATATAACCTATTCGCTTTGGGGTGGTTTTATTCAGTACACCTGAGCAGCGCCTACGAAAACGATTTTCACTCGACTTTAATTGTTCGTCAAAATCTAT
>CAXAHI010000139.1:0-5643 GCA_963968645.1 uncultured Gammaproteobacteria bacterium | reverse complement strand
TTCTTGCACTCACGCTGTCATTAACCTAACTGCAATGCAGATAAAAATTTTCTGCGCAATATAAATAACATTGCCAACCTTTGAATACAAAAACCGTTAAGCGTTCACTAATTGTATTAGCACCCATGGCGCGGTAACGACTGCCCACATAAGTTGGTCACTTTGCTGCCAATCGGCTGCTTGCTGATCATTGACCGGCGATAGCTGTTGCAGTTCAAGCCATTGACTCACTTGCTCAGTATCATCAGCTGATACTGCAGCAGCAACCTCAACTAAATTGAGTTCCTCCGCAATAAACAGCACTTTACCCGCTGCAAAAAAGCGCGCCAATTCGCTCCAAGCTAATTGAGCTGTCTGACCATGCATATCGGTCATATTTTCTTGATCTGGCATAGCGCTGGCCTCTTGGTTTTCTTCAATGTATCAAGCTGGTGGATCAAATAAACGAACCATGCCAGCCAATTAAAACGACTAGCGCACACTATAGATTTTACTGGCCAGCTATTCACCTGATATTGAAGACAAATATTGACGGAAAATAGTGATACTGCACTCAAAACAGACTAGCAAACGTCACTCAGTTCACCGTTTTAACAGCACGCTATGCCACTCAAAACTTCCTCGACATACACTAGCTTCATTGCTGATAAGGCCATCAAAAAACATTTGGCCCATCTTAACTCTGCTGCATAACGCGATGTATAGAATTATGTTTAAAGCTATGAATTCAACCCTGTTCTCAACTATGGATAACCCTAGTAACAGCATCCTGAGCCCCTTAAAAATAGGTGTTGCCGCCCTGTTAATGATTAGCTTAATGGGCTGCGGAGGCTCAGACAGCAAAAATGCTGATGCCAGCGATACTGATCCTGACATAGAAACCGCCATTGCGGTTAATGGTGCCGGCGTCAAAGGACCTTTAATTAATGCCAATGTTACTGCCTATCAAATTGATCCCTCACAAGCGGATCTTAAAGGTGAAATAGTCGCTCGTGGTAGCTCCAATACCAGTGCTAACTTACAACTGGCTATTCCCGAAAATCTTTCGGGCAACGGTCCTTTCTTAATTGAATACACCGACGGCACAGAAGTTAATGGCGAAATGCCCGTCATCGAATCATTGAGCACCCTTATTACAAGCCAACAATTACTCGCTGGCACAGCCGTTTATGCAACACCGCTAAGCACCTTTGCTATTGAGCATGCCAGACAGATTGCCGACAGTCTTGAAAACAACGCCGACCCATTAACCGTAGGCTTATCAGGAAACAATAATGGCAGCGTTAGTATCAGCGAACTCATGGCAGCACTAGAAACAACATCCACTAATATTAAAGCAACGCTCGGCCTAGGTTTATTAACAGCAGAAATTGATTTATTTACCACCTCGCCGCTAATTAATGCCGATACAGACGCCGAAGATACGCTGGCTATAAGAACCGCCAATGAAGTTTTTGCCGCTATTGTTAGCACCTTAAAAGATGAAATAATTGATGATGGTTCAACCGCAAGCGGTGTGAGCCTAGTTGCAGCCTTAGCCTCTGACTTTGCTGATGGTAGCTTTGATAAACAGAATGGTAGCAACCCTATTACAGTATTGAATACTATTGATGATATTGCTGCTGTCTTAACCCAGAACCCCGCATTACTTGAGGTTCCAAATAGTGATAAGAACATCAGTCAAATAAATGAACTACTGGCTGAAGAAGCAGCAACACTCACACCTGAATTACCTACTGTTTCACTCAATACGCCTGAAATAGCAGTACCTTTGGCTTCACTGTACAGCGAAGAAAACCCCAAACCAACGCCACCGAATAATAACCCAGCAACGCCAACCGTCATCTTCACGTCTGCGACCTTACAAACAGCAGCCATCGAAGGCGATAACCTTAGCGTAGAACTTATCGCCACTGACGAAGACAACAATATTGCCTATTGTGACTTAACGATTGACGGGGAATTTGTTCGAAGAGACAGCGTCGCTCCTTATCAATATGGCAGCAACTCTGGCTTTAATGATAGCGAACTGAATGCTATATCTGCCGGCAGCCATAGCCTAACCGCCGAGTGCGTCGATACAACTGATTTAAGCGCATCAACTATCGCGAGCATTGATATTGCATCAAGACCTAATGATGGTGGTGGCGAACCCGTGTTACGTGATGTGGCATTGAATTGGGGAACACCCACCACACGTACTGATGGCAGCCCATTGTCCGTTAATGAAATTGATCATTATGAAATTTATTATTCTTCGACAAGTGAAGGCAGTAATAATGAAAGTACTGTTTCAGTGGCCGCAACTAACAGCAGCAATCAACTCGTCAATGACTATGAAATAACTGCCTTACCGATTGGAGAATACTACTTTTCAATTGCTACCGTTGATACTGCCGGCATCGCAAGTGAATTTATTAACCCTGTTGCGTTAACGATTCAATAATAGCTAGACGCTTGCCCTAAACGTTAGACGCTTGCCTTAAACATTAGACTCTGGTTTTAAACGTTTACGCTGATAATAATTAGGCACTTCCGTTGAGCCTAAAAGGTAGCGTCGCAGTAAATCGAGTGCCAGCGCACTCACGATGGTTTGAAACATTTTACGACCAACAGGATAATGAAAAAGGTGAGCATTAATAGCACCTACCCCACCCCATGCTACCCATACTGAACCAACAGGCTTATCGTCTGTTCCGCCATCCGGCCCCGCAACACCTGATACTGCAATAACACAATTGGCCTCAGAACATTCTAAGGCTCCCTCGGCCATTGCTCTCACAACCGGCTCGCTGACAGCACCATACTGCTCAATTAATGCTGCATCAACACCGAGAACATTCGTTTTAACCGCATTAGAATAAGAAACAAAACCGGCACCAAATACCGATGAAGCCCCACTTATTGCTGTAATATTTGAAGCTATCATACCGCCAGTACAAGACTCAGCCAGCGTGAGTTGTTTATTCTGCTGCTGCAATAAGGCAATAACAATAGCGCCTAATGCGTCATCATTTTCACCGACAATAAAATCACCCACTACTTGTCTTAACTCTGCTTCGCATTGATCACGCAACGGTAAGTGGGCTTCATCTTCTATTTCTAATTTAAGCTCTAACAGCGGCACGCCGGCACGAAAACCAACAACGACTTCTTTTGGCCAATGAGGGCATTGATCAGCAATAATTTGCTGAAGTGACGATTCACCCATACCAAATAATTTTAAGCGGCGTACCAAACGTGCAGAGGCATCGGGAAAACCTAACTGCAAAGCTGACAATACAGAACCCTCTAACATAGCCGCTAATTCTGGCGGCACACCTGGCGTGCATAGCAACAAACAATCTCTATATTGCAGAGCGATGCCGACGGCACTACCAACCGGGTTAGCTAATACGCAGGCACTAGCCGGTAGCATCGTTTGTTTAAGATTTGCAGCATTAGCAGGAACACCCCGCCGCTCACACCATTCATTCACATGAGCTAAGGCTTGTGGATTTTCAACTAATGGCTCGCCTGTCAGTAAAGACAACGCCTCTGAAGTAAGGTCATCAACCGTTGGGCCTAAGCCACCATTAATAATAATGGCGGGATATAGCGCCGCCAACTTATCGAGCTCGGCAATAATTAAGTCAATATCATCACCTACTGTCACTTTATGCGCGACATCAAAGCCCTGCACAGCAAGTGATTGAGCAATCATAGCGGAGTTAGAATCAACCGTATCACCGGTCATTAATTCGTTACCCGTTAACAACAATGCTATTTTCAAAAAGTACTCCAAACAATAAGTAGATAATGGTTATTCTAAAAACAATGGTCTTAAAATAATGATTTTAAAACAATCATCTCCAATAAAAAAAGGCTCAATAGCGCGTAGATGTTTGAGCTTGTAAACCGCCAACAATAAAGTCGATTAAATTATCCGTGCGCCAACGCAATGATTTCGCATCTAAGTCTATCGATTGATTTCTTCGAGCCTCATCCCACTCGGCAATCGCTGTCATCGACTGACGGCCCATTAACTGTAATCGTAAATGCACTACAGCTAATGGCAACGGTCTTAATGCTTTAATCATCAACGAAGTAATCTCAAACATTGCACGATTTCTTTCTCGATTTTTTTGAAATAAATCACGGCCAGGCTGATAAGCATAAAGCTGCGCTAACAACGATACGTAACTCGTGTCTTCAATGGGCTTAAGTAACTCTTCGGCAAAGGGCTCAACAAAAACCTCTGTCAGCCTTTTTACCGTGACTACATCACCACGATGCTGCAATGCATCTAAACGCCTTAAACGCTCTTGGTTAATAGGTGTTAAACGATAATTTAAAATGGCCTCGATTAAACCATCTCGATTTCCAAAATGGTATTGCAGCGCCGAAGGGTTTTTCTGCCCAGCTTCTCGAGCAATCATTCGCGTAGAAACCGCCTCTAAGCCATGCTCAGCAAATAATCGCTCTGCCGTTTTAAGCAGCAGCGCAGCGCCACTTTCCATCGATGCAAAGCGAATATCGTCGCGCTGATCACTCACGAGAAACTTCCAGCCAGAATAAACATTAAAGGTTTAATCATGAGCAGTTGATGTTTCATGAGTCGTTGGGGTTTCATGAGTCGATGGAGTTTCATCAATAGCTGAAAAATCAGCAGGCCGTTTTTCTAAGAAAGCCGTCATAGCCTCTCTCGCTTCTGGCGATCGAAGTGCCGCTCCAAACTTTTGCATTTCAAACCTCACTCTGTCTTCAATCGCTTCTTCATCACGCTTAATTAACTGCTTAACATTTCGCATCGCTTTTTTTGATAAACCCGCCACACGCTTCGCATCCTGCATCACCAATGGCATTAAATCATCGTATTGGCACAACACACTGACTAAACCGCAGGCCTTTGCTTCGCTGGCATCAATCGCCTCACCAAAAATGAGCATTCTGCTTGCCAATTGATAACCAAGATATTTTGGCATCAATAATGATGAGCCCGCTTCTGGCACAACAGCTAAATTGATAAAAGGCGTACTAAACGTAGCAGTTTCAACGGCATAGACCTTATCACAATACATGAGCATGGTCGTACCAACACCAATGGCCTGGCCATTCACCGCCGCCATCATAGGCATATCGGTGGCAGACAAAGCCAGTAAAAACTGAACGACAGCCGATTCTTCTCCGTTAGCAGGATTTTCGAGAAAGTCACCAATATCATTACCCGCGCTAAACACTTCGCCAACGCCCGTAAAGAGCAGTAATTTTATATCCGCCTCACGTTCAGCACGATGAATAGCGCTTGTTAGAGCCTCATACATGGCGGCAGTCACCGAATTCTTCTTATTTGGGCGGTTGAATGAAACCGTTAGTACGCCGTCGTCTAGCGTGGTTAGAATATCGTTAGCCATTACTTCATCCTCTATAATGTCTCTATAGTGAGTGCTCCAATGATAAACCAGTTTAGGCCAGCATCCCTTTTTTCTGTTGGGTATATTTAACGGTCCATCATTAACATTTCAATCAACACTTGCTGTTCATAGCCAGCTTAAATACACTATAAATGCGTTCAACTTAGATACTTCTCTTCTCGCTAAAACAGCTTGAAGAAGCCATTAGCCTGTTTTAAGCCATTAGCCCGTTTAAGCCATTAGCCCGTTT
>CAXAHI010000138.1:0-5644 GCA_963968645.1 uncultured Gammaproteobacteria bacterium | reverse complement strand
GGCTAAAGGCTCTGTCATTTTGGCTAAAGGCTCTGTAAATAGAGTTGGCAAGTAGTAAGCATTCGCCTTATTATGTACAAAACGTGTACGCCATAGGTAAACACGCAACAACAATTAAGCTATAAAGCTTACGCTAAACAGAAAACAATGATTACTATTGGCCCCTATCAACTAGCAGGAAGAGCCGTTTTAGCTCCCATGGCAGGTGTAACAGATTTTCCATTTCGGCAAATTTGCAGGCGCTTGGGTGCCAGTATGGTAACGGCCGAGATGAGCGCCAGTAATCCCGCATTACGAGATACGCGAAAATCGCAGTTAAGGTTGGCTAATCCTGATGATGCCGAACCCAGAACTATCCAGATTGTAGGTACAGAACCTCTTCATATGGCGGCTGCAGCCCGATACCAAGTTGAATCCGGCGCGCAAATCGTTGATATCAACATGGGTTGCCCAGCTAAAAAGGTCTGTAAAAAGCTCGCTGGCTCTGCGTTAATGAAAGATACGAATCTGGTCAGAGCTATTTTGACCGCCGTTGTGGCTAGTGTTGACGTACCTGTAACACTAAAAATTCGTACCGGATGGGACCCAGAGAGCCGAAATGCCGTTGAAATAGCCAAAATTGCAGAAGATTTAGGCGTTCAATCGCTTGCTGTTCATGGCCGAACCCGCGCTTGTAGGTTTCGCGGCCTAGCAGAATACGATACTATAGCCAGAGTTGTTGAAGCAGTTAATATCCCCGTATTTGCTAATGGTGATATCAACTCAGCAATAAAAGCAAAAACCGTGCTAGATTACACGGGTGCCGACGGCGTCATGATTGGCCGGGGCGCACAAGGAAGACCTTGGATTTTTTCTGAAATAAACGATTTACTCAATAATAAAAAAGCGACAAGCGAACTTTTCACAGCTAATTCGTTGAACTTAAATCACACAAGAAACCAAGAACGCTTTATAATGGACCATCTGTTGCATATTCATGATTATTATCATGAAATTTGCAGTAGTGATAATAATGTAAACCTTACTAAACGGTTAGAAACATCACCTAAAAGCGAAGACTGTCAGAAAAAACGCAACACAGAAAAACATACAGAACTCGCGGTAAGAATTAGTCGAAAGCATATTTGTTGGTATTTTGAACAAATGATCCGTATGCTTGTCGATTTAAACAATAAAAAGGATTTAGATTCGGTGGCAAGTCAGGGATTAAAACAAGAAGTAAAACGACTTATCACCAATATTGAAACTGCTAAAAAGCAGTTCAACCAGTTAAGCAGCCGTAACGCGCAACTGGAGCACGTCGAACATTTTTTTGGGGAACTTCACACTACAGGGGACATCGCAGCATGAGCAATAGCGACTCTTTTTTGCATGAGCCAATTTCAAATCAAGCCGAACCACAGCTTGATCAATCACAAGCAGCCGCCAATTCAACGGCCAGCTTGCGAGAGAATGTTGAATCAGCAATGGCTAACTACTTTAAACACCTAGATGGACAACCAGTTTCGGATGTTTATCAAATGGTTATGTCTGAAATCGAAGCACCACTTCTAGAGCAAGTAATGAAGTATGTGCGTAACAATCAGACTAAAGCCGCACACTTACTGGGCCTGAACCGCGGAACGCTCAGAAAGAAGCTTAAGCAATACGGTTTACTATAACGGTTAAAAGCAGATATCCCAGCGCCGATGCAGATTCTTTGTATCTTCTTCACCGTGCTGCACTATTGATATCTAACGGTTGTTCTAATGGTATGACAACTTTATAGCAACCGTTCTGGTTTAAATGGCACGTTAATTTAAACCATCTTGACCAAAAAGCACTTGCCGATATTTGGCAGGTGCTTTTTACTTTTCAGTAAAGCGCTTTTTGTTACAGTGCATGTTATTCAAGTACTTTTCATTACAGCGCTGCTGAATTCCATTGACCAAAGCCACTAATGATAGGCGCCCTATTTCGTCAGCTAGCGCTATCCGTTCTAAGGCTAACATTTCAATTTTTTGTCATTATAAATTGGCAATATAAATTGCCATCACACTCACCTAAAAGACTGCATTCAAATACTATGGAAAATCGTTCTCTAGCTACTATTCGTCGAGCACTCATCAGCGTTTCAGATAAAACGGGCATTGTTGAATTTGCGCAAGCACTCAGCAAACGCGGTATTGAGATACTCTCTACCGGCGGCACCTACAAGTTATTAAAGCAAAACGATGTCAATGTTATTGAGGTATCCGAATACACGGACTTCCCCGAAATGATGGATGGCCGCGTTAAAACACTGCATCCAAAAGTGCATGGCGGAATATTAGCTCGCCGCGGCATCGATGAAAAAATAATGAAAGCAAACGGCATTAACGCCATTGATTTAGTCGTTGTTAATTTATACCCGTTCGAAAAAACGGTTGCCAATCCAAATTGTCATATTGCTGATGCCATTGAAAATATTGATATTGGTGGGCCAACCATGGTTCGTGCCGCAGCAAAAAATCACAATGACGTTACTATCGTCGTGAATACCGAAGATTACAGCAACGTATTAAATGCATTAGCAGATAATGACGGTGCCACTACATTTGAAATGCGTTTTGATTTTGCTATTAAAGCGTATGAACATACAGCCGCTTATGATGGCGCCATTGCCAATTACTTTGGCCAAAAAGTAGAAGGCGGTAGTGAAGGCTTTCCGCGGACTTTTAATAGTCAATTTATCAAAACACAGTCGCTGCGTTATGGTGAAAACCCTCATCAAAAATCAGCATTCTATGTTGAAGCTAATCCACAAGATGTCAGTATTGCAACGGCCACACAGTTACAGGGTAAGGAATTATCGTATAACAATATTGCCGACACTGACGCAGCGTTAGAAACCGTTAAATTATTTGATGAGCCTACATGCGTTATCGTTAAACACGCTAATCCTTGTGGTGTTGCCAGCGCCGATACTATTGAAGCGGCTTATCAGCGTGCCTTTGCTACCGATCCAGAATCAGCTTTTGGCGGAATTATTGCGTTTAACCGTGAGCTTGATGAAGCAACAGCTGCCGCTATTTGTGAAAAACAATTTGTTGAAGTCATTATTGCACCCGGCGCTACTGATGCCGCACAAAAAACCATTGCTCAGAAAAAAAATCTGCGCTTGTTAGTCTGTGATACATGGTCGCCCTCAAGTACAGCACTCGATTACAAACGCGTAAACGGCGGATTATTAGTACAAGATCGTGACCTTGGTGTTATCACAGAGGCCGACTTAACCATCGTTTCTAAACGCCAACCAACCAGCGAAGAAATAGCTGATTTATTATTTAGCTGGAAAGTCGCTAAAATGGTGAAATCTAATGCCATTATTTATGGCAAAAATGGCCAAACCATTGGTGTTGGCGCAGGCCAAATGAGTCGCGTTAATTCTGCGCGCATCGCCGCAATAAAAGCTGAACATGCAGGGCTACAAGTTGAAGGTTCATGCATGGCATCTGATGCTTTTTTCCCATTTAGAGACGGTATCGACAATGCAGCGAAAGTAGGTATTAGCTGTGTCATTCAGCCGGGTGGATCAATGCGTGATGAAGAAGTGATTGCCGCTGCCGATGAAAATAATATGGCTATGGTATTTACTGGCATGCGTCACTTTCGCCATTAAGCCACTCAGCACCTTATTGCTTAACTTAATAGAATAGATTGACTGAACAAGACATTATTAGGAAGAAATAAACATGCAAGTACTGGTTATAGGAAACGGCGGACGCGAACATGCATTAGCCTGGAAATTAGCTCAAAGCCCTAGCGTCAGTACTGTTTATGTTGCACCGGGTAATGCGGGCACAGCACTTGAAGCTAATGTCGAAAATATCAATATTGCTATCGATGATTTTGACGGCCTCTCGGCTTTTGCTCAGCAGCACAAAATTGATTTAACCGTAGTTGGACCAGAAGGCCCTCTCGTTGATGGTATCGTTGATCACTTCAGCCACCTCAACTTGCGTTGCTTTGGGCCTAGCGCTAAAGCAGCTCAACTCGAAGGCTCAAAATCGTTTACCAAAGATTTTTTAGCACGCCACAATATACCTACAGCGGAATACCAAACCTTTACCGACCAAGCGGCGGCCATTGATTACGTGCGCGAAAAAGGCGCACCTATTGTTGTTAAAGCCGATGGGCTTGCCGCGGGTAAAGGCGTTATTGTTGCCATGACATTAGCGGAAGCAGAAGCAGCCATAACGGATATGTTAGCCGGTAATGCATTTGGTGATGCTGGCCATAAAGTTGTTATTGAAGAATTCCTTGATGGCGAAGAAGCGAGTTTTATTGTCGTCAGCGATGGTATTAATATTCTACCTATGGCAACAAGCCAAGATCATAAACGTATTGGCGAAGGCGATACCGGACCTAACACAGGCGGTATGGGAGCCTACTCGCCAGCACCTGTCGTGACAGCTGAGATACACGGGAGAATTATGCGCGAAGTTATTGAGCCAACCGTTGCGGGCATGGCAGCTGAGGGAAATACCTATTCAGGATTTTTATACGCAGGCTTAATGATTGATGATCAAGGGACACCAAAAGTTATCGAATATAACTGTCGCTTTGGCGATCCTGAAACGCAGCCTATTATGATGCGCATGCAATCAGACCTAACCGAACTATGCATAGCCACGGTTGATAAAAAATTAGCTGGCCAATCAGTCGAATGGACAGACTCACTTGCATTGGGCGTAGTGCTAGCTGCCGAAGGCTATCCTGAAGCCTATAAAAAAGGCTTGAAAATCGAAGGCCTCGAATCAGTTGTCGATGCTAACTGTAAAGTTTTTCACGCAGGCACTACTCAAAAAGATAATGATGTATTAACTAATGGTGGTCGCGTACTCTGTGTAACAGCACTCGGTGAAACCATAGAAAAAGCTCAAGCACTGGCCTATGAGAATAGCGCTAAAATTACTTGGCCTGGTGTACAATCACGCAAAGATATAGGCTATCGCGCAGTTGCACGTGAGCGCTCGAAAAGCTAATTTATATCGGTTGTATTGGTTATATCGGTTGTATCGGTTGTATCGGTTGTATCGGTTGTATTAAAAGTATCGGGCTAAAAGGACCAATGCCATGTATGTCCAAAATTTCATAGCAGTCTTTCGATCACAATATCATAGACTGTTTAGAAATAGACCGTTTGAAAATAAACAGTTTAGAAATAGACAGCCACTTAGCCTAAGTGGCCTCGCGCTGCTTTTCATCTTCGGCCTATTACAATGTCTATATTCAGTCGATACTCACGCAGCAGAAAATACTCCCTTAGCCAGCAGCTCTCTAAAAGCCAATTTATTCTCTACCTCTTTAATTCTTCAGCTCAATAAAAAGCAAGTTAGCAGTACATTACTCGAAAGTTATTTAGAAACGAATTTTACTGGCAAATCGCCATCCCTTGATGACGCCGAAAAACAGCACGCAGATTTTTGGACACCACTTGCAGGGCAAAGCAAAGCTATACTCGGCAATGAAAAAAATCACTGGTTTAGACTGCAACTCCATAATCCATCTAATTATTCGAAAACCTATATCTATTCTATCGCGCCAACACGTGGACTTTACGTCAAATCAGTAACGCTTCCACTTTCAGAAAAAGACACCGAACAACTAGAAGAACCAGTAA
>CAXAHI010000137.1:0-5798 GCA_963968645.1 uncultured Gammaproteobacteria bacterium | reverse complement strand
TAGAACCTTAGAAAATCAGAGCCTAGTAAGCTATTGAGGCTGACTTAAGCTCTTAGCCGCATCTAAAACCTTATCTTTATGCTCGCCTTCTATTATCCCACGCTCTTCATTAAAACGCTTCTGCTCTTTCGCCGACAATTTACCCCAAGCTTCCAATATCGGGATATGCGATGTCGCCATTGCTAAATTGTCAAAGGCAATATAAAACTGCTGCTCAACCTCACTGGGCTTTAACGCCTTGGCCAATCCCGATATCCTGATGGATGCCTCGGTAAGTGACACTTGATCTTGCAATAAACAACTCACAAGAATATGAATACTTTCTTGTGCTTCTTTTTTTTTATTTTCTACACGTAGTTTCTCTTTATTGTTATCGATAACTTCATCACGCTTATGCTTCCATAGTTTTTTGCAAAGCCATATTGCATAAACACTAAGCAATAAAATAACGGCGAACATGAGGGCTTGAATATAAACTGACATAAGTTTTTCTCTAATTAAGTACTTCTGAAATAAAGATATCGAGTAAAAAAAATTTACACAAATCGCTTGTTAATAGCGCTTTAAAAAAACACTTAAACAATTTTATACTGATTAAAATTTCAACAAACATTTCATGCATTGTAAAATCTCTTTTACAATTGCTTCTAACGCCCAACTCCAATGGTTAAATGTTGACTAACGTTTCATGTTAACGGCAATTTTAAGAGTTCAATCTTTTGCTTCAAATTAGGGCATAAATGGACTGCTTATTTTTAGCTATTAAAAATAGCGATTAGTAAACGAACAACTTTAATTATCTTTTCATTTTTATTTAACCATTCAGCTAAATTATTGCATACAAAACTTTAAAGTTGGGGTATGTTAAGTCATCGGTTAACGGAACCCTACCGTATAAAACATAAGAACTTACCAAAGTAATTAAAGTCTATAGATTAACGACTAGCGTAGTGAAAAGCATTTTAAGTGGGATACGCTTAAATACTCACTAGCCAGTCTCTTTATTATAATGACTATAAAACACAGAGGTTTCCATATGGATAGATGTCTCAATCCTATACAACAAGTTAACTTACTCGGCTCCTATGATGACGAGTCGATTTGCCTTGCAAGCGCTGCCTTGGGCTTATCATTAATGGGCAATCAGCCCATGAGTTTTTACACCGACCATCTCGCCGAACTTTCTGACGCGGTTGCCGCTTACTATGCCAGTATTGCAGGCGGTGATCTCCACGCCGATGAAGCCAAAATCAATAATCAACATGATATCAAGAAAAAACTACGTTCAATACAAGCGGTGGTTTATGATCAATACCATTACCACGGTAATTATGATCAATACGAAGATTTAGAAAATGCTGATTTATGCTCAGTCATTGAACGCAAAAAAGGCATGCCCATTCCGCTTGGTATTATCTGCATGCATGTTGCTAAAGCGCAGGGCTGGAATATTGTCGGTATTGGATTACCTGGTCACTTTATATGCCGCCTTGAAGCTAACGGCGAACGCATCATCTTTGATCCTTTTCACCATGCTAATATCGTTAATGCGGTTGATTTACGTCGTCTATTAAAGCTTGCTCTTGGCTCTGAGGCTGAACTCAAACCAGAGCACTATCAAGCTATATCTAACCGTAAAACACTGCTGCGCTTACAAAATAATATTAAGCAACGCCAAGTAGAAAAGCACAATTTTCTTGACGCCATTATCACCTTAGATTCCATGCGTAAAATTGCACCCGATGAAGCTGAGCTCTTACTCGATGCTGGGCAACTCTACGCTCAAGCGAATCAGCCACGAGCAGCTATTAATGCGCTATCACGCTACCTCGATCGCTCTCCCTCGCAATACGGTCGAACTAAAGCCAGCGTTTTAATACAGCAAATGAAACGTCGACTAGATTAAATTATATTTTATAGTTAACACCGCATAATCACGGTAAACTTTAGCTTATAGCTATTAGTTTGCTGTGTTTTTTGCTGCCTCCAATACCCCTATTATTAAAACCTATGGATTTATTTATGAGTGATATCTATCGTCTGAATTTTAAACTTCCTAATGGGACAGAACAACCCGTTCAGGACTATCAAGATAAAGTGCTGCTTATTGTGAATACCGCCAGTAAATGCGGCTTTACCCCGCAATTTGAAGGTTTAGAAAAGCTTAACAAACAGTATGCAGAAAAAGGGCTTGTTGTGCTTGGCTTTCCCTGTAATCAATTTGGTAAGCAAGACCCTGGCTCAATGAGTGAAATTACAGAATTTTGCCAGCTTAACTATGGCGTTAGCTTTACCATGGCTGAAAAAATTGAGGTTAATGGCGAGCAAGCCCACCCACTCTTTGAGCATTTAAAATCGAATGCCAAAGGACTATTGGGTTCAAAACGTATTAAATGGAATTTCACTAAATTCTTGGTTAACAGAAAGGGAGAGGTAGTAAAGCGTTTTGCACCGACAGCAAAGCCAGAAGCAATTGCAGCAGCGATTGAAGCCCTTATTTAACGCAACTCAACATCACACGCGGTACAGTTCTTAGGCAAATAAATTAAGCCTTCTTTACCGCGCGGCACCTGTCCGCAAGCAGGACAACGATACAATTTATCAATATTAAATATCCATAAAAGAAACAACGCAATAATCGGTACAAATGCTTCTTTGTAAATACCGAGCTCTTTTGCTTGGTATAAGCCAACACCAATCACCAACGCCATAATAAAATTGACGATATAAAACCGTGTCGCTTTTTTCGCAAAACGCTCTTTAACTTCTTGTGCGTCCATCTATTAAACATTCACCTTTTTTGAATATACAGTTTTATTGATTAACGGTTAAAAACATTAGTATCGATAGCATTTTCGCTTTTCGCAACTACGCAAGACACAACTGAATCACCCGTTACATTTAAAGCAGTTCGTAACATGTCGAGTAAGCGGTCTACGCCAATAATTAATGCAATGCCTTCAACTGGCAAGCCTACTTGCTGAAGCACAAGCGCCAATGTAATTAAGCCTACCCCTGGCACGCCAGCAGTGCCTATAGATGCCAATGTCGCCGTTAAAATAACCGTTAAATAACCCACTAAGCCAATATCAATTTGATAAGCCTGCGCAATAAATACAGTGGCAACACCTTGCATAATTGCCGTGCCATCCATATTAATAGTTGCACCTAAGGGAACAGTAAATGAGGCAACAGAGTTTTTAACTCCCATTTTCTCTTCTACAGTTTCTAAAGTAATAGGCATTGTCGCGTTACTTGATGCTGTAGAAAACCCAAACATCATAATTGGTCGCATATGCTTTAAAAATTTTATAGGGCTTAAGCCCGTGAATAATTTAAATATGCCCGTATAAATAATGGCGCCATGAAATAGCAGCGCCATAACCACTGTAATGAAATAAGCAAATAACTGCTGTATTAATTCGAACCCAGTCGCATAGAATATTTTCGCTAGTAAACAAAAAATACCATAGGGCGCTAACCGCATAAGTATCATTACCATTTCCATAATAACTTCATTTAGCGACTCAAAACTTTTTGCTATCTTTACGCCAAACTCCCCAGAACGGGATATTGCTATACCAAATAATAAAGCAAAGACAATAACCTGTAGCATATTGCCTTCAGCCATTGCCTTAATAGGATTACTAGGAATAATGTTAATTAACACTTCTTTTAAAGGCGGAGCGCTATTCGCTTGATAACTCGCGTCGGTGGTTAGCTGACTATTAAATTGATCACCACTACCAGGCTCGATAATCAACGCCATACTGAGTGCAATCGTTATAGCGATTGCCGTAGTCATTAAATATAAGCCAATTGTTTTTGCCGCCATCGCTCCCATATTCCCATGGCTACCTAAACTCGCCGTTCCACAAGTTAATGAAACAAACACCATAGGTACCACTAACAATTTCAAAGAGGCGACAAAGATACTACCAATTACATCGAATAAACCGAGAAAAACGATTTGTTCTAGCCATGCATCATAAGCTGACTCTGGTAAACCATTCGCGATTGAGCCGAAGGTAATGCCGGCAGCCATAGCAATAAATATTTTATTCGTAAGGGTCATCAACAAGCCTTATTAATAGGGTTAATCATTATAGTGGCAATTGAATAATAGAATGATAAAGAAAGGTTTTTTTGAAGCGCTCTAAGACCATGCTGAAAGCACGTAAAAAGAATTAATAATAAAACGCTCGTCACTTTTAATATTTTATTAAAAGTGACGAGCAAATCGATTAACGCATTGAGCAACTCATTTCAGCTAACTCTTTGTGTTAACTCTATTTTGTTAGCTATTCCTAGTTAACAGAAGCTTTAAGCGCTTTACCTGCTTTAAAGCCTACAGAGTTACTTGCTTTAATATCGATTTCTTCACCAGTTTGTGGGTTTTTGCCTTTACGTGCCGCGCGCGAACGACGGACGAAACTACCAAAACCGATTAAGCTAACGCTATCTTCGCGAGCAAGTGCCGCTGTAATTTCATCAGTAATCGCAGTAACAACTTCATTAGCCTTTTCTTTTGAAATGTCGGCTTTATCAGCAACAATCGCTGCAAGTTCAGTCTTGTTCATATTTCATTCCTCGTCATTAATAAGCGTATATTTCATACGCGCTAAAACTACCCCATAACAATGGCAGCTATTCAAAAATGCCCGCTACGCTAAAATAGCCGGCAGTTGTTTTTGTAGTGCTTGCTTCTCTTTAGTGCCCTGTCCTGTTAACGCAAAACCCAGTAACTGGCCATTCGCATCTTTAAACTGGGCAATAACATTTTTATTATCTGCACTATCAATCTGTATTTCCCAGCTCCCCTCAGCCTGTCGTGCAGGCGGGGCAACCACAATGGGACAAGCCGGCGTCTTAATCGTTACCGGCATTGCTGGGTATTCCACATTCGTCGGCGTACCCGTCAAAGTCTTTGCCAATGCCCTTGCAGCGGCCATTAATGGCGCTACATAGTAAAGTACATGGCCTTCGACCTCAGCGCAATCACCCAGAGTGTAAACATTCGCGGCGCTAGTTGCCATTAATCTATTCGCTTTGATGCCACGATTTACCGCAATTCCACTTTGTTGTGCAAGTTTTATACGAGGTCGGACGCCAATTGCCGAAATCACCAGATCTGCGGTCACTTCTAAGCCATTTGCCAAGGTCAGTAAAACGCCTTTTCCGCTTGCCTGCGCGTTAATCGATTCAGCCGTTGTACCAAAATGGAACTTAGCGCCTTGTTCTTCAAGGGCCTGCTGCACTGCTCGCCCTGCTGGCTCAGGTAACAAAGAGGCTAAATTATGAGCAAGCGGATCGACGGCTTCGACTTGAAAACCACCATTGAGAAGATCATTGGTAATCTCCGAACCAATTAAACCGGCGCCAATAACGAATACTTTTTTAGCATTGGTATCGGTTATGGTTTCTCTTAGTCGACGATAATCTAATAAATCATTAATCGCATAAACACTGTCTAGACCCGTACCCGTTAATGGCGGATGAATGACCTCGGCACCCCAGGCTAATACTAGCGCTTTATATGGCGTCGTTTTTGAGCTGTCCACCTCAAGCGTTTGTTCATCCGTATTAATAGAAGTGACTTCAGTAAACGTCCAAATACTTGCCTGTAATTGTTCTGCCATTTGACCCGCATTGGCCTGCGATAAATCATCGGCTGTCATCTCTCGGGTAAAACCCGTAGATAGCATCGGCTTGGAATAACAGCAGCCGTCATCCGTGGTAATTAACAATAGCGGTGTTTCTTTATCGAGCTTACGGAATTCGCGCGCTAAGTTATAGCC
>CAXAHI010000136.1:0-5859 GCA_963968645.1 uncultured Gammaproteobacteria bacterium | reverse complement strand
CTACTTTACTATCTACCTTACTATCTACCTTACTATCAACTTTACTGGCCGCTGCCCTAAGTATTTACCTAACAACCTTTAGTGTATCCACTCTGGCATCGACGAACGCGACTGTTAGCCCACCAGAAATAGAAGAAATTATTATCACGGGCCTCAAACAAAGGCCATTACTAGACCTACCACGAAGCGCAACAGTGATTACCGCAAAGGATATCGCCTTGTCTGGCGCCCGCAACATTACTGAGTTGTTAGCACAACAGGCCAATATTGTTTCGAAGTCATTCAGTGGTAACAGTAAATTCACCTCAATCGATATACGCGGCTCAGGTGATACTAGCGTCAGCAATATTTTAATACTGGTTGATGGCATTAGTATTAATGCACCCGACCTTTCAGGACCGGATTTTTCGATATTGGCTTTATCCCAAATCAAACGTATAGAGATTATTCGTGGTGGTAATAGCGTGCGTTACGGCAGTGGCGCTTCGCATGGGGTCATTAACATTCTCACCTTAGAGGCAAATGAAGGTCTAAAAGGGTTAATTAAATTAGATGGAGGCAGCTTTAATACGCAGTCTCAGCAAGCAACAGTGTCTATTGCCGATAAAAACCAAAGCCTAACGGTATTTACAAGACGATCGGCCAGCGACGGCTATCGACAGCATAATAAAATAGACGGTCAAGATTTTTTACTTAGCTATCACGCAGATATCAGCGATCGCTGGTCAATAAATACGAAAAGCTACATTCATAATGATAGCTATGAGCTACCAGGCGGACTCGATCGTAACATGCTTGCTAGCGGCCTAGCAGATCGCCGAGACGGTAGTATCCAAAGTGGTGCAGAAGGTGAAACAGAAGATAAATCGCAGCTTATAAAAGCCTCGTTTCAAGCAAGCAATGCACTAAAAATATCAAGTACTCTTCACTATCGAGAACGTAAAAATCAATTTATCTTTGGAGAGGGTTTTAGCAGCACTGAAAGCCATAATCTCGATAAGATAACTCAACGTTCTTTATTAGGCGAAATTGTTGCTGAATGGCATTCACCTAACGATATAGCTTTTGTGACTGCAGGTTATGAAAAAAATAACGGTGATTACTCAAGAACGAATGGCGGCCAACGAAAAATTGACGGTGAGATTAATAGCGGAAAATTGAGTGGCGAAGCCTATTTTATCTATTCAACCATCATTGTTAAAAACAATTTAACTCTTGGCATTGGTCATCGTAAGGGAATAAGCACCAATCTATTAAAACAAGACAAACTTATTAATGATGAAACATCAACGCTCTGTGATAGCACAACACAGTCAACAGGCATGGCGCCTCCCTTTGATGTCATAACGTTTAAAAGTAATTGCCCTTTAATTATCAGTAAACTTAACCACAATGAGAGTCGCTGGAAAAACGAGGCCTATGAAGCTAATCTCGTGTATGCCATAAATGCATCTACTAACCTATACAGTAGCTATGCAGAGACTTTTCGTAATCCGAACATTGATGAGCTAGCGCTATCGCCCCCAGACCTTGCTCCGCAAACTGCCGACCGCTACGAAGTCGGTATAAAACATGCCACACAGCGCTTCGCTATTGATATCGGTTATTTTCACTTTCGCTCGAATCAAGAAATTTTATTCCGTTCATCGAATGATTCTTTTGGTATCAATACCAACAGCTCATCTCTTATTACTCGTCAAGGTGGAGAGCTACAACTCAGAGTCTTACTCAGTGACTCTCTCGAGTTTAACGGTAACGTCGGCTATAACGATGCAATCTCTGACCTGAAAAGTAGAATCCCGCTGGTACCCTTTATTACGGCTGCAGCCAATTTGAGCTGGCAACCCACTCCATCAACTAATAGTCGTATTTCAATACGGCATACGGGTGCCAGAGAAGATGGCAATAGCAATTTAAACAATATGGGTATCACTACCTATCAAAAGCTACCGGGCCACACCGTGGTTGATGCCAGTATTCGCTTTTCCCAAGCTATCGAAAGCAGCACACAAGACGCGAGAACATTATTATTTTCGCTGGGTATAAACAATCTATTTAATAAAAAATATTCAGACATCGCCTATAGCAACAGCATTTACCCTGCTCCAACACGAAATATCTTTGGCAGTGTTTCTTATGCGTTTTAATTTTAAAACAATTTAATCATTATAAAAATCAAGCCATCAATCATTTTTTGCTGGCCAATAATTAGATAAAAGAAAATATTTATGTCTATAAAAAACAGTATTACATTAGTACTCAGTCTACTTTTAAGCGTTTCAGTTTATGGCGGACCTTTTCCGCCGGCTGCCGGCTTACCTGGCTCAACAGCTATTTCTGCAAATGACCCTGCTATTGCAGGCTGGGCAACTAGTTATAGCGATTACGTTATTGGCGATAACGTTGATTTACAATTTCAAACACCTAATTTAGCCTTAGGCCCTGCGGGCAACTCTGATGGCAATAATAACGGCTTTGTTTTTGATATCGTCTCACTTGGAGAGAATGGCAGCATCAGCTTAAGCTTTGCCGAGCCCATTACCAATGGTGATGGAGCAGACTTTTTAGTCTTCGAAAATAGTTTTTCAGATAGCTTTTTAGAATTAGCCTTTATCGAAGTATCATCAAACGGAATCGACTTTGTTCGCTTTGATAACATTTCATTAACATCCGATTCTATTGGTGCATTTGGCAATATCGATACCACTAATATTTTAGGATATGGCGGAAAATATCGTGGTGGTTTTGGTACGCCTTTTGACCTACAAGACTTAGACGACAAAATATCACTTCATCCATCTTTAAATATTAATTACATCACTCATGTTCGCATTGTCGATATTAATGGCAATGGCACGCACTCCGACAGTCTAGCTGCACCCGCTGGTCCTAATCCTATATATGACCCTTCTCCCTCTTTTGGCAGCGCTGGCTTTGATCTTGATGCGGTAGCCGTAATGCATTTTTACCAACAAGATTTTGAAGCGAATGTTCCATTACCTTTTTTCAGCTTAGTTTTATTAAGCTTAATGCTAATCAATATTCATTATTTAGGAGGACGAAAAAAGCCCTTAACATCATAAAAAAATCACCACAACTCATACATCTAAAAATTTAAATTTAACCTCAGGAAAATCATTATGAATAATAAACATTTACTACCAATAAAAATCGCATCAGTTGTATTACCAGCTATTGTTTCGCTTACTTCTGCACAATCTCAAGCGGCCATCATTACCTTTGATGATAACGCATTAGCTTCTAACACCTTTTTTGCACCCGCTAATAACGCTAGCTTTATTAGCGGCGGCACTAGCTTTGACCACACTTGGAGCTATGGCTGCTGCTGGGGCAACTTCACTTACTCAAACAAGCAAGATACAACAACTATCGGCTATACCAATGATCGCAGCGCCATTACAGGAACAGGTGTAGGTACTGGGCAAGATAATTACGCCGTTTCTTACAGTAACGCAAGCATCAACTTTGCTGGCGCCACTCACGTGGAATCTGCCTTTATCACTAACACTACTTACGCTTACTTGGCCGTAAAAAATGGCGAAGATGGTTTTGGTGGCGTTAAAGGCCCTTTCGAAGCCGGTGACTTTTTTAACTTAACAATAAACGGTCTTGATCAAAGCGAAAACATCATCAGTACATTTGATTTCGCTTTAGCCGACGGCAGTGATGTGGTTGATAGCTGGACATTGGTTGATTTCAGCAGTCTTGGGACAGTCTACGGCTTATCATTTAGCTATAGCTCGTCAGATGTTGGTGAATATGGCATTAACACGCCGACTTACTTTGCGATCGACAATATTGATATTCAAGCGGTACCTGTACCTGCCTCAGCTTTATTGTTTTTATCGGCACTCACTGGCTTAGCTATTAGAAAAGCACGTAGCTAAAACGGTCTATGACAAGCGCGTATGGCAATGGCTTTAATTCGCCTTTGATTTGCATTTAAGTTAAGTGCGCGCTTTGTCACCGCCAATCCTAATAGGCTTTGGCGACACTAGCAGTCATCATTGTTGATGATCGCTATCCTACGCCCGCCCTCCCCCCACTCGAATAACAATTCATCAACAACCGACATCACAATGATCATCGTTGCAGAAATGATGTTAGCCATAAACTTCATACCACCAAATGATGAGCTTGACCTAATATTGTACAAAAATAAATCTTAACCATTTGTGAGGTGTTAAGTTTTAAATTAATGGTTAGAATGGCAGGCCTGATGTACGTTTCGTCTGTTCGGGCGCCACCTAGCCGAGCAGAATTCAGTACAATTGATGTTATAAGCTTGGATCGTGTTCAAATTGGCAAATGACGCAGGTAATTGCAGGCAATATAGTCGCACCGTTAGTCACGATTTCTTTACAAAAAAATAAATTGGAACTCTATGAAAACTCTATCTGATATTGGCTTAATTGGCCTTGCTGTTATGGGTGAAAACCTTGTTTTAAACATGGCCAGCAAAGGATATACCGTTACCGCTTTTAACCGTTCTACCGATAAAGTCGAGAACTTCGTTAATGGCCGAGCCAAAGGCGAATCCATCCGCGGCGCCTACTCCATAGAAGAGCTCGTCCAATCGCTGGCTAAGCCGCGTAAAATCATGATTATGGTGAAATCCGGCGCGCCCGTTGATGCCACTATCGATCAACTGCTTCCTCTTTTAGACAAAGGCGACATCATTATTGATGGTGGTAATACGCACTTCCCCGATACGATTCGACGCGAAAAGTACTGTGCTGAACAAGGCATTCACTTTGTCGGCGCGGGCGTGTCTGGCGGTGAAGAAGGCGCATTAAAAGGCCCATCAATTATGCCTGGCGGCTCGGCTGAAGCCTGGGCAGGCGTTAAGCCCATCTTTCAAGATATTTCTGCCAAAGTCGATGATGGCGTACCTTGCTGTGATTATGTGGGCGAAAATGGTGCAGGTCACTTTGTCAAAATGGTCCATAACGGCATCGAATACGGCGACATGCAGCTACTGTGCGAAGCCTACCAAATTATGAAAGACGTACTCGGCATGTCGGCTGATGAAATGCATGAAGTCTTTAAAGCCTGGAACAACACTGAGCTCGATAGTTATTTAGTTGAAATTACCCGAGACATCCTCTCTTACAAAGACGAAGACGGATCACCACTGGTAGAAAAAATTCTTGATACTGCTGGCCAAAAAGGTACTGGCAAATGGACTGGCGTAGTCGCGTTAGATTTAGGCGTACCACTCACACTGATTGCCGAATCGGTGTTTGCTCGCTGTATCTCCGCGTTAAAAGAAGAGCGTGTTGAAGCCGCTAAAGTCATCACTGGTCCAGCCAAGCATTTTGACGGTGACAAAGTCGCCTTTATCGAAGATTTACGTCAAGCGGTATTAGCTGCAAAAATAGTCTCTTACGCCCAGGGTTATACCTTAATGCGTGAAGCGGCTAAAGAATTTAACTGGAATCTTAACTACGGTGGTATTGCGCTTATGTGGCGTGGTGGCTGTATTATTCGCTCAGCCTTTTTAGGAAAAATTAAAGAAGCATTTGATAAAAACCCTGAGCTAAATAATTTACTGCTAGACGATTACTTTAAAGATACGGTTGTTAACTCTCAACAAGGCTGGAGAAATGTTGTCGTTAACGCGGTGACCAACGGCGTACCTGCACCCTGCTTAACCGCTGCATTGAACTATTTTGACGGTTATCGTACAGCACGCTTACCGGCTAACTTGCTGCAAGCTCAGCGTGATTACTTTGGTGCTCATACCTATGAGCGAACCGATAAGCCCAGAGGTGAGTTCTTTCACACTAACTGGACTGGACGTGGCGGTAATACGTCGTCTTCGACTTATAACGCTTA
>CAXAHI010000135.1:0-5878 GCA_963968645.1 uncultured Gammaproteobacteria bacterium | reverse complement strand
TGATTCTTTTCACTATCACCGGCTGAGCTTTGCTGCCCCTTGGCCCCTGGAGAGCCCAGCAAGGCTCAACCGGCGTTAGTAAACTTTTAAACTCTTAAATCTGGCTTTTTGTCATAACAGCAAACTAATCATTCCTTTCAAGCCAATAAACTATTAAATCTTACTGCCGCGCCAACTACTTTCCATTTGCTTCATCATTTGGAAGGCATCTTAGACTCCAAAAAACTACTTGTCAAATGTTATTTTTAAATAAATAACCAGTTAAAAATTTTATCACTTATATCTGAGCATAGCAATACATAAGGGGCATATATATTCTACGCACCTGATTTGTATTGCAAAAAAATATTTTGCAACGAAATGTTATCGCTTCTCTTAATCGATAATTAAAAAAATATAGAAATAATTTTTAATTGCTAGCAGTGACAGCATGTTGTTATTTTAACATACACTGTCAAGGCTTTATAGGTAGCAGGAACTGCAGGCCAATGTTTTATAAAACAAACAAGCCCGATCCAGCACTATTTAGCGCAACTACATGAAATTACTATAGTTTTTTATTATTTTTTAAATTATCGACAATCGATAAGCAATACCTCTTTAACTAATAAGTTATAAAAACTTAATCAAACCCTTCGCTGGATAACCATTAAGGCAACTAGCGCAGAGCCAAAAAACCATAAAGCCGAAGGAACCGGAACCGCTGAAGCACTAACTCCTTTCACTCGAATATTTTGACCAGACAATAAAAGTGTCGAAGATTCAGCCTCAAACTTTAATGCTGGCAAAGAAACAAAATGCAGTCCAGGTAACTCAACACTTACAAACGGAGCAGTATCACCAAAAGTAGACACTCCAAGCTCATCAAATGATGCATGCGCAGAAGCTGTAAAAATTATCGCGGCAACTAAAGCGCCTTTTTTCTTATAATTCACAAATAACCCCAACATTTTGTTTTTTTTAATTACGCCCCGGCTGCCTTTGCCAATAGTCATAACTGACATGGCAAGCAAATAGACGGCAAAGAGCCCTCTAAAAACGTACTACATTTAATGCGAGCGAAACGAGTATCGCCTTGGCTTTTCATGCGGACATGAAAAGCCAAAGGGCATCGATAAATATGTCTAGGTAGATTTTGATACAGCAGGACGTTTAGTCACAAATTGACTAAAACGCTACGTGGACAAGGTCTACCAGGACGACCCACATACAATTTAAAACCTGTTACTAGCAGGCTCTTTTATATATAAAATTATTTTAAGTAACGAACCCTCTTATCATCAGCGATTTCTTATCACTTAATGACCAATGATTATTAAAATTCAACAAGCAGCCCAAAGGGCATACAGTTTTAAAATATCAATATGAGGTGTTTTAGGTAGGAACACGCACGCGCTGTCACCTAAGGCATAGGCGAAAAAACGAATACGGGGAGAGACCTACCAGGAAGACCCCAATATCAGCTCGTATATTGAATACGAACTTGTAATTTTATTGTTATTTGCAAACCCACTAATTAATCGACCATATAGCCGCTCAACCAATCAATCTGAAATATAACGGAGAAAAAATCATAAATATCGATTCAGTCTCAAAAAAAGCATTATTGTCTATTATTCAAGCAAAATCAATCAAAATGTGAAGCTTATCACTTAAAACTCATGTGTTTTTGGGCTCACACTACTATGACTCATTATATTTACAGAATACTTCAAATTAATTAATTTATTTATTTTCCTAGAGATTGCTGAAAAGGCGGTAGGCAGGCCAATAACTGCTGCCCATAACTCTTTCTAAGAATCCGATTATCCAATAAAGAGACTCGGCCGACATCAGACTCACTTCTTAACAATCTACCACAGGCCTGCAATAACTTAATCGATACACCAGGAACAGCAATATCCCAAAATGAATTACCGCCACTCTTTTCAATCCACTCACCCAAAGCCTCGTCTATTGGACTGTCTGGCACGGCAAAAGGCAATTTGGCAATAACAACCTGAGTACAGTAGTCTCCAGGAAGATCTAATCCTTCAGCAAAACTCGCTAAACCTAATAAAATACTAGGAATGCCTTCATCAACCCGCTCTTTATGCTTATTTATGAGCGCCTGCTTTGATCTGTCTCCTTGAACTAACACTCGCTCCTTGATAGACACATCCAATCCTTCAAACACCGCATCCAATTGTCGGCGAGAAGAAAACAGCACCAATGAGCCATGCTTCTCTGAAACCAACTCCGGCAACATCTCAATAATCTCTTGAGTATGCTCTTCAGCTCGCGTGGGATCACTTTTCATTAATGGCACATGAAAAACAGAACCAGCAAAATTAAGCTCGCCAAGAATCTTATGGGCCTGATCAAGACCGCCAATACCTATTTGTTCAATAAAGTGCTCAAATCTTCCTAAGGCCGCTAAGGTTGCAGACGTTAGAATAGAGGCAAAGCACCGATTCCAAATAAGATCTGTTAGTGTTTTTGCAGTCGACAACGGAGCGGCATACATTGATATACCATCGATACCCTCTGATGCCTGTAACTTTAACCAGCGCACGGTAGGCATTACGCCTGGGACATCATCTCGCGCATAATCCACACACACTGAACGCGCTGATTCACACATAATAGATAGCTCACCTAGCGCTGCATAAAGTGACTCCCTAGCCACTTGATCTTGACTCTGAGTCTCAGTGAAAGAAGCTAGCGTTAAATCGGATATTTTTTGAAGGCAATTACACTTGAGTACATAGCAATCTGACAATTCTTGAAATACAGACTGCAACTCACTTGGGACTACGCCACCCTTAAAGCGTAACTCATCTGAACTATTAGCTAATTCGGAATGATTCTGAAAAGTCATTTCTAGCAATGGCTGCAAGTTAAGTAGACAGGCATCTAGGGCTTCATCTATTTGAGCCGCCGTTTTAGCCAAACGCTTCACTTCTTCTTTTTGATCTAACACCTTAATCGCGCGGGCAATCGTTTTTTGTGTCGTCGTCACACGTCTTCTCTCAGCAGAAAGTGACATTTGACGACTAAGGTGATTTTGTGATTTTGAGGGCAAGTGATGAGCTTCATCAAACACATAAATCGTTTGTTCAGGCTCGGGCAGAACATTGCCGCCACCCGTTGCTAAGTCGGCTAAAACTAAATCATGATTGGCGACGACAACATCAACGTTTCTTATTTTGTCACGCGCTTTAAAAAGTGCACATTGATGGTAGCTAGGACATTTCTTACCACTACAACTCGCTCTATCTGCACCGACTAATGACCAGTCTTCATGGCCTATATTTTGTTCCCAACTATCACGATCGCCATCCCACTCGCCTACTTCAAAGGCTTGCGTCAACTCCTTTACTTGGGCAACGGCTTTCTCAGGAAGACGCCGTTCCTCATCAGGAAAAATGGGTAAGTCTTTACCTGAACGATCAGCATCTTTAAGTCGCATAGATGCCTTACTCAGGCATAAGTAGCGCCCTCGCCCTTTGGCAATAGCAAAGGAAAAATCTATACCACTGGTTTCTTGAAGGTTAGGCAGGTCACGTAACACGAGCTGCTCTTGCAGAGTGACAGTGGCTGTCGAAATAACTAACTTTTTATCTAACGACTTAGCTAAAATTATAGAAGCTATAGAATAAGAGACCGTTTTTCCTGTCCCTGTACCAGCCTCTACTAGACAGACATGCTTATTAAACTTTTCATCGCGAACACCTTCGGCATCAAACTCGATCGTACCTAAGGCTTTTGCGATGACTGCAATCATCGTTCGTTGGGCACGCCGTGGCTTATATTCGTTACTACTAAGCCAATCAGAGTAAGCCTTTTGTATATCTTTTTTCGTATTATCCGAAAGTTTCATATAGGGGCATCAATAAAGAGGTTAATTCAGGTTTAATCTTGCCCGTGGACATTCATTCGATTAACAATGGGATTGGCATAAATATTCAAAACACAAACGGTATCATCATCAGGCATATTCGCAATACGTTGATGAAATTTCTCACTATCTTCTGCTGAGTACTGCGTCTCTTCCTCAGAAAACAAATCTGACTTAGCAAACGCTGCAGCTAACTTATCTTTGCCATATAACAACTCATAGGCAAGCACATTGGTAGGCTGAATTTGATAATTTTTAGTCATCGCTTTATCAACCGCAACCGCTACAGCATCGGCGTTTTCATAGTCGCCTTTTAAACATTCACCAAAGTGGACATAAATGTGCCCCTTAGAGCCCATAACACCCTTGCCAATGCTTTCCATATCTTCATGCTCGGACTTAGTATAACTGCCCGTCAGTTCTATTTTACGAAGTTCAGCAGCTTTCATCGCATCGCAGGGATCATACTCATAGGAAATACTGACTGGCACTATATTTAATTGATTAATATAGTCTGAAAAAGTTTTATCTTTTGGCTTAGCGATAGTTAGCATTTTAATAACGGCTGGTTCCGTTTTATCTAAGCCATCTTTTGCTCGCCCTTCACGATGAGCAATCCAAATGTTTTCACCGTCTTCTTTAAGTGAATGCCATATATAAGCCGAAAGATTTTTTAATGACTTTAATAATTCTCGCGGACCACTCAATGAACGCTTAACAATAAAGCTTTTATTAGCACGCATTAAATCGGATGCAAAGGGCTTACTTAATAGGTTATCACCAATAGCAATACGAACCGTTTTTAGGCCATTGTTATAAAGCGCATAATTAGTAACTGCAGGATCGAGCGCAATATCTCGATGATTACTTAAGAATAGGCAAGGTTGATTGGAAATAACATTTTCGAAGCCACGAATTGTCAGCCCATCGGTCGTTTTAGCTAGCATTTTATTTAAATAACCAGCCACGATATCTTGAAAATCATCTACCGAGTGAATCACCTTGGCCTTATTCTGTAAGCTTAATCGCAACAGCGGCTTTAAAAGCCAAGAACACAAAGCGAATAATCGCGGAAACTTAAGCATAGCAATGAGGTTCAAGCATTCATCATCACTAATGATTCTTTGAATGGCTTCAACAGCCTCCTCATCATTATAAGGACGAATATCATCAAAATCGGTCATTTATGGTTTACGCCTTTAACTGCTGTTAGAATGCATGTAGTCATTATTATTCAAAAACTAAAAACCGATCGCCAATACTTAACCACGACCCAATATTTAAAGAGAAGAGCATTATGAGCGAATGTCACTGCGGAAAAAAGATAAGCTTTGAAGATTGTTGCGCCCCTGTGATAAATAATACAACGAAAGCCTCTTCAGCTGAACAACTAATGCGTGCTCGCTATAGTGCTTATGCGACAGCCTCTGTCGATTTTTTGCATGACTCACTTCATCCTGATAGCCGAGAAGACTTCGACTTTGAAGCCACACAGCATTGGGCCGAGAGCTCTACCTGGCACCAGCTCAGCATAATCACTTCAAAAGCCGGTCAAAAAGAAGACAAAGTTGGCAGTGTAGACTTTATAGCCGCTTATACCGACGAAGATGAAGTTGAGCATCGTCATTGTGAACGATCTCAGTTCAAAAAAGTCGATGATGCTTGGTATTTTTGCGATGGACAGACGATTGTCCCTGAGAAAGTAGGTAGAAACGACCCTTGTAGTTGTGGCAGCGGGAAAAAATTCAAGAAATGCTGTGGCTAAGTTGACCAAGCGTAAATAAAAGAAGAATAATCACTACACCGCTTGTCATTACACTTGACGTTAGCATCAGGAATCCATATGATGCACGCCCTCTTAACGGAGCCCTGAACAAAGTGCTTCCAACGGAGAGTTTTTACGCTTTATTATTATCAGAGATAGTAAAGTGATTGATACGATATTGATGCGGGGTGGAGCAGTCTGGTAGCTCGTCGGGCTCATAACCCGAAGGTCGT
>CAXAHI010000134.1:0-5966 GCA_963968645.1 uncultured Gammaproteobacteria bacterium | reverse complement strand
CATGAAATTACGCGCGCCTTAAAAGTAGGCGTACATTGTTTTAATATTGAATCTGAAACCGAACTTGAGCGTATTGCTACTATTGCAAACGAGCTTGGTGTTATTGCTTCAATATCATTACGCGTTAACCCCGATGTAGACGCGCAAACGCATCCCTATATTTCGACGGGTTTAAAAGAAAACAAATTTGGCATTGATATCGATGAAGCACCGCGCGTGTATGAACTCGCTCACGCTATGCCCTCTATTAATGTTATTGGTATCGATTGCCATATTGGTTCGCAGCTCACTTCACTGTCGCCGTTTAATGATGCACTTAAACGCGTCCTTGAACTGGTTGATCACTTAGAGCAAGCAGGCATTACGTTATCGCATATTGATGTCGGTGGCGGCCTTGGCGTGTGCTATCAAGATGAACAACCACCCTCACCCGCTGACTATGTTGCAACCTTGCTTAAAACCTTAGCTGGCCGTCCGCAATCATTAGTGATGGAGCCTGGCCGATCGATTGCCGCTAATGCCGGCGTATTGTTAATGCGTGTTGATACTATTAAACATAACGAAGAAAAACGCTTCGCTATTGTTGATGCAGCCATGAACGATATGATTCGTCCTGCGCTTTATAATGCATGGATGGATATTTTGCCTCTCACCGAAAAAGCAGATCGTCCTCTGCATACATATGATGTCGTAGGCCCCGTGTGTGAAACCGGTGATTTTCTTGGTAAAGAGCGACCACTCGCGATAGCCGAACAAGATTTACTTTGCCTTTGCTCAGCCGGTGCTTACGGCTTTGTTATGGCATCAAACTATAATAGCCGTGGTCGCGCCGCTGAAATTATGGTCGACGGTGACGAATTTCATATAGTTCGTGAACGCGAAACGATTGAAGATTTAGTGCGCGGTGAAAAAACAATTTAGTTTATATTTCTAAATTCAATTTTCACTCGATCATCTCAACAACCGATCAATCTAGATAGCTAAGCAGGTTTAATTTATGCAATTGCGATTTACCAAAATGCACGGGCTTGGCAATGACTTTGTAGTGATTGATTTACTATCGCAAAATGCACAGCTAAGTGCTGACCATATTCGACATATTGCTGACCGGCATTTAGGCATTGGCTGTGATCAAGTATTGCTGGTTGAACCGCCAGCCACTACTGATACCGATTTCCATTACCGCATCTATAATTGCGATGGCACTGAAGTTGAGCAATGCGGTAATGGCGCACGCTGTTTTGGAAAGTTTGTCACCGATAAAAAACTGACGGGCAAACAACATTTAAAAGTATCAACCAATACCGGCCTCATTAATATTGATATCGTTGATAACAATACCTTTCGCGTAGATATGGGTGTGCCGAATTTTGACCCGGCATCACTACCCTTCGTTCCAAGTAAAGCGCTTGCGAACAATGCATCGGCCAGCATTTATACTATTGACCACGCACAAGGCAGCAGTGACATTAGCGCCGTATCTATGGGCAACCCCCATGCCGTTATGGTGGTCGACAATATTGATACCGCAGACGTTGCAGGCCTCGGTAAATTATTAGAGTGCCATAGTCAGTTTCCTAACAATGTGAATGTAGGCTTTATGCAAATACTCTCTCGCAACAGCATAAAATTGCGAGTGTTCGAGCGAGGGGTTGGCGAAACACAAGCCTGTGGCAGCGGCGCTTGCGCGGCAGTCGCAGCCGGCATCAATAACGGTATACTGGATGCAGAGGTCGATGTAGAACTTATTGGTGGTCAATTAAATATTCAATGGTCAGGCGGCAACGCAGCTCTCATTATGACGGGCAGCGCTACTAAAGTTTTCGACGGGAAAATCACATTATGAGTTCAGCCACAATGGATAAAGAAACAGCTAGCACACAAAATGGCAATGCAAACCAAGCGTTATCGGATGAAACAGTCGCTCAATTTTTAACGAGCAACCCTGATTTTTTTCACCGCAACCCAATCATTTTAGCCGAGATGTCTCTGCCACATAATAGTGGCAATGCAACATCATTAATCGAGCGTCAGGTAGCGATACTCAGAGAGCGCGGCATTCAAACTCGTCATAAACTTGGCGAGCTAATTGAAGCGGCTAAAGAAAATGATAGCTTACTTAACACTACTCAATCATTAGTCATTGATCTTATTAATGCTGACTCCTTAAATAGCATTTGCACCCTGCTTCAAACTGAACTGCACAAAAAATTTGGCGTAGAGTCTGCTAGCGTAACTTTAATTACTGACACTGAAACACAAAATCAATATTCAATAGACGCAGATTTTTACCAAGATACCAGTGAGGCTGAGCAGAAAATTTCAGGCATCGTTAATAACAACCAATCGCTATGTGGCAGCTTAAGAGAAGCTGAGGCCGAGTTTATTTTTACTAATACAAAATATGCCATTGGCTCTGCCGCTATTGCCAGCAAAAAAATCGAGCGTAGCTCTGGTGCTGACATTATCGTTATGCTGGCTGTCGCGCATCATAATGCCGATCATTACAATAGTGATACTGGCACACTGTTTCTTGATTACCTTTGCGACATACTCACTGCGTTAGTCCAACGACAATTATCATGATAGTAGCCTTCGCGTCATGCCTGACACTCCGCCGATAGATTCATCGCCATCTGACAAAGATTCGCTTAATAAAGCTGGCACTTTATTTATTGAATATTTGACTTCAGTGCGGCGTTTATCGTCACATACCATTGCGGCTTATAAGGCAGACCTGCAGCATTTTTATCAGCACTGTGAATCATCACAACGCCCAACACTTAGTAGTATTGATAGCGAGTGGATTCGTCAATACACCGCCAAGCTACATCGCCAAGGCTTAGCGCCAAAATCTATCCAGCGTAAGCTTTCATCTATTCGTAGTTTCTTTAATTTCACTAATCAGCATATTGACGGCCATTCTTTATCGGCCGATCATAATCCTGCAGATGGTATTCGAGCACCCAAAGCGAATAAAAAACTGCCAGTCACTATGGATGTTGATCAAGTTAAAGGACTTCTCGATAACGCGCTTACCCGGCCCCCAAAATCAGCCACAACAAAGGCAGTATCAGAGGCCGATAAAAAACTGATTATCCGTGACAAAGCAATAATGGAGACTTTTTATGCCGCCGGCTTAAGGCTTGCCGAGCTAGCACTGCTCAACGTCCATGATATCGACCTTAGCCAAGCACAGTCACTCATTACCGTAACAGGCAAAGGTGATAAGCAGCGTATTTTACCGCTCGGCCAGGCTGCTATCAGCGCCATTAAGCACTGGCTATCTGAACGTCCGACTATGGCAATTGCAGAGGAAGCAGCACTATTTGTTAGCACCCGCGGTACACGACTTTCACACCGCGCCATTCAACAACGGCTCAAAGTAGCTACTCAGCATTTAGAGTATCAACAAAACTTGCACCCGCATATGCTTAGGCATTCTTTTGCCAGCCATATGCTCGAGTCCAGCGGCGACTTACGTGCAGTACAAGAGTTACTTGGCCATGCGAATTTATCAACCACTCAAATCTATACGCATTTAGACTTTCAACACCTTGCTAGCGTTTATGATGATGCACACCCTAGGGCTCAGCGAGCGGCTGAAGTCGAACCAGCAACTCAAAATGATAATAATTCTCACAAAGACAAAGCAACAGTAAGCGAAAACGACAATGACAATTAAAGCCATTACCTTTGATTTAGACGATACCTTATGGCCATTAAAGCCAACATTAATACACGCTGAAAATGAAACCTATGAATGGCTTAAAATAAATGCGGCCGCACTAACGAATCAATTTAGCCTTGCGGATATGTCTGAGTTTCGTTTTAGACTATTTAAAGAAGATATTCGATTTAAGAATCAGATTAGCCAAGTACGAAAAGAGACGATTAAAGCCTTTGCGCTTCGTAGCGACTACTCAGAAGTTGAAGCATTAGAATTATCAGAGCAAGCCTTTAGCGTGCACTATCAACTAAGACAAAAAGTAAATTGCTATGAAGGGGTTGAAGAATTACTGTCCAACCTCAGTAAAAACCATTTACTAGGCACGATAAGTAATGGCAATGCAGATGTTAAGCAAACGCCTATAGGGCATCATTTTTCTTTCGCACTTTCTGCCGAACATATTAACTCTAGCAAACCCGATAGTCTTATTTTCGATACCGCACTCAGCAATATTGAAAACCTATTAGGCCAGCGCTTAGATCCTTCTGAAATCGTTCATGTTGGGGATGATTTTTTATGCGATATAGTAGGTGCAAAACGCGCACAGTTTAAAGCCATATGGCTTGATGGCCATGAACATAAACATGACTGCATAAAAAAACGTGAGTTTCAAAAAGGGAATACTGAGTGTCGTCAATCTGATGGGCTATCTAAAGGACTATCTAAAGGACTATCTGATGGGCTATCTAAAGAGCCATCTGAAAAACTATCTGAAGGGATAGTAGCTGATGCAATTATCAACCACATTAAAGACTTACCAGCCGCGCTACTAAGTCTTAGCAGTTAGATTTAAATAGGTCGGCTGCCGTAATTACTTTCAGGCTTACGTGGTGGATCACCCATTACGTTTGCTTCGACGTTATTGATTTTGCCGCCACCATTTAAAAACTTTGCGACTTCATCATCTAATACTGAGCGAACACGTTCGCGACTAGCCGAGTTGCGTGTTTCAGCCACTTCATCTTTAGAGCCAATAAAAGAAAGATCAACTGCAGCAGCGCTCTCTTTTTTAGCACTACTAGATTTCGTTTTAGTCGTTTTTTTCATATCTGTTTTTTTCACGGTAATACTCTCGCTACTCTCGTTTACACAAGGTCCGACATCGCGGACATTTTAAGTAAGTATATTTATAGCTAAGAATAGAGAAAGCGCCATTGTTATTTTGCTAAAAAAACAGTCATCTAGACGGATTACAGCCGGATAAGCACCAGACCACAAGATGTGGTGCTTATTTGTTTCAACGACCACTAATACAAAAACGGCATTATTTCTCATGGTTTTTTTAATGGCCGATTTAGCTTAAAAGACCGCTGGAAGAATTTATGGCTATGGCCCGAGTCATCGACCCTTATATAGGTGACGAACTACTTTTAATTGCCACAATAGTGAAGAGCCATGAACAACCTAACTATTTTATTTAGTTTTTGACAGGCATAAAAAAAGGCCGCCAAAGCAGCCTTTTTAAATATCAAAGATATGGCGCTGCTACACAGCATCATTACCTGTTTCACCAGTACGAATACGTACTATCTGCTCTAGGTTAGCAACGAAGATTTTTCCGTCGCCAATTTTACCTGTATTAGCTGATGAAGTAATCGCTTCGATAACGACATCGACAAGTTCATCACTAACGGCAATTTCTAGTTTCACTTTAGGAAGAAAATCGACAACGTATTCGGCACCACGGTACAGCTCGGTATGGCCTTTTTGACGGCCAAAACCTTTTACTTCAGTTACCGTTACACCTTGTACGCCCACATCAGATAATGCGCTTCTAACGTCATCAAGTTTGAACGGTTTAACTATGGCTGTTACCAATTTCATGCGGTTGCTCCTAAATTCTAATTTTATCTGCATCACTTTATGCAGCACAGTGATATAAGGTACTGTTTCATCGGAAAAATGGCAAGCAATCTGAGCTTGGAAGTGCTGATTTTAGTGGATGTTTTGTCTGTAATGCTGGTTTTTTAGTCTTTTTTAGGGATCGTGATTTCTATGCACAAAAATGGGGCGGTTTTTGTTTTCTTTATGTTATGAATAAGCGGGCTGATGAGTTTTTTTTGGTGACGGTTAATACTTGATGTTTGGTTATATTGATCAGTCTATTTATAGGGGGATGAGGTGGGGCGAGAGTCTTGTGCATAGGCTTTTAGTTATGATGGCATATTCTGAGGGTTTGGTTTTTTTGTTTGAGTTTTAAAGTCAAGGTCGTCGGGGGTGGCCCGACATGCCAGTC
>CAXAHI010000133.1:0-5970 GCA_963968645.1 uncultured Gammaproteobacteria bacterium | reverse complement strand
GAATAATAGTATGAAACTTGTGATAATTAGTGGCCGATCTGGATCCGGAAAAAGCTCTGCTCTTAACATGCTTGAAGATTTAGATTTCTACTGCATCGATAATTTACCCGCCGGTTTACTCCCAGCACTCGCAAAGCAAGCTATCGATGTCGATCATCATGCCGACCACAGCAATGTCAAAATCGCCGTGAGTATTGATGCACGTAATATCCCTACTGATTTATCATGCTTCCCGCAGTTAATGGCAGAAATTCCAGATCAAGTTGATACCAACATTATTTACCTTGATGCCACCAACAGCACACTGATAAAACGCTTTTCTGAAACGCGTCGTAAACACCCGCTTAGCAATGAGCACATGTCTTTAAAAGAAGCTATTGAAACAGAATCACTACTGCTTGATAGCATCTCAGCGATGGCCGACTTAAGCATTGATAGCAGCACCATGTCATTACATGAATTACGACAAGTCATTGGGGATCGAGTGGGCGGAAAATCTTCATCCGATATGTCTTTACTGTTTCAATCTTTTGGCTTTAAAAGCAATATCCCCATTGATTCTGATTTAGTATTCGATGTGCGCTGCCTACCTAATCCGTATTGGAATATTGAACTTCGCGAGTTCACCGGCCAAGATCAACCCGTCATTGATTTTTTAAAAGGTAATGATGATGTCCAAGCAATGATTGCCGACATTACTCAATATCTTGAAAACTGGCTTCCAAAATTTAGAGAGGCCAAACGCAGCTACACCACAGTATCCATTGGCTGTACGGGCGGCAAACACCGCTCAGTGTTTATTGCCGAAGCACTCCACAAACACTTTAGCGAACCAGACAACGTGGTTCAGGTGCGACATCGTGAATTTAAGCATTATTGATAAGCACCACGACAATGTATCGGCACCCCCTATTGACAGTAGCAGACGCATAGCCGACTCTGGGGCACGAGATTCAAACCACACCATTTATTGACCTTCGACACAGCTGAAAAATCATGCCACAAGCGACCATTACCATACAAAACAAACTGGGCCTACATGCCAGGGCAGCCAATAAACTGGTCGATATCACTACACAATTTGCCAGCGTCGTCAGCATTGAATACAACAGCAAATCGATTGATGGCAAAAGCATCATGTCAGTAATGCTTCTCGCCGCAGCCAAAGGCTCCGAACTTATCATTACAACCGAAGGTCGCGATGAAACCGAAGCGATGAGCGCCATTACCCAGCTTATCAATAACCTCTTCGACGAAGGCGAATAAAACAGCTCTCCTACCCTAACATCGGTAATCTTGCCTGCATCATTACTTGTTGATACAAGCCCTATCACGCATAATCTTCTTAATTAGGTACCCGTTAAAGTTTGATTTTATGCACTGACTAAACGCATTGACTAATAACGCTAGCGCTTCGCGCTAATCATCCATTTTCAGCAAGCATATCAGTCAGTGTTTCAAATAGCGGTTCAAAAAACCGTCTATATAATAGAAACAGCCTTAACATCGTAATGCTAACAATTCATCGCTAATAGCCAGAAGTGCAACATGCCAGCAATTGCCGATCACAATCAGGATCTTTCGCGCAGCCAAGAAGTGGCCGACCTGCTGCAAAGCGGCACTTTTCAACATGCCCGTCATATGCTGAAAGTATTAGCGGCTGAAGAAACAGCGCACCTTATTGAATCCTCGCCTCCGCCTTCACGACAAATCTTATGGGCATTAGTCGATGAAGAACGCCGCAGTGATGTACTGCCCTTTCTTGGTGATGAATTACAAACCCAATTCGTACTTGCCATGGAGAACGCTGAACTAGTTGCTTTATCAGCCGAGCTAGAAACGGATGATATGGTCGACATCCTGCAGCAACTGCCAGATCGTCTTACCCGTGAAGTCTTGCAAGCCATGACCACACAAGATCGTCAACGCGTCACTAGCGCATTAAGCTATCCAGAGAATACCGCTGGCGGCTTAATGAATACCGATACCATCACCGTACGTGCGCGCCACTCGATTGATGTAGTACTACGTTACTTGCGTCGTCATGATGAAATTCCTGATATGACTGATAATCTCTATGTTGTGAATCGCAGCGATGAGTTTATCGGCATTTTGCCGTTAGCAAAAATACTGGTCTCTGACCCGAATAAAACTGTCCGCGACATCATGCTCTCCGATGTTAAGGCGATTCCGGTCGATATGCCTGACGATGAAGTCGCGCGTCGCTTTGAACGAAAAGATTGGGTATCGGCACCGGTCGTTAATGAAGATGGAAAATTACTCGGTCGTATTACTATCGATGACATTGTTGATGTTATTCGTGAAGATGCCGACCACTCATTAATGAGCATGGCCGGCCTAGATGAAGAAGAAGATACTTTTTCGCCCGTTATTAAAACGACGCCCAGAAGAGCGTTATGGTTAGGACTCAACTTAATCACTGCGTTTATTGCTGCTGCAGTCATTAACTTATTTCAAGACTCCATTGATAAAGTGGTTGCGCTAGCGATACTCATGCCCATTGTTGCCAGCATGGGTGGCGTTGCCGGCACGCAGACATTAACGATTGTGGTACGTGGCCTCGCTATTGGTCATATCAAAGCCCACAACCAACGCTGGCTTATTATTCGCGAACTTGCCGTTGGCGTTATTAACGCCCTGCTCTGGGCTGCCGTGGTGGCCGTGGCTGCCGCCTTATGGTTTGACGATATGATTCTTGGCGGCATTATTGCTGCAGCCATGATTATTAATTTAATTACCGCAGCGCTTGCCGGCGCAATACTGCCATTAGCATTAAACAAGGCCAATATTGATCCGGCACTTGCGGGCAGCGTTGCATTAACTACTATTACAGATGTCGTTGGCTTTATGTCATTCTTAGGTTTAGCGACAATCTTCTACGCTTAATTAGCGTTAACATCACACTTAAAACAGTAACCGTTATGGCTAGAAAAAAAATAGATAAAGACAAAGTCGAAGATGTTGTCAGTAAAAGTCAGCTCAAGCGTGAAATGCATGGCCTACAAGAGCTAGGTAAAAAACTGCTCGAGTTAAAAAAGCAGGATCTCGAAAATATAGGCATTTCTGATGAGCTGCATACGGCATTGATTGAAACCAAACGCATCAAGCATCGCGAAGGTTTACGTCGACAAATGCAATTTATTGGCAAGCTGATGCGCAAAGAAGGCCAAGAAACTATTGATGTCATCGAAGCACATTTTGAAAAGCAACGCACGCTGCATAATATATCGAATCAACAGCATCACTTGGTTGAACAATGGCGCGACCGTATTATTGCCGAAGGCCATCCTGCCATTGAACTGTTTATTGAGAAGTACGCTGAAGGCGACAGACAATGGTTGCGCCAAATTATTCGTGCAATAGCGCATGAAACAACAAAAAACAAACCGCCTATTTCAGCACGCAAACTGTTTGTCCATTTGCGTGATACTGTCGCCAATCAAAAGCACTAACGGCTAGGCTAAAAAAACTATTTTTTACTGCCAAAGTCGCCAATAAACAGTAGAATAAAAAACAAACAACAAAACAGCGCTTGTTAATAATAAAAAATACTTAAAACGAAAAGAAAAACCACTCATTAAAAGAGTCTATTTTCTATGAATATCAGACACTTAAAAAAAATTATCATCGGCATTCTATGCTTAGTCATTGCTATGGTGATTTTTTTCAGACCATCACAACCTGCTCCTAAAGCGCCTTTAACTGACATTCAAAGCTTATCAGCCGTAATTAAACTAAGAGAAGCTGAATCAAAAGAAGCTAAGCCAAGAGAAGCTGAACCAGAAACCGCCGCTGTAATAGATACTGCGCCTAAACAACAGGTATTGATTCAACAACCGTCTTTAAAAGAATCCGAAGATGATCGATTGGCTGAGCTAATAAAGCAACGTCTAACACCCGAAATGCGAGCAGAGATAAACGCGCGCCTTAACCCGCCCAATCAAAACTATACTGAAATAGAAACCGAAGAAGGCGGCTATGTTAATTTGGGTAATCGCGCAGCGTCTGTTGCAATAGCGTTTATTGATGAAGACGGTAATACCGTTGTTACTGATATTACTGAACCGTTAGTTGACGAGTAAAAAATAAAACAAATAGTATTTTTCAATACGGATTTTTATATGCCCATTTTAAGGCGCTTATTTCCCAACAATTTTTTTTGCAGCGTTCTCTGCGGCATTAGCGTCGCTCTATCGCTGCCGATTCATGCCACGTCTATTTCACTCAATATGCTTAATGATGAAAATGAGGGCCTCAACGATAGTACTGCTGTGATGCCTATTGGTGGCAACATAGGCGCAACACTTGGCCAGCAAAGACAGAATGTTATTCATTTTGCTGCACGCCTATTAGAGCAAGTTATTGACAGTAGTATTCCTATTACTATTGATGCAGAATTTGATTCACTAAGCTGCAATGCCAGTGCTGCAACCTTAGGCTATGGCGGTCCCTCTACTAATCACTTTGGCAATAGCGCATCTAGCTATCCTTTTGCTAATACTTATTACCCTCAAGCGCTCGCCAATAGTATTAATGGCTCTGATTTAAATACCACACGAAGCGATATGACACTCACCTTCAATAGTGATATCGATAACAACAATAACTGCCTAGATAATCGTAACTGGTATTACGGTCTAGACGGTGGCGCCAGCATACAAGATATTGATTTTTTATCTGTCGTTCTGCATGAAATTTTGCACGGAATAGGATTTTCAACACTCACGAATAAAAGTACAGGACAGCGCTTAAATAATCGTGACGATATTTTTATTCGCATGTTAGAAGACCACAGCACAGGACTGACCTGGCAGCAAATGACCAATGCCGAGCGAGCAGCATCAGCTACTGGTGATCCCGATCTTCATTGGATTGGCAGTAATGTGCAAGCAAACATGACTGACTTAAACGCAGGTACCAGCCAAGGCCATGTAAAAATGCATGCACCCAGCATCTTTAACGCTGGCTCGGTATCACATTTTAGTCAAAGCGCAGAGCCCTTCGAACTCATGGAGCCGTTTATTGGCCAAGGAACTGATAGCATTGGACTAGCAAAAGCGCTACTACAAGATATTGGCTGGACGACGTCGGTGGACGACAAACCCATTATTGCTGATATCGGTGACGTAGAAATTATTAATTCTAGCCCGACTCAAATTGATTTTGTACTACTTGATAACGACACCGATATTGCCGCTGTTAATATGAGTGCAAGCTCTTCTAATACAAGTATCATTGAAAATAATGGCATTACATTTATAGGCAATCAACGTTTACGACAAGTCATTGTTACACCCATATCCGGTGCGTCTGGCACAGTGAATATCACGCTCACCGCCTCCGACGGTACCAATAGCAACAACCAAACATTTCAAGTTAACGTTGTTTCTAATTTAACACCCAGCATCAGCATTTCTAGCCCAGCCACTAACGATACGATACTAACGGATACACAAAGCTTTACTGCTAGCGCTAATGATCCCGAAGACGGGAATATCAGCAGCAATGTTATATGGAGCTCTTCCATTGATGGAGAGTTTGCTAACGGAGCTACAATTGCGTCTACGCTCAGCGATGGTAATCATATTATTACTGCCTCAATTACTGACAGCACCAGCAATACTGAGACCTTCGCCATTAACATCACCATCAATGCACTTAGTGATGATGATAATGATGGTTTGAATAATTCGACGGAAATATTTTTAGGCACCGACCCCTTCGACAGTGATTCGGATAATGACTATTCATCCGATTTCGAAGAAGTTAATAGAGATGGCAATGCAAGTAACTACAACGAAGGTATCGACAGTGATCCCAATAATCCAGATACCGATGGCGACGGCTATCAAGATGGATTTGATGCTAATCCTTTAAGTGCAGATCCCCCTGAGGGCAACATACCACTGCTACCCTATTGGGCAACGGGAATCTTAATCGCCTTGCTAT
>CAXAHI010000132.1:0-5977 GCA_963968645.1 uncultured Gammaproteobacteria bacterium | reverse complement strand
AATGGTGCCCAGACGCGGAATCGAACCACGGACACGGGGATTTTCAATCCCCTGCTCTACCAACTGAGCTATCTGGGCGTATCTTGTACTTGCTGATTAATTCTAGGGATGAATTAAGGTCAGCAAAAAAAGAGGGCGTATTAAACCCGCAGACTTCAGCATAGTCAAGAAGTCCTTGAAAGCAATATTAATTAAGCGTCTTTTATTAAGGATTTAATGAGCATTTAAGCCGAAATCATTGATTCGGCTTGTTTAAGAAGCCTCTGGAGGTACATAGCCTTCGACTTGTTCAAATACCTCACCCGATAAAAACTTCTCCATTTCTGATTGCAGAAACTTCCGAGATTCCATATCGCGCATATTTAAATGCTTTTCATTAATCAGCATTGTTTGATGCTTTTGCCATTCTTCCCATGCCTGACGCGATACATGGTTAAAGATTTCTTCGCCTTTAGGGCCGGGGTAAGGGGGCGTATCAAGGCCAGGCATTTCTTTTTGGTACTTGCGACATAAAACAGTGCGGGTCATTTCAAATCCTTCGGTTAATTCAGTATTTAGCCAGCGGGTATGTAGGTGCTAACTATCAATAATAATGTCTATTTTAGGTGCTTTAACTTTTCTAGCTTTAACTTTGCGAGCAATTTGGTAACGGGGGCGGCTAGGCCGACTTCCGCGGGCTGGTTAAGGTTGTACCAAAGCCATCTGTCCGGTTCCATTAGGCTGTGCTCGCCATTTGAGCGGTATTGTATGGGAGTAATATCCAGATGAAAATGACTAAAAGTATGGCGTATTTCTGGCCAGTGACTGCCTTTGTTCAGTTGCAAATGCGGCAGTGATAATTCACCTTCGGGCAGGCTCCATAGGCTGGCCCAGATTCCCGTTGGCGGACGTTTTTGCAATAAAACATGGCCATCTTCATTGACCACAATATGCATGTTAGTGCTTTTAACGGGAATCACTTTTTTGGGTTTCTTGCCGGGATACAGTGACACTGAGTTATCGGCTAAAGCAATACAAGATTTCTGCAATGGGCATGCTAGACAGTTAGGCTTGCTGCGCGTGCACAGTGTTGCGCCTAAATCCATCATTGCCTGTGTATAGTCGGCCACACGCTTTTTGGGTGTGTGCGCTTCTGCATAGACCCAAAGATGATCGGCCACCGCCGATTTTCCTGGCCAACCTTCTACTGCAAAGTGTCTAGCTAGTACACGTTTTACATTGCCATCGAGAATGGAGCAGTGTTCGCCAAAGGCAATGGCTGCTATGGCGCCTGCTGTGGAGCGACCAATACCGGGTAATTCAATTAACTGTTCAACGGATTGTGGAAAGTTGCTGCTGTGCGTCTCACACACTTGCTGTGCGGATTTATGTAAGTTGCGCGCGCGTGAGTAATAACCCAAGCCACTCCAGTGATGTAATACATCATCTTGGCTAGCACGGGCTAAATCCTCGATAGTAGGAAAGCGCTGCATAAATTGTTCAAAATAGGGAATCACCGTCTTAACTTGCGTTTGCTGCAGCATTATTTCAGACACCCATACTCGATAGGCGTTGATATTTTTCTGCCACGGTAAATCTTTGCGACCGTGTTGATCAAACCATTTAAGTACGCGCGTCGAAAAGGCTGAGCTGCGCTCAATAGGAATGGCTTGTTTCGACGATTTTATAGGCCTAGTTTTACTCACGCGTTTTATGGGTACCGTTTTTATGTAAATAAGAGATTAAAGCAGGCATTATTCGTTAAATAAACCGTTAAGTCCGCTTTTAATTAAATCACGAAACTCACTGCCAATATGGTCATCTAGGGGCTTAAAGCCGTGTTTAATCGTATTAAACCGACATAATCGAGAAGCGATATTTTGCCTTGTACTGTATAATCGCGACCTTTTTAGACAGCAGGCTTATTTAAGAGGGCGTTATCATGTATCAATTGGTTCTTCTCCGCCATGGGGAAAGTATCTGGAATCAAGAAAATCGTTTTACCGGATGGTATGACATTGATCTTGCAGAAGAGGGCGTTGCTCAGGCAAAACTCGCCGGCCAGCTATTAAAAGAACAAGGTATTGATTTTGATATTGCTTATTGTTCAGTGCTTACGAGGGCTATTCGGACTTTATCACTCACATTAGAAGCGATGGAGCATACGGATTTACCCGTTGAAAATAGCTGGCGCTTGAACGAGCGACATTACGGCGCGCTCACTGGCTTGAATAAAGCTGAGACGGCGAAAATTCACGGTGAAGATCAAGTTAAAGTGTGGCGTCGCAGTTTCGATATTCCGCCACCACTGGTTGAGCTCGATAGTGAGCATTTCCCCGGTAATGATGCGCGCTATGCCGATATAGATCCTGCGATATTGCCACGCGGTGAAAGCTTAGCGTTAACTATCGATCGTGTACTGCCTTATTGGCATGATGTAATTAGCCCTACTATTTTGTCAGGTAAGCGCGTATTAATTGCTGCTCATGGTAATAGCTTGCGCTCATTGGTTAAGTATCTCGATAATATCAGCGACGAAGATATTATCGGCGTTAACATTCCTACCGGTGTACCGTTGGTTTATCAACTTGATGCCGACCTTAAACCAATAAGCAGTGAGTACTTAGGTGACCCAGAAGCGATTAAAGCGATGATGAATTCTGTCGCTAATCAGGGTAAAGCCCAAGGCTAAAAAGGCATAAGTAAGCGCAAACTATCTTTTTAGCGCTTATTATTGATGCCTTTGTTGGCAAAATTGCCCTCTATTGACGCTACGTCAAGTGAGGGCTTTTAACTATAATGAAGATAAGCCCGCATCCGTTATGGATGCCCCTTTGTCCCACATGACCCAAAAATTAGAGAGTGACATGAGCCAGTCGACCAACCCAGTTAAGGCACGCACCGCTTCGGTTTCACGAGATACCTTAGAAACGCAAATTAGCGTATCTGTGAATCTTGATGGCACCGGTGAATCTAAATTTGATACAGGCGTTCCCTTTTTGGAGCATATGCTCGACCAAATAGCCCGTCATGGTCTAATTGATTTAGATGTGAAGGCGAATGGCGACTTGCAAATTGACGCTCATCATACGGTAGAAGATATCGGCATTACGCTTGGCCAAGCCTTTACTAAGGCGGTTGGCGATAAAAAAGGTTTACGTCGTTATGGCCATGCTTATGTGCCATTAGATGAAGCGTTATCGCGTGTGGTTTTAGACTTATCCGGCCGACCGGGTCTTGAGTTTAATGTGCCCTTTACACGCGCTTCTGTTGGCGGCTTTGATGTTGATCTTTTTCATGAGTTCTTCCAAGGCTTTATTAACCATGCCAACATAACGTTGCATATTGATTGCTTGCGCGGTGAAAATAGTCACCATCAGGTAGAGACTGTGTTTAAGGCTTTTGGCCGCGCGCTACGTATGGCCGTAGAGCTTGATCCGCGAATGGCGGGTGTTATGCCTTCAACGAAAGGCTCTTTATAAGAGCCCTTTTTATCACTAGCGCTTGATTCAGGTTCACTACTTACTTCAGGATAAGATTCCGCCGTGCCAAAATCTGTCGATGTAGCTGTCATTGATTACGGAATGGGTAACCTCCATTCCGTTTCTAAAGCCCTGCAACATATTTCACCTAACAGTAATGTCTGGGTAGGTGATGATCCCGATATCATTAAAAATGCCGACCGTGTTGTATATCCTGGAGTAGGCGCTATTGGTGATTGTATTGGTGAAGTTCGCGCACGCGGCCTTGATCAAGTGATTCTTGAAGTTGCAAAAACAAAACCCTTACTCGGTATATGTGTCGGCATGCAAGGCATGATGGCGCATTCAAAAGAAAGTGGTGGCGTTGATTGTTTAGGCTTATTTCCTGATAACGTCGAATTCTTTTCTGAAGCCTTTAAGCAAACACCAGAACTCGCCGCCGCAACTGCAGAATTAAAAGTACCGCATATGGGCTGGAATCGCGTAGCAAAAACGCAAGCGCATCCACTGTGGAACAACATTGAAGACGGCGCGCGGTTTTACTTTGTGCACAGTTATTTTGTTGCTGCGCAGTCATGTGACTCGGCAGTGGGTGTTACAGAATATGGCGTGCCGATTACCGCAATGTTAGCGCGCGATAATATTTTTGCAGTGCAGTTTCATCCAGAAAAAAGCCATAAAGACGGCTTACAATTATTGAATAACTTTATGCAGTGGGACGGTACGTCTTAATAAATGGGCATGTCTGAATAAATAGATATGTCTTAACGCGGCTTGTATAGACAGATCTTAAGTAGGCAGGTCTTAAATAGAAATGCATTGCATAAAGCACAAAAATTCTCTCTACTCTTATTAAAATTTATGACGGTTTAAAACATGTTAGTGATTCCAGCAATTGATTTAAAAGATGGCCAATGTGTTCGACTGCGCCAAGGTTTAATGGACGACTCAACTGTGTTCTCTGATGATCCTGTCGCAATGGCTGGCAAATGGGTTGCCGCCGGTGCGCGTCGATTGCATTTGGTTGATCTTAATGGTGCCTTTGATGGTAAACCGATTAATGGTGAAGTGGTGAATGCCATTGCTAAAGCGTATCCAGATTTGCCGATCCAAATAGGTGGTGGTATTCGATCGTTAGATACAATAGAAGCCTATATTGATGCCGGTGTTAATTATTTAATTATTGGCACCAAGGCGGTTAAAGAGCCAGCGTTTGTCAGTGAAGCTTGTCGAGAATTTCCGAATCATATTATTGTTGGTTTAGATGCAAAAGATGGCTTAGTGGCAACAGATGGCTGGGCTGAAGTTTCAAATTTACAAGCCACAGAATTAGCCAAACGTTTTGAACAAGACGGTGTTTCTAGTATTGTTTATACCGACATTGCCCGTGACGGCATGATGCAAGGCGTTAACGTTGAAGCAACGGTAGCGATGGCTTTAGCGTCATCTACACCTGTTATTGCATCGGGTGGTATTACGAATATGGATGACATTAAAGCTTTACGTGCTGTTTCGAGCCAAGGTATTTGTGGCGCCATTACTGGTCGTGCCATTTACGAAGGCACATTGGATGTTGCCGAAGCGCAAGCGTATAGCGATAGTTTTAAATCTTAAGTCGCTTATTTTTATAACCTGCAAAGTAAAAGTGTTAGAGCAATTTCTATGAGTTTAGCGAAACGCATTATTCCCTGTCTTGACGTTGATAACGGTCGAGTTGTTAAAGGCGTGCAGTTTGTTGATATTCGTGATGCGGGTGATCCAGTAGAAGTTGCACGACGCTATAACGAGCAGGGCGCAGATGAAATTACATTTTTAGATATTACTGCGAGTCATGAAGGTCGAGACACGATGGTAAAAACCGTCGAGAAAATGGCAAGTGAAGTTTTTATTCCTCTTACGGTTGGCGGTGGTATACGTGAGTGCCAAGATATTCGTCGCATGTTAAATGCGGGGGCGGATAAAGTTGGCATTAACACAGCGGCTATTCACAATCCTGATTTTGTTCAAGAAGCTGCAGCGCGTTTTGGTTCGCAGTGTATTGTTGTCGCTATTGATGCAAAGCAAGTTCAAGTGGCGACGAATGATCAGCCAGCGCGTTGGGAAATTTTTACCCATGGTGGTCGTAAGCCTACAGGGATTGATGCAGTTGAGTGGGCAATAAAGATGGCGGCCTTTGGTGCGGGTGAGATTTTATTGACCAGCATGGATCAAGACGGCGTTAAGAAAGGTTTTGATGTTGGCTTGACGCGCGCGGTGAGTGAGGCGGTTTCGGTACCTGTTATTGCGTCGGGTGGTGTGGGTAATTTGCAGCATTTGGTTGAGGGTATTACAGAGGGGCATGCAGATGCTGTTTTAGCCGCGAGTATTTTTCATTTTGGTGAATATACTGTGGGTGATGCGAAGCGGTATATGGCTGAGCGAGGAATTGAAGTTAGAGTTTGATTTTTTATTTTGAGAGTTTACTTTTCTTTTTATAGTTTTAAGGTCAAGGTCGTCGGGGGTGGCCCGACAGCCAG
>CAXAHI010000131.1:0-6038 GCA_963968645.1 uncultured Gammaproteobacteria bacterium | reverse complement strand
TTGTATCGACAGCGGAGAGTTTCTTTTCAGGTTTTAAACTTTATCTAGCACAAACAGCTAATGAATCTATTGGAGTGGCTCCAACGTCTTTTTTTGTTGTGTACTTAGTTTTATCCATTAACTAACAACATTGTTTTTTTTGGTTTTTTGTTATTTACGTCATTAGTTAATAAGTGTTGTAACCCCGAATAATTTTCTAATTGACTTGCACTGGTATGATATTTTTAATGAGTCATTGAATTTGTTAAGCAAAGTGATACTACTAGATTCGATATAATTGTTCAATAAGTAATCAGCTAAAGATCATTATTAAATCGGTTTAAAAAAGTTTTTGGTCAGTTTATTTTTTTATAAAGCATTTAAAATCAATTACTTATTGGTATTTCATGCGTTTATTTTTCTGACCAACGGTTATTCTTATTTCTATAAGAGGGGGAAGTATTCCCTGATTATTGTTATTTATTTTTAGGCCTGGCTTGGTTTAAATGATGTTTTTCTTGGGTATGAATTTATGATGTATTCGCTTGGAAAGTTTTCACCTTTACAGCAGCAGCCGATAAATTTTATTGCGCCTAATGCGCAAGTGATTGGCCGAGTAGAAATAAAAGCGAATGCGAGCATTTGGTTTTCTGTTGTTATTCGCGCCGATGTAGAAAGTATAACTATTGGTGAGGGATCTAATATTCAAGATGCTGCGGTATTGCATGCCGATCCTGGTTATCCTCTGGTTGTTGGTCGTCATGTTACGGTTGGCCATAAGGCGATGTTGCATGGTTGTAGTGTGGGTGATAATAGCTTGGTGGGTATTAATGCGGTGATATTAAACGGCGCCAAAATTGGTAAGTATTGTCTTATTGGTGCTAACGCTTTAGTGACCGAAAATACGATTATTCCTGATGGTGTAATGGTTTTGGGTTCGCCGGCAAAAGTAGTGAGAAAGTTGTCAGAAGATGAGTGCGAGGCGTTGTCGCTAGCTGCTCATCATTATATTACTAACGGACAAACGTTTATGCGTGATTTAAAAGTGGTCGAGCCGTTAGTTTAGTTTTGCTTTTAAGGTAAAAAGTAAAAAGAAAAAACGAAATTTTTAATAAGAGAATGTTATTGGTATGACGAATAAAGCAATAGATTCAAATAAGGTCGAGTCACCGTGTATTGGCGTTTGTGTCTTAGATATTAACGATGTTTGTGAGGGGTGTTTTCGCAAAGTTGAAGAAATTGGTCGCTGGTCGATTTTAAGTGAAGAGGCGAAGCGAGATATTGTTAAGGCTAGCTGGCAGCGGGCAAAAGATATGGGTAAGTTGATTGACTAAAAAAAACGTTTTCATTTTAATGTTTAAAACGTTCTTTTAATCCTCATTATGGGCAGTTTTTTTAGCCGCTTGCATTCGTAGCGACCTTACGCTGCTAATCATATTGTCCTGAACATCTAATATTTCGAATCGATAGTTATCCAGTTCAATGCTGACGCCGCTGGCATCTGGAAAAGACTCAAGCTGCTCAAGTATAAGACCGTTAAGCGTTTTTGCACCTTGTGTAGGCAAGTCCCATTCTAATTGGCGGTTAATATCACGGATAGTTGCTGATCCAGTAATGACAAAACTACCGTCTTCTAAATGAGTGATATCAGCAAATTGCTCAGTAAAATTGGTGGTGTAATCGCCAACAATTTCTTCCAAAATATCTTCTATGGTCACTAGGCCTAAGACAACGCCGTATTCATCAACCACTATACCTATACGGCGTTTTTCACGCTGAAAGTTAAACAGTTGAGTGTGAAGTGGTGTGCCTTCAGGGATGTAGTAGGGCTCGCGTGCCGATTCGATCATGGCGCGTTTATCTAATATAACGTGATCGCCATTACTGTCACGATGAGCGGGGCCTAAAAAACGAGAAGTTTGTCGTAAATGCAAAATACCTACGAGGTCATCGAGTTCATCGCGGTACAAGGGAATGTGCGTGTACTCGCTGGCACGTATTTGGTCGAGCAACACTTGTGGGCTGTCATTAATATCAATGCTATAAATTTCATTACGAGGAATCATAATATCGTTAACAACGACATTTTCTAAGTCGAGAATGTTCATTAACATGCCGCGACGTTTTTTAGGGATCTGGCCGCCAGACTCTTGCACTAAAACGCGCATCTCTTCAAAACTAAGTTCATCGTTTTGAATGTATTGTGGATTACCGCCCAGCCATCGAATAATAGCGTTAGTAATATGATTGGTGACAAAGACTAGCGGGTAAAATATAACTTGTAGCGGCTGTAAAATATAAGAAGCAGGAAAGGCTACTTTTTCAGGGTACAAAGCGGCAAAGGTTTTAGGTGTGACTTCCGCAAATATTAAAATGACCACCGTTAAAGCAGCAGTCGCAATAAAGTAACCTGCGTCACCGTAGAGTCTTACAGCAATAGCCGTTGCCAGTGAAGCGGCAGCGATATTAACGAGGTTGTTGCCAATCAGTATTAGGCCGATTAATCGATCGGTACGACCAAGCAATCGTGAAGCTTTACGCGCGCCACGATGACCACTCTGTTTAAGGTGTTTTAGCCGGTAGCGATTTAACGCCATCATGCTGGTTTCTGAGCTGGAGAAGAATGCTGAACACAGGATGAGAAAAAACAATACTGCGAACAGCCAGCTTATTGGAATAGCGTCCAAGTGCGGGGTAGACCTCTATGTACGAATCGGGCAGCAATAGTGAAGAAAACCGAGGGGTTTAGCAAGCGCAAATTAACCTGTGGGGTAGCTATATGGCGGGCTTGTAATCGCTGCTTTAGCTCTCTTGCGCCTTACCTTGAATGTTTAGGGCTATTTAGGCATCGCTTCAGTAAGACTTTAAGAGTATCTCAAGCACAAATTTTGATCCGAAGTAGGCTAGCAAGAGGGCAATAAAGGCGGCGATAGCGAGTTTAAACGCAGTTGTTCCGCGCCAGCCATAATTGCGACGACCAATAAGAAGCAGGCCGTAGAGTAACCATGAGACCGATGTAAATAGCGTTTTGTGTGCGAGATGCTGAGCAAACAAGTCATCAATAAAGATGCCGCCACTAATAATGGCAGCAGTGAGAATTAGCCAGCCGATGGTGATCAGCTGAAAGAGAAGATTCTCCATGGTTTGCAATGGAGGTAGCTGACGCAGCCAGTTGATTTCACGATGGTCTTTTAAGCCGCGTTCCATTAGTTGGAGTGTTAAAGCTAGCAGTGTAGCGAGGCTAAGCAAGCTGTAAGCAATAATAGAGCTGAGGATGTGCGTTAGCATGCCTGACGACTTAGCCAGTATGGGCGTGTGGTGAGAATAGCTATTCGCTAAAATCAAACAAATAATAGCGATAATAAACGCCGGAATTAGCATGGCTCTGAGGGTATAGCGAGTTTGCGCGATTAAGCCCATGCTCATGATAATAAAAGCGGTTATTGATAGCGCATCAAAAAGACTGCTGCTTAAGCCTTGATGCTCAATGGTATTGATAGCGATAGTTAGCAAGTGCAATACGGCACCTGCTAAGCCCCAAACGGGAAAGGCTTGTGTCTGCTGCAAGCGGGCATTCGATCGTGTGGCCATTAATAACTGCACAATCGCTATTAGGTAACATATTGCGGCGCTTGTGGTGGCTAGCGTTGCCATTGTTGTTAGGGTCGATAGGTCTGTCATTGCCTGCTTAATCCTTTCTATTTGATTCTATTGCCGGCGCGGGTTTCGAACAAAACCGATTGTGGCATATGCGCGGTTGTGGGTGAAGCCTAAGAGCGGTATTAAGTTGCGGCAAATATTGCCATCTTGGGTTTAAATTGCCGATTCATTTGGGCTCTACAGGCTAGCTAAGGTATACTTTGCGTCCACTTTTTTATATGTGTATTACAACTTATGTTTGAGAATCTAAGTGATCGCCTATCCCAGACCTTTCGCCAAGTTAGCGGTAAGGCGCATTTAAGCGAAGATAATATTAAAGATGCCTTGCGTGATGTGCGTATGGCCTTACTTGAAGCCGACGTTGCCTTGCCCGTGGTTAAGGATTTCGTTGAGCGCGTTAAATTGCGCGGGGTAGGCCAAGAGGTTACGCAGAGCTTATCGCCCGGTCAGGTATTTTTAAAGATCGTTCAAAGCGAGTTACAGGCAACGCTAGGTGAGGCCAATGAAGGGCTCAATTTAGCCGTTAAGCCACCAGCCATTATTTTGATGGCAGGACTTCAAGGTGCAGGTAAAACCACTTCTGTTGCTAAGCTTGCCCGATATTTAAAAGAGACGCAGAAAAAGTCAGTCATGGTAGTGAGTGCCGATGTTTATCGTCCTGCGGCTATCCAGCAGTTAAAAACCTTAGCGGCCGAAGTTGATGTCACGTTTCATCCGAGTGATATTGATCAAAAGCCTATCGACATCGTTAATGGTGCGCTAGCGGCTGCCAAACTTAGCCTTCATGATGTGTTAATTGTCGATACCGCGGGTCGGTTAGCGATTGACAGTGACATGATGGAGGAAATTGGAGGCTTGCATAAAGCTTTAAATCCTGCAGAGACTTTATTCGTTGTCGATGCGATGACGGGGCAGGATGCAGCCAATACAGCTAAGGCTTTTAGTGAGCAACTACCGCTAACCGGTGTTGTGTTAACTAAAATTGATGCTGACACACGCGGCGGTGCGGCATTATCAGTTCGCGCTATAACCGGCAAGCCTATTAAGTTTATGGGTGTTGGTGAAAAAACGACAGCGTTAGAGCTTTTTCACCCTGATCGTATCGCTTCACGCATTTTAGGTATGGGCGACGTGATGTCGCTTATTGAAGAAGCCGAGAAAAAGGTTGATAAGAAAAAAGCCGAGCGTCTTGCTCGCAAGATGAAGCGCGGCAAGGGCTTTGATCTTGAAGATTTTCGTGATCAGCTTCAGCAAATGAACAATATGGGCGGTATTGGCAGCATGCTCGATAAGATGCCCGGTATGGCCGGCATGGCGCAAGCGGTTGAGCAGCAGGCGGCGCAAAAGCAATTTGGTCAAATGGAAGCCATTATTAATTCGATGACACCCAAAGAGCGTCGTAACCCTGATATTTTAAACGGCTCACGTAAGCGACGTGTCACTGTTGGCTCGGGTACTCAGCTCCAAGATTTAAACCGTTTGCTCAAACAACATAAGCAAATGCAGAAAATGATGAAAAAAATGAAGGGCGGCGGTTTAGCCAATATGATGCGTGGTATGGGCGGAATGGCTGGTCCTGGTGGAATGGGTGGCGGAATGGGCGGTTTACCGCCAGGCTTTAAGTAGTTTTTATCCTTATTCCTGATTATTTATATTCGTCTTGTTGAGGCTAATAAGGCAAAGCCGCTGGTTCAAATCATCTTTCTTTAATGGCTTGAATCTTTAGTTGGCCTTGTAAAAGCGACAATTTTTGTATTTAACTCTCTGAAAGTTATCAATTTTTCATCTATTTGGGTGGAATATTTGGCTTATGCCATTAGATTGAAATTGGAGGTGTTAAAAAAAAATTCTTTACCGTATAATGCGCGCCTTTTTTCCGCCCTGTGAATGCTTGTGGCAGATGTATCTTTAAGAGAGATAACGGGCTGCTAAAGTGCGTAGATAGGCGGAATAGACGAGTTAATCGATTATTTTGGCTCAAAAAAAATTTGTAACAAATGATTTCATATCATCAATTTTAGAACACTGACTTTCAGGAAAGTAAAAATGGTAACTATTCGTTTATCAAGAGGCGGATCAAAAAAACGTCCTTTTTATCATGTTGTTGTAGCTGATAGCCGCAATGCACGTGATGGTCGTTTTATAGAGCAGGTTGGTTTCTTTAACCCAATCGCTCGTGGTCAAGAAGAGCGTTTACGCATCCAGCAAGATCGAATTGATCACTGGGTTAGCCTTGGTGCACAGGTTTCTGACCGTGTTGCGTCATTGTCTAAGCAAGCTCAAAAAGCGGCAGCCTAATTTTAGGTTTTTGTTTTGCTTTTTTATGCAGTGTTTTTTTATATCTAGCTATTAAATGTAGTGTTAGATTTTTAAAGAACCCTGCTCTATAAATTTTGATA